>NZ_DATJLI010000080.1:0-41665 GCF_035490575.1 Sphingomonas sp. | reverse complement strand
CCGCCGCCGCCGCCGCCGGCCCCCGATCTCATCGTCATTGCCAGCAAGCGCGATACGACCCGCGATCACTTCGCCGGACATGTCGCCACCGTATCGGGAACCGAGCTGGAGCGCGGCGGCACGGGCGGCACCGACCGGCTGGTCCAGCGGCTGACCAGCGTCACCTCGACCTATCTCGGTGCCGGGCGGAACAAGCTGTTCATCCGCGGCATCGCCGATTCGAGCTTTACGGGGCCGACACAGGCGACGGTGGGCCAATATTATGGCGATCTGCGGCTGAGCTACAACGCGCCCGATCCCGATCTTCGCCTGGCCGACCTGGCGGCGGTCGAGGTGCTGGAAGGGCCGCAGGGAACGCTGTATGGCGCGGGTTCGCTCGGCGGACTGATCCGGCTGGTGCCCAATCCCGTCGACTTGTCCGACGCCAGCGGAACCGCGGTAGTCGGCGCGTCGGCGACGACGCATGGTCGGCCCGGCTACGACGCGCAGGCAGTGCTCAACCTGCCCGTCGTCTCGGACCGGATCGGGGCGCGCCTGGTCGCCGGCAGCACGGTGGAGGGCGGCTATATCGACAAGCCGCTGCTCGACCGGGTGGACGTGAACCGGACGGTGATCGACAGCGGCCGTGCAACCCTGCATTTCGATCTCGGCGGCGACTGGAGCGCCGAGATCATCGGCATCGGCCAGCGGATTCGCGGCGACGACAGCCAATATGCCGACCGCGACGGTGAGCCGCTGACCCGCTCGGCCGCGGTGGTCGAGGGTTTCAGCGCCGACTATGGACAGGGTCAGGTGGTGGTGTCCGGCCGGCTGGGTGACGTCAAGCTGCGATCGACCAGCGGCATCACGGCGCACGACCTGCTCGAGCGTTATGACGCGACACTGCCCGGCGGACCCGACCGAGTGTTCGAACAGGCGAACCGCACGCGGATGCAGGCGAACGAGACGCGCGCCTGGCAGACGGCGCGTGACGGGTCCGGCTGGCTGGCGGGGGTCAGTTATATCCACAACCGCTCCCGCTTGCTGCGGCTGCTGGGCGCGCCCGATCAGCGGATGCCGGCGACCGGCGTGGTCAACAGCGTGACCGAATGGACCGCTTACGGCGAAGGCAGCTTTCGCCCGCTCGGTCCCGTGCTCGCGACGCTGGGGGTGCGCGCCACGCGGTCCACGCTGAACGGCCGTGCCGAGGACATTTCGTCCCGCAGCGACGCCGTCGCACTGGCGGAGGCCCAAGCAGAGCGGACGCAGACGATCGTCCTGCCGGCCGCGTCCGCGCTGATCGACGCGGCGCCCCGGCTGAAGCTGTTCGTGCGGTATCAGGAGGGCTTTCGCCCCGGCGGCCTCGCGATCGAGGGTGATGATGTCCGCCAGTTCAGGAACGACAGGGTTGCGACGATCGAGGCCGGCGCGCGCTATGCCTCGCCCCGGCTGGACTTCCGCCTGACGACGGCGCGGGCGGCATGGCGCGACATCCAGGCCGATTTCATCGACGGATCCGGCCTGCCCAGCACCGCCAATATCGGCAATGGCCGCTTGTGGACCATCGAGGCGGTGGCCGAGGTGCGGCCCGTCGACGGCCTGCGGATCGAGGGCGCCGTGGCCTATAATGACGGACGGATCGGGGAGCCGTCGACCGCGCTGATCGCGCTGGCCGCCGCGACCGGGGACGAAGCCGAACAGCAGTCGGCGCGCACCCAGGCGCTGGAAAGGCTGGCGCAGATCCCGAACATCGCGCGCATCACGACGCGGATCGGCGCGATTTACAGCGGCGATGTGGGCGGCGGCGAGCTGACGGTCGATGGCTGGGCGCGCTATATCGGATCGTCCCGCCTTGGCGTCGGCCCCGTGCTGGGCCAGCGGCAGGGCAGCTATCTGGATACGGAGGTGACGGCACGCTTCGCCGTTGCCGGGATCGGCTTTTCGGCGACGGTCAGCAATGTGTTCGACACGCGCGGCAACCGTTTCGCGCTGGGGACGCCGTTCACCACCGGGCGCGATCAGGTTACGCCGCTGCGTCCGCGAACCTTCCGGATCGGCATCGACACCCGCTTCTAGCGACCGACGCGCGGGAAAGGGGCGGACGGTCCAAGGTTTCGGCGTAAGGTCTCCGTCTGCGCCAGGATGGATAGGCAAAGTAGCAGCTTCTGGAACGCGGCGGAAATGGCGGCGCCCGTCCGTTTCCCCGGCCTTCTCCCCGTCCTTCTCGACGTCACCCGGCTGATCTCGCTGCGCTGGACCGCGCGTCCGGCGAACGGCATCGATCGTGTCTGTCTCGAATATCTCCACCATTTCCGGGACCGCGCGCGCGCGGTCGTGCAGCATCGGGGCATCATCCGGGTGCTGGACCGGGCCGCCTCCCGCCGGTTGTTCGACGATCTGGCGGACGGGCGCGCCGCCGGCGCGCGGAGCCGGATGGCCGGCCACATCGCCGGTGCGCTTGCCAGCCGTGCTCGTCCGGTGCCGGGCAGCCTTTACCTGAACGTCGGTCACACCGATTTCGACCTGCCCGTCCATGCGCGCTGGGTGGCGCGCCACGCATTGAGAGCGGTTTATTTCGTTCACGACCTGATCCCGGTGCTGCACCCGGAACACTGCCGCCCCCACGCGGTCGTGCGCCACACCGGCCGGGTCGATGCGGCATTGCGGCACGGTGCGGGGATCGTCGTAGGAAGCGCGGCGGTTGCCCGCGACCTGCACGACCATGCCGAGAGGATGGCGGTGCCCGCGCCCGCCGTGATGGTCGCGCCGCTGGCGGGCGCCAGGCTACCCGCCGCGCCTCCCGCCGGATCCACTGCGCCCTATTTCCTGTGCGTCGGCACGATCGAGAGCCGCAAGAACCACGCCCTTCTGGTGCAAGTGTGGGCGCGTCTGCGCGCCCGCCCCGGCGCGGCGCCCGCGCGGCTGGTCATCGTCGGCCGCTGGGGCAGCGGCAGCGCGTCGCTGCGTTCGGCGCTGGCGGCGTCGCGGATGGCCGGCGGCCTGATCGAGATCGTCGAGGATTGCGGGGATGAAGTGCTGGTGTCGCTGATGCTCGGCGCGCGCGCGGTGCTGATGCCGTCGCTGGCCGAGGGGTTCGGCCTGCCCATGGCGGAGGCGCTGACGCTTGGCGTGCCCGTCATCGCCAGCGACCTGCCCTGCTTTCGCGAAGTCGGTCAGGGCATTCCCTGTCTGCTCGACCCGCATGATGTCGATGCGTGGTGCGAGCGGATCGGCGCGTTCGATTGCGCGGCGGCATTGCGCCAGCGCCGGATCGATGCGTTGCGGGGATATTGCCCGCCCAGTTGGGAAGAACATTTCGAGCGGGTCGATCCGTGGCTGGCGACGCTTCCCCATGGCCGCGCCGATGCCGGCATTGGCGGCACGCGGCGCGCCATCGGTGCGCGCGGCATCAGCCGCGACCTGCGCCTTGGGACCCGGCGCTGATGTTGTCGCCTTTGCGTCGATTGTCGCCGCTGTTCATCGCGCTGGTGGTCGCACCGACCATCGCGGCGATCCTGTATTTCGGGGTGTTCGCCAGCGACGTCTTCATATCCGAGGCGCGGTTCGTGGTGCGTAGTCCGAGCCGCGCGGCGGCGACCTCGATCGGACAGGTCCTGAGCGGCGCCGGACTGAGCGGCGTTTCCGAGGAGAGCAACGCGGTCGTCGAATATCTCGAATCGCGCGCGGCGCTGCACGATGCGGACAAGGACGGGCTGCTGTCGCGCGCCTATTCGGCGACGTCCGTTTCGATCCTCGACCGTTTCGGCGGGCTGTTGGCGCCCAATCGCGAGCGCTTCTTCGACTATTATCTCGGCAAGGTCGAGGTCGAGCCGGACACGACCACACAGGTCCTGCACCTGAGCGTCAGCGCCTTCGACCCTGACCAGGCGCGCGCCATCAACGAACGGTTGCTGGAACAGTCGGAGGCGCTGGTGAACCGCCTGTCGACGCGCGCGCGCACCGATGCGCTCTCGGTCGCGGAGGATGACGCACGGGCCGCGCAGGCACGTGCGCGCGAAGCGGCGATGCGGCTCGCCGCCTACCGCAATCGCGCCGGGATCATCGATCCCGAAAAGGAGGCGGAAGCGCGGCTGCAAGGCATCTCGAAGCTGGAGGACGAGCTGGTATCCGCCCGCACCCAGCTTCAGCAGATGGAAGCGTTCACCCCGGCCGCGTCGCAAATCCCGTATCTGCGGACGCAGATCGACAGTCTGAAGCGCGAGATCGCGCGGCGGCGGTCGGGCGTGGCGGGCGGCCGCAACTCGCTCTCGGCGGCGGCGGCGCGCTATCAGGTGCTGCTGCTCGACAGCGAACTCGCCGCCAAGCATCTGGCCGCGACACTGGTTTCGCTGCAGGACGCCCATGCCGAGGCGCGGCGCAAGCGCGCCTATGTCGAACGGATCGCCGCGCCGAGCCTGCCCGACTATCCGATCCGACCCCGCCGGCTTGGCGGCATTCTGGCCGTGTTCGTGCTGGGCCTATTGGCATGGGGCATCCTGACCGTGCTGGTCGCCGGCGTGCGCGAGCATCGCGAAGGATGAGCGGGCTGCCTTCCGCGACCGGCGCCGTCAGGATGCGCGACAGCCTGGCGGTGCAGGGCCGTGTCCTGCACGCATTGCTGCTGCGCGAGATGCTGACACGCTATGGCCGCCACAATATCGGCTTTCTGTGGCTGTTCGTGGAGCCGATGCTGTTCACGCTGGGCGTCGCGGCGCTGTGGACGGCGGCGCAGGCCTATCACGGCAGCGACCTGCCGATCGTCGCGTTCGCGCTGACCGGCTATTCCAGCGTGCTGCTGTGGCGCAACATGCCGGGCCGGTGCATCGGCGCGCTGTGGAGCAACCTGTCGCTGCTCTATCACCGCAACATCCGCGTGCTCGACATCTATGTGGCGCGCGTCCTGCTGGAGTTCGGCGGCGCGACGATGTCCTTTGTCGGGCTGAGCGCGCTTTTCGTCGCGCTGGGCTGGATCGATCCGCCGCGCAACATCCTGGAGGTGGTGGGCGGCTGGCTGCTGATCGCCTGGTTCGGCGCCGCCCTGGCGATCACGCTGGGCGCGCTCAGCCATCACAGCGAGCTGGTCGACAAGCTGTGGCACCCGGCATCCTATCTGATCTTCCCCTTGTCGGGCGCGGCGTTCCTGGTCGACGCGCTGCCGGCGGCGGCGCAGGAATATGTGCTCTATATCCCGATGGTCCACGGCACCGAGATCGTGCGCGAGGGCTATTTCGGCAGCCGCATCGAGGCGCATTACGACCTGGGCTATGTCCTGCCCTTCTGCCTGGTGCTGACGTTCATCGCGCTCGGCACGACGCAGTGGGTGGCGCGGCGGGTGGTGCCCGAATGATCCGCCTGACCGATGTGTGCAAGGTGTATCGCACCCGCGCCGGCGACAATGTCGTGCTCGACCGCGTGGGCTTTCAACTGCACAGGGGCGAGCGGCTGGGCGTGCTGGGCCGCAACGGGGCTGGCAAGTCGACGATGGTGCGCCTTATCAGCGGCGCCGAACGGCCCACATCGGGCCGGGTCGAACGCGGCATGTCGGTGTCGTGGCCGCTCGCCTTTGGCGGGGCGTTCCAGCCGACCCTGTCGGGCATCGACAACATCCGCTTCATCAGTCGCATCTACGCGCAGGATTTCCAGCGCAACCTGGCCTTCGTCGCCGATTTCTCCGAGCTGGGCGCTTATCTGCGCGAGCCGGTGCGAAGCTACTCGTCGGGAATGCGCGCACGGCTGGCCTTCGCGATTTCGATGATTATCGAGTTCGACTGTTTCCTGATCGACGAAATCGGCGCGGTCGGCGACGCGCGCTTCCATGATCGCTGCAATTACGAGCTGTTCCGCAAGCGGGGCGACCGCGCGATGGTGCTGATCTCGCACGATCCGGGCTATCTGCGCGATCATTGCAACCGTTTCGCGCTGCTCCATGGCGGCCGGCTGGCGCTGTTCGACGATTTCGACCCGGCCTATGACCATTTCCGCGAGGCGATCGGGCTGGCCGCCCCCCCCGCGATCGACCGCGCCGCCGCCGCCGACCGCGCCGCGCTGATCGAGGTGGCGCAGCACCGCGCGCTGGGCGACGACCGTTTTCGGCTGCTGGTGCGCGAGGGCGACTGGCGACGCGATGCCGGCGACTGGAACGCCGCCGGGGAACGCTATGCCGCCGCGCTCGCGCTCCACCCCTGGCAGCGATCCTACTGGGTGCAGCTGGGTCATGTCGCAAAGGAAAGCGGGCATTTCGCGCGGGCGGAACTGGCCTATCGCACTGCCTGCGCCCTGGGCGAGCCGGCGGCCGACGTTGTCGAGCATCTGCGCTTCGTCGTCGCGCGCGGGGGCGGCGATGCCGCGGCCTGGCCGATCCATCCCTATCGCAAGGGGCCAGCCCATCAGCAGGTGCCCGGCCGCCCGGATGTGGAGGCGGTGGCCTGGCTGCTCTGGCACGGCGCTGTCCCGGCCGAGGAAGAGGCGGTGCACCTGTTGCGTCACCATCCGACCTGCGACGCCATGGTCGCGGCCATGATCCGGGATCACCGCTTTGCCAGCGGCTCCGGCGGCGCCGCCGATGACGGACACGCGCATGGCGACGCGATCCGCGTGCTCGCCCTTTCCCACCTCGCGTCCGACGAAGCGGATGCCGTGCTGGCGCGCATCGTGGGTGGCGAAGCGGCGTGGCCGACCGCCGCCGGGGCGGGCGCGTTCCGCGACTGGCCGGAAACCCAAAAGGCGCTGTTCGAATGAAGAACGTTCTGATCGACGGCTATAATCTGGGCCTGGAGAAAGGCACCGGGGTCGCGACCTACGCCCGCAACCTCAGCCTGGAGGTCGGGCGGCTGGGGCACCGGACGTCGGTCCTCTACGGCCTCGGCGCGCCGCCCGCCCGCGACCCGCTGCTGCGCGAGATCGCGTTTTTCGACAGCGAGACGAGCACGCGGCGCAGCCGGTTGCGCGATCTTGCCGGCATCGTGTCGCCGCTGGCGGCGCGCGCCGCCGCGGTTCCGGTCACGGGCGCGGTCGTCACGCGCCAGTTCGGCGCCCGCCTCCCCCATTATGACACGCTCTACAACGCGCCAGACCTGTTCCGCCGCGCGCATGGCCGGTTCCATGCATGGGGCCGCGTGACCCCGGTTCGCCTGCCGGCGCGCGTCGATCTGGCGCACTGGACCTATCCGCTGCCCTTGCGCGTTCCCGGCGCCGCCAATCTCTACACGCTGCACGACCTGGTGCCGCTCCGGCTGCCCTACACCACGCTGGACAACAAGCGCCGCTATCTGGCGCTGTTGCGCGAAATCGCACGGCGCGCCGATCACATCGTCACCGTTTCCGAATGCTCGCGCCGCGACATCATCGACCTGACCGGCATCGCCCCCGACCGCGTCACCAACACCTATCAGTCGGTCGCCATCCCCGCGCGCCTGATCGAGACGCCGGAGGCACAGGTCGCCCGCGAGGTCGAGGGCGCGCTGGGTGCCGGATACAGGGATTATTTCCTGTTCTGGGGTTCGATCGAGCCGAAGAAGAATATCGGCCGCATGGTCGAGGCATATCTGGCGAGCGGTATCGAGACACCGCTCGTCATCATCGGCGCGCGCGCGTGGCGGGCGGAGGGCGAGCTGCGCCTGCTCGACGCGCTTGCCCCCGGAAAGCCGGCGCGCGGCGACGTGCGGCGCGGACGGATCATTCAGGTGCCCTATGTGCCGTTCGGCCTGCTGGTCAGCCTGATCCGCGGGGCCAAGGCGGCGCTGTTTCCTTCACTCTACGAGGGGTTCGGCCTGCCCGTATTGGAAGCGATGCTGCTCGGCACGCCGGTGCTGTGCGCCGATACGTCGTCCTTGCCCGAAGTCGCCGGACAGGCCGCGCTGGCGGTGGATCCCTATGATAGCGCCGCGATCGGTGCCGGGCTGCGCGCGCTCGATGCCGATGCGGGTCTGCGCGCCGACCTTGCCCGGCGTGGGCGGGAGCAGGCGGCGCTGTTTTCGCCCGAACGTTACCGGGCGCGCCTGTCCGCGCTCTACCAGGGGTTTCTGTGATGCCATCGATGCCGCCCAGCCGCGCCGCCGCGCTGCTCGCCTTCCTGCTCGCGGGCTGTTCCAGCGTCGGCGGATCGGGTCCGTCGTCGGGCGCGATCGTCCGCGCCGGCAATCCTTCGGCTGCGGCGCAGGGCATCAGCATCGTCGCGCTGGATGAAGCGGTCGCGCGCCGCACCACCGCCTATGCGCGGTCGCGGCAGTTCGACGATGTGTTCGACGCGGTCGCACCCAGCGGCACGGTGATCGGCACCGGGGACGTGCTCGACATCGCGATCTGGGAAGCGCCGCCCGCCGTGCTGTTCGGCGCCACGGGGCCGGGCGCGGGACCGGGCGGGTCGCTGGCCCAGAATGCCGGTATTCCGCAACAGGTCGTGGGCGAGGACGGCGCCGTGACCATCCCCTTTGTCGGCAGCCTGGTGGTTCGCGGCCAGACGCCGCAGGCGGTGGGGCGCGCCATCGTCGCGCGGCTCGCGGGCCGGGCGCACAGCCCGCAGGCGATCGTCCGCCTGGCGCAGAACGACAGTCGCGCCGTGACCGTGATGGGGGAGGTGGGTGCAACCCGCCGCGTCCCGCTCACGCCGCGCGGCGAACGGCTGCTGGATGCGATTGCCGCCGCGGGCGGGTCGCGTCAGCCCGTCGTCAAGACCACGGTCCAGCTTACGCGCGGCGGGCGCACCGCGGCGATGCCGCTGGACGCCGTCGTGCGCGATCCCGCGCAGAACGTGGTGTTGCAGCCCGGCGATATCGTCACCGTCGCGTTTCAACCCTACAGCTTCGTCGCGCTCGGCGCGGTGGGACAGAATGCCGAAGTGCCGTTCGAGGGCGGCGGCATCAGCCTTGCCCAGGCGCTGGGGCGGATCGGCGGGCTGCGCGACGACCGGGCCGATGTTCGCGGCGTCTTCATCTTCCGTCTGGAACAGCCCGCCGCCCTCGACCCGGCGGTCCTCGATACCGCGCGCACGACGGCGCAAGGGCTGGTCCCGGTCGTCTACCGCCTTGACCTGGGTCAGGGCGCTTCCTTCTTCACCGCGCAGGATTTCGTCATCCGCGACCGCGATGTGGTCTATGTCTCGAATGCGCCGATCGCCGACCTGCAGAAGTTCCTGAACATCGTGTCGAGCGCGGCCTTCTCCGTCACCGGCATCAACAACGCGGTGCAATGACCGGCGCTGGCGACGCCGTGGCGACGGTCTGCATCGACTGCCGATATATCGGACCGCGACCGAGCGGGATTGCCGAGGTGGTTCGCGGGCTGGTCGACCATCTGCCGGGCCTTGCGCCGGACCTGCGCTTCCTGCTGCTGCGGCATCCGGCGCATCCCGGTTCGCTGAGCGACGCGCCGAACGTGGCGGAACAGGTGGTGGCGCACCCCGCAAACGGTCCCGCGACGATGTGGTGGCTGCCCAGGGTCGCCGACCTGACGGGCGTCGACCTGTTCCACGCAACCTTCAACACCATGCCGGCGGGCCTCGCCATGCCGTGCGTGGTGACGATCCACGACATCATGCGCCTGACCAACCCCGGCTGGTGCCGCACCGGCCTTCGCGGGGCGGTGGAGCAGGGGTTCTATGGCCATGGCCTGCGCCGCGCCATCCGGTCGGCCGATGCCATCGCCGCGATCAGCGGCGCCACCGCCAGCGCGGTCGCCGCCTTTCATCCACCGGCGGCGGCGCGCACGGCGGTGACATTGTCGGGTGTGTCCGCCCGGTTCCGGCCCGGCATTACCGAACCGGCAAGGCTGGCCGCGCTGGGGCTGACGCCCGGCCGCCCGTTCGTGCTGACGGTGGGACAGGACGCGCCCTACAAGAATCATCCCGGCGTGATGCGCGCGTTCGCGATCGCGTTCGGGGCCGATCCCCGGATCGACCTGGTGATCGTCCAGCGTCGCGGGCGGGGCAGCGGGGCGCTCGACCGCCTTGCGCGCGATCTCGGCATCGCCGGTCGGGTGCGCTTCCTGCCGGCGGTCGACACCGACGCGCTGGTGATGCTCTACCAGGCGGCGTGCGTGCTGCTGCACCCGTCCTTCGCGGAAGGCTTTGGCAACCCGGTCGCCGAAGCGATGGCGTGCGGCTGCCCCGTCGTTACCAGCGACACCTCCGCGATGCCGGAGGTTGCGGGCGGGGCGGCCCTGCTGGCGGACCCTCACGACTCGGCATCGATCGCCGACCGGTTGCTCGCGGTGATGCGCGATCCGGCACTCGCCGCCGGGATGCGCGCCGCCGGGCTGGTGCGCGTTCAGTCACTGCAATGGCGCGATTTCGCGCTTGCCAATCTGGCGATCTACCGGCGGGTGCTCGCCCGCGGGCCGGCGCGTTATTTTGGCCAAAGGTTTTCGCGCGATCATTCCGTCAACGTCAGGACGTAGCCAGCGGGAACAATCGCCTTGCCCCAGATCCTTGTCCTCTTCTCCGGCGCCGCGACGGCGGAATACCGCGTCGCGGGCATCCCCGCCGCAGCCCGTGCGGCGCACGCGCTCGCCGCGCTGGAGCACAGCGGCGACATCGATGGCTGCGCGATCATCGCCGGTCCCGACTGGACGCCCGGCGCCGAGGTCATCGCCGAATGCGCGCGGCTCGCGCCCCGGTTGCCGACGCGTTTTTCGGATAGCGACCCTGGCGATGACGTCGTGGTCGTCCGGGGCGAAAGGTTCGTGGCGGCGGTCGCCAGGCAGCCCGGCGAACCGCGGCGCGACGGCGTTCTGCCCGTCCTGTTCGACGCCCTGTCCAGGCCGGACGCGGCGCCTGTCGGCGGTGCCGCCGGTATGCGGGCGCTGCGCCGGGCGAGCAGGGACATCCTGTCGATGACCGGCAAGGCAGGCGACGGCATCGTATCGCGATACGTCAACCGGCCGATCTCGCGCGCGATCAGCGGCCTTTTGCTCAAGGTGCCGGGTCTGACGCCGTTCCATGCCAGCATCGGCACCGCCGTGCTGGGCATCGCGATGACGCTTGCGCTGATCCTCGGCAACGGTCCCGGCCTGATCGCGGGGGCGATCCTGTTCCAGGCGGCGTCGATCTTTGACGGGGTCGATGGGGAAATGGCGCGAGCGACCTGCCGGACCTCGAGGGAGGGCGCGACGCTCGACAGCGTGATCGACGCCTGCACCAATCTGGCTTTCGTGACCGGCGTTACCGCCAATGTGGGTCTGGCGGGCGACCTGTCCGGCGCGCTGGCGGGCGGGATCGCGTTGCTGGCGCTCGCATCCGGGCTGCTGCTGATCGGCACGACGGTGACGGCCGCGGGGGAGCCGGTCAACTTCGATATCGTCAAGAAGCATTTTCGCCGCAACGGCCGGCCGAACCGCATCACGGAGTGGCTGATCCACCTGACGATGCGCGACTTTTTCGCGGCGGCCAGCGCGGTCATGATCCTGGCGGGGCTGACGCATTCGCTGCTGATCCTCTTTGCGGCCGCTGCGGTTGGCTGGTTCGCCGTCACGCTCGGCGTCCTCCGGCACGCAACCCGAAGCGGACCGGCCAAGCCCCGCGTTGTTCGGGGTATCAAAATGCCGGTCGCGCAACATGCCGGCGCATCGGTGCAGGATCGCCGGCATCCCCGTGGCTGAGGACGACGCGACGATCACGATCGATCGACCGCGCGGGTTGCGGGTCGAAGCCGATGGTTCGCGCGACCGGCGGATCGAGGACCTATCCAACCTGTATCTGATCCATCCGGCGGCGCGCGCGCTGCTGCCGGTCGCGCTGCGCCTGGGCGTGTCGGCAAATGCCGTGTCACTGAGCGGCCTGGCGCTCGGCGCGATCGCCGCCGCTTGTTACGCCCGGTGGGACAGCGCATGGCTGGCGCTGCTCGGTCTGCTCTTTTCGACCGGCTGGATGGTCGCCGACGGACTCGACGGCATGATTGCGCGCGCCACGGGCACCGCGAGCGCGACCGGCCGGTTTCTCGACGGCCTGTGCGATCACGGCGTGTTCATCCTGATCTATGTCTCACTGGCGATGTCCGTGGGCACCGTTACCGGCTGGACCCTGGCAATCGTTGCTGGCGTTTTCCACGCGGCCCAGTCGAGCCTTTACGAGGGAGAGCGCGCGCGGTTCCAGCGCCGGGCGAAGGGCATTGCGCGAACCACGCCACCGGTGATCGCGGGCAATCCGCTGGTCCGCGCCTATGATCGGCTGGCGACCAGCATCGATCACATGGCGCTGCCGTTCGAACGGCGCATGGCAAGCGACGCCGACCCTGTCGCCTTTGGCCGCGCCTATGCCCGCGACGCGGTCCCCATCATGCGCTGGATGACCCTGCTCAGCGCCAACGTCCGGATCGGCGCGATTTTCATTGCCGCTCTGCTGGGCGACCCTGCGCTGTTCTGGGCGTTCGAGATCGCCATCCTTTCCGCCGTCGCCGCCATTGCTCTCGTTTCGCACCGCAAGGTCGAGCGGGGTTACGCGGCCCTGTCCCCCTCTCGCCCGTCCGCAAGCCTGTTCGCGGACACGACCAGCAAGGAACAAGATTACCGATGAACACCATCAGGATCGCTCTCGTCGGCGTCGGAAACTGCGCCAGCTCGCTCGTGCAGGGGCTGGAATATTACCGGGAGGGCACCAACCACACGGTCGGCCTGATGCATTACGAGGTCGGCGGATACCGGCCCTGCGACATCAGCGTTGTCGCGGCCTGGGACGTCGACGCCCGCAAGGTCGGCAAGGATGTGGCCGAGGCGATCTTCGCCAAGCCCAACTGCACCGCGATCTTCGCCGCCGATATTCCGCCCACCGGCACGGTGGTCCGCATGGGCAGCGTGATGGACGGCATCGCCGATCACATGTCCGACCATGACGATGACCGCACCTTTATCGTCGCGCACGATCCGCAGCCGAGCAAGGCCGACGTCGTCGCCGCGCTCAGGCGTTCGGGCGCGGAGGTCATGCTGAACTATCTGCCCGTCGGCAGCCAGAAGGCCACGGAATTCTATGCCGAATGCGCGCTTGAAGCCGGGGTCGCGTTCGTCAACAACATCCCCGTCTTCATCGCATCCGACCCCGCATGGGCAAAGCGGTTCGAGGACGCCGGCGTGCCGATCATCGGCGACGACATCAAGGCCCAGCTCGGCGCGACGATCGTCCACCGCGTGCTGACCGACCTGTTCGCCAAGCGCGGGGTCAAGCTGGAGCGCACCTACCAGTTGAACACCGGCGGCAACACCGACTTTCTCAACATGTCGAACCACCGCCGCTTGGCCTCCAAGAAGATCAGCAAGACCGAGGCGGTGCAGTCGGTCGCCGGCGAGCGGCTGCGCGACGAAAATGTCCATATCGGCCCGTCCGACTATGTCCCGTGGCAGAACGACAACAAGGTCTGTTTCCTGCGGATGGAGGGCGCGATCTTTGGCGGCGTGCCGATGAACCTGGAGCTTCGTCTTTCGGTCGAGGACTCGCCCAATTCCGCCGGTGTCGCGATCGACATGATCCGCTGTGCGAAAATCGCGCGCGACCGCGGCATCGCCGGCGTCATCGATCCGGCCAGTGCCTATTTCTGCAAGCATCCACGCAAGCAGATGACCGACGACCTCGCGAAGATGGCGGTCGAAGACTTCATCAAGGCGGCCTGACGTGATTCGCACGGCGGTGGTCCTTGCCGCGGGCGAGGGAAGCCGGCTGCGCGAGGCGGCCGCATCCAAGCCGCTGTGCCCGGTCGCCGGACGGCCGCTGATCGACCACGCGCTTGCCGGGCTGGCGGCGGCGGGGATGGACCGGGCAGTGGTCGTGCTCGGCTATCGCGGACAGGAAGTGGCGCGGCACATCGCCTCGCGCCCACAGCCGCTGCTTGTCGATCTCGTCTGGTCGGACCCGAGCCTGCCGAACGGGGTTTCGGTCATGATGGCCGAGCCGATGCTCGGGAACGAGGACGCCCTGCTCGCGATGTGCGACCATCTGGTCGACCCGGCGCTCTATGCCAGCGTGGCCGGGTGCGGGGCCGGTCCCGGCCTCACGCTCGGCATCGACCGACGGCTCGGTCATGATTGGGTCGACCCGCTGGACGTCACCCGCGTCGCCACCAGCGGCGATCGGATCATCGCGATCGGCAAGGGGCTGCAGGAACATGACGCTTACGATACCGGCGTATTCGTCATCAGCGAGAAACTGACCGCGATGCTGAAGACACTCGCATCGCCCTCCCTGACGGAGGGCGTCCGCCTGCTCGCGGATCGTGGCGAAGCGCGCGTGGTCGACGTCAGCGGTTTCGCCTGGATCGATGTGGATGAGGTCCGGGCGCTGACCCTGGCGGAGCGATATTGGGGACGTTGACCCGATACCCCGGTCCGACCCGCAGGCATCACATGACTGTCGCACTTGTCGAATAGCGTCCGCGCTCTTTGCCGATAGCGGGATGCCGAAATGCCCAATCATTCGATGCTGTTCCTGAAACTGTTGCCTGCCCTGCTGCCGCTCAGCGCGCTTGCGGCGCAGGAGCCGCGCTGGCTGGCGGGCGATCATCATGTCCACAGCATCTATAGCGCCAAGTTCCGCCCCGATCCCGCCGCGCCGGACAACCTGCCCGAACCGATCCTTGGCGGCGATTCGCGTCACACCACGCTTCGCAACGCGCAGATGGCGCGGCAACACGGTCTCGACTGGATGGTCACGACCGATCATGGCGGGCCGGGCCATTCGCAGATCGCCTATGATCGTGCCTGGCCCGATATCGTGGCGGCGCGGCGCGCCATGCCCGACCTGGTGCTGTTCTATGGCATGGAGTTCGACGTGCCGGGTGGCGAACATGCCAGCTTCATCCTGCCGATCGAACCCGGTGAGCGAGCGGCGTTGCGCCGGATCGAGGGCGGCTTTGGCAAGCGCGAACCCTGGCCCGCCGACCCGTCGCGCAGCACCAAGCCGCGCATGATCGAAGCCTTGCGCGCGATGGCGGCGTTGCCCGCGCCGCCGGTGCTGATCGCCAATCATCCCTCACGCACCGCAACCGGCCTTGGCGCCTGGGGCCTGCACAGCCCGGCCGAATATCGCCGGTGGCAGCAGACCGCGCCCGATGTCGTCGTCGGCATGGAGGGCGCGCCGGGGCATCAGGCGGCGCGGCCGAAGCCCGGCCTTGACACCGCGCATGGTTCGCGCGGGCTGTATGGCGGCTATCCGACAATGGGCGGCTTCGACCAGATGACCGCCGTGCTGGGCGGGGCGTGGGACGCCATGCTGGGACAGGGGCTGCGCTGGACGATTACCGCGACGTCGGATTCGCACGGTCACTGGCGTGAAGGGGGCGCCGATTTCTGGCCCGGTGAATATGCCAAGACCTGGGTATTTGCAGAGCGGAACTCGGCCAGCATCCTCGACGGATTGCGGCGGGGCCGTGTGTTCGTCGCGACCGGCGGACTGATCGAGCGGCTCGATGTCGGCGTCCGTGCCGGGGGGGGCAGCGCGGCGATGGGCGACAAGCTGGCCGTCGCGCCGGGAGCGCCGATGACGGTGACGATCCGATTTCGTCCGGCACAGGCCGCGAATGCCGATGGCGCGGTGCCGCGGGTCGATCATGTCGACCTGATCGCCGGTGAGCGAGCTGGCGCGGCGGGCGATCACAATCCGACGACGCGGGTGGTCCGGCGTTTTGCCGCGGATGAATGGCGTCGCGACGGCGCCGACTGGGTGATCGAGCATCGCATGATCGCGCCGTCGCGTCCGGCCTATCTGCGCGTGCGCGGCACCAATACCGTTCAGGCGGAACCGGCGCCCGACACGCCCGGTGAAAGCCCGTGGGCTGATCTGTGGTTTTATTCGAACCCCGTCTACCTGGGCGAATAGCGGCCACCGTCATCGCAATGCCGCCAGACTGTCACGAAAGCGTATCGCTGACTGCCTAGCCGGGCGGCATGGCTGAACAGGCGGCATCGGGAACCATGGGTCTCTTCGCGGGCTGGACGCGGTTGCGTGACCAGATTGCGCGGATGACCGGCCGCGATGATGCCGAGGACCTGTTGCACGACGCGTGGGTCGGTCTTGCCGAGCGACAGGTGGTCGCCGACCGCCCGGCGGCGATGCTGGCGCGCGCGGCGGCCAATCGCGGCATCGACGCCTATCGCCGCGAACGGCGCGTGGGACCGGCATTGCCGCTGGAGGTGGCGGGCGAAATCGTCGCCGATGCGACTCCGCTTCAGGACGAGACATTGATCGCGCGGCACCGGCTGGAGCGGTTGCGCGGCGGGGTGGCGCAATTGTCGCCACGCACGCGCGAGATTTTCTTGATGCACCGGCTTGAGGGACGTAAGTATCGGGAAATTGCCGAAGAACTCGGCATCAGTCAGAGCGCGGTCGAAAAACATGTCGCGCGGGCCATGGCCCATCTGACCGACTGGATGGAGACGTGGTGACGTGACCGCTCGCAGCGAGCCGGAAAATGCAAACCGGCAAGCGGCGGAATGGCTGGCGCGGCTCCATGCCGACGATCGCGGCCCGCGCGACGATGCCGCGTTCCGCCGCTGGCTGGCGGCGCATCCGCGCCATGCCGACGCGTTCGAGCAGGCGTCAGCCGTGTGGGAGGCGGTCGGCGGCATCGGCGTAGTCGAGGCTCCGTCGCAACCTGTGCGCCTTTCGCGTCGTGCGGTGATGGCGGGCGGCGCGGCGGCCATTGTCGCCGGCGGCGCGACCCTTGGCTGGCGAGAGGCCAATGCGGGTGTCTATCGCACCGATATCGGCGAACAGCGGCGCGTGCGGCTGGACGATGGCACGCGCGTGATGCTCGACACCGCGACGCGCATCCGGTTCCGCGCGGGCAGCGATGCGCGGTTCCTGTCGCTGACGGCGGGGCGCATCGACCTGGAGGTCGCGGCCGATCCCCGCCCCTTCGTCATCGAGGCGGGCGACCGCGCCGCCCGACTGCGACGCGGACGGGTCGATGTGCGCCATGACGATGGCCGCACCGCCTTTACCGCGATTGACGGCGCGCTGGCGATCGGGGGCGGGGCAGGGACGTTGGCGGCCGCGCATCGCATCACGCTGGCCAGCGGTTTCCCGGACCGCATCGACCGGCCCGAACTCGACGACCTGACGGCCTGGCAGAGCGGGCGGCTGGCCTTTCGGGACGAAACGCTGGCGGGGGCAGCGGCGGAAATGAACCGCTATACGACCCGGCCGCTGCTGGTCGGCGACGATGCGGCGGCGGCGATGCGGCTGAGCGGCCTGTATCGTGCGGGCGATCCCGAAGCATTCGCCCGATCGGTCGCGCTGCTGCTGCCCGTCCGGGTCGAGGCCGACGACCAATCGGTGCGGATTTTCGCCGAGCGCTGATTTTTTTGCCCGCAGGGGGGTGAGGTAAATCGCCCGGTAATCGTCGGTGGACCGGGACGCCCATAACGGGCGCGGGTTGGGGAACATCATCATGACGAAGTTGAAGCGGCAGCTTTGCCGCACGGCGGCGCTTGCGCTCGTGATTTCTGCGGTCGCACCGGGCATCGCCACGGCCCAGGCAGCGGGCCGCCAGGTGCGCGTCGCGCTGGCGGCACAGCCGATGGGCCGCGCGCTGGAACAGCTCGCGCGCCAGAGCGGCAGCGACATCCTGTTCACGCCGGCGGCCGTCGCGGGTCTGGAAGCACCGGCGTTGACCGGCGCATTCGATGCCGAAACCGCGGTTCGCCGCCTGATCGTGGGCAAGCCGCTCGACGTGACGCGCGATGCGCGGGGGGCGTTGATCGTGCGCCCTCGCGCGGCGGCGGCCGGACAAACGCTTCCGGTCGCGAGCGATGAGATGGGCGAGGATGTCGTCGTCACCGCGCCCTTTTCCGCCGGTGTCGAGGCCGCGCTGGATGTGAAGCGCAAAGCCGATTCGATCTCCGACGCGATCGTCGCGGCCGATATCGGCAAGCTGCCCGCCTTCAACGTCGCCGAAGCGCTGCAACGCGTGCCCGGCGTCACCATCGTTCGCGAAGCGGGCGAGGGCCAGTTCATCAGCGTTCGCGGCCTCGGTCCCAATTTTCAGGCGGTGACGTTCGACGGTATGCCGCTGGCCTATAACGAAAATATCCGCAATTCGGGCCAGTCGGGACGCCAGTTCCGGCTTCAGGTGCTGCCCGCGACGCTGATCGACAGCATTGTCGTGACCAAATCGCCGACCGCCGATCTGGTTGAAAACGGGATCGGATCGAATGTCGACATCCGGCTGATCGACCCGCTCGACCGCGACAGCTTCATCGCCGCCACCGCCTTTGCCGGTTATGAGGAGCGCACCGACACGGTGAACCCGAACGGTTCGCTGGCGGCGGGGTGGCATAATGCCGACAAGACGCTGGGCGTGCTGGCGGGTGTTTCCTATTCAAGGCGCGAAGTGCAGTTCGATCGCCTGCGCCTTGGCTGGACGGACACCGAGGTGCCGGGGTTCGGCACGATCCGCACGCCGGGCGATGCCCAGCCTTATCTGGAGCTTGAGGACCGCGAACGCATCAGCGCGGTGGCGGGCATCCAGTGGCGGCCCACGCCCAATCTGGAGTTCGACCTCGACGGTCTGTTCTCGCAATTCAACAACGAGACGTTCGAGCGGCGGCTGACCTATTATATTCCCAGCCAGCTCGACCGGCTCGACCCCGAGACCGCGGTGGTCGAGGACGGGCGGCTGGTCGCGGGCACGATCCGCGGCGCACGCATCCGCAACTATTCCGAATATCTCGATCAGTCGCATCGCAACCTGCAACTCAATGCCACGATGAAGCTCGATCTCGACGGCTGGCAGTTCGAACCGCGCTTCAGCTATGCGCGCGCCGACAGCGATCTGACGACGCCGATCCAGCGCGTTCAATATCGCACCGCCAGCGGGCGCGGCGGCGATCTGACGTTCGATTTCAGCAATGACGTGCTGTCGGACGCCAGCGTCAATTCGCTGTTCACGACGCTGGACCTGACCGACGCTTCGCTGATGCCGTTCGAAAGCTTTGCCGTGCGGCCGATCAATTCGCGCGACGAGGACAAGACGGCGGTTCTGAACGTCACCCGCGATACCGAACTCGATCTGGGCGGCCTCAGGATCACCAAGGTGATGTATGGCGGCCAGTATTCGGATCGCTATCGCGACTATCGCCGACGTGACCGCAATGCCGCCCTGCGGGAAGGCGTGACGCAGACCCCCGATTTCCTGGGTTTTCCGGTCCCGTCCAACGCGTTCGACCAGTCGATCGGCCGGTTCCAGCCCTGGACCAATGTCGATTGGGGTCTGTTCAATCAGGCGTTCACGCTGGGCAGCGCGTTCGACGGCGTGAACCCCAGCGCCGACGACCTGACCCCCACCGCCGCCGACCTGCAAAACTCCTATCGCATCGGCGAGGAAGTGGTCGCGGGCTATGGCCGGATCGATTTCGCCACCGACGCGGGCAGCGTGCCCGTCACCGGCAATCTGGGCCTGCGCTATGTCCGCACGGCGACCGACGTGCTCGGCACCACGGTCAGCCCGGTGCGGGCCGCCGACGGCACTGTGTCCACGGAAGTGACCCCACTGGAGACGCGGGCGAACTATGCCGAATGGCTGCCCAGCGCCAATGCCAGCTTTGCGGTCGCCGACAATATCCAGCTGCGGCTGGCGGCGGCGCGGACGATGACGCGCCCGTCGCTGTCGGAGCTTCGCAACTCGATCAACACCAACAGCGTCACCGTGACGCAGATCTTCAACCAGGGCGCCGCCGCGCTGGCCGATCCCGACCTCAATCTTCAGGCATCGGCAGGCAATCCCAACCTGCGCCCCTATACGTCGTGGAATCTGGACGTATCGTTCGAATGGTATTTCGACCGGTTCGGGGCGTTTACGGCCGCCGCCTTCTATAAGGATGTCAGCGACTATATCGCGTCGGATTTCGAGACTCGGACGCTGGCATTCGCGGTCAATGACGGCTCGACCCTGCCCGTCAATGTGCTGGTGGCGACGCCCACCAATGTCGGCGACGCGACGATTTCCGGGATCGAGCTTGGCTATACCAACAAGCTGTCCTTCGGCCTCGGCGTGACCGCGACGGCGACGTTCGCCACGTCGAAACTCGAACTCGATCTTGCCAATGTCGGGGTCCAGTCGGCGGGCATTCAGGGGGTGTCGGACACCAGCTTCTCGATCACCCCGTTTTTCGAGCGCGGCCCGTTCGAGGTCAATGTCAGCTATACCTATCGCAGCGCTTACCTGACCGATGCCGGGGCGGTGGTGACATCGCTGCCCAGCGCCGACGATGTGGTCAATTTCTATCAGGACGGCTTCGGCATCCTGGATGCGGGCGCCAGCTATGACATCCTGCCCAATATGGAGGCGTTCGTTCAGGTGACGAACCTTCTCGACAGCCGCCAGGTTTCCTATGCCGGCACGCGTGCCGAGTTCAGCGAAATCCACACCTTTGGCCGCAGCGCGAATTTCGGGTTGCGCGCCAAGTTCTGATCCTTTGCCTGACATAAGGACCGGTCCCCGACTCTGATGCCGGAGACCGGTTTTCGTATCGCTCAGAACTGGAAGTTGGCCGCGAGGGCAAAGGTCCGCCCGAAATAGGATGTATAGAGCGGATCACGCCGCACGCTGTCGACATACATGCGCGTCTGTTCGTTGGTGATGTTCTGAACCTCCGCGATCAGCTTGACGTTTTCGGTCAGATTGTAGGACGCCGATGCGTCGACAAAGATCGTGTCGGCCATGCCCACCACGTCACTGTCCGCCGAACCCGACGGGATGCTGGTGAAATAGCCCGCGCGGTAGTTCAGCGTCGAGCGGATGCTGAACCGGTCATCCTCATAAAACAGCGTGCCGCTGGCGGTTTCGGGCGACAGGCCGACCAGCGGCGCCGTCGTGGTCAGCGTCGGCACGCCGTTCGCGCTTTGCAGGATATAGTCGATGTCCGAACGGACGCGCGTGAAATTGGCCAGCACGCCGAAATTGCTCAGCACGCCCGGCAGGAAGGTCAGCGGCAGTTGCAGATTGGCCTCGAACCCGCGCAGCGGCCCGCCGGGCGTGTTCTCGCTGCGGCTGATGGTGAACAGATCCTCGGGCGTCACATTGGTGTCGACCAGCAGCGAATCGGGCAGGCCCAGCTCGCTGAACGGCACCAGCGAGGTCGTGTTCTGGATATAGGTTTCGATGTCCTTGTGGAAATAGGCGACCGAGAACAATGAGCCGGGTGCGAAATACCATTCCACCGCCGCGTCGAAGGTGTTGGCGCGGATCGGGTCGAGGAACGGGTTGCTGAACGAACCCGTGCGGATCGCGGTGTTGACGTTGCCGCTGGGGATCAACTGACCATAGGACGGCCGCGACATGACGCGCGCGGCGGCGAGGCGGGCGATGATGTTGTCGGTGAGATCGATCGCCAGATTGGCCGAGGGCAGCCAGTCTTCATAAGTGCGGTCGACCGATGCGATCACGCCGATCGTCGGGAACGCCGATCCCGGCGGCCCGGCGGTCGGAATGACGCCCTGGGTGGCGAGTTCGGTATGGACATAACGCACGCCCGCATCGCCGCGCACCGACAAAGGCAGCGTGTCGCGCGTGTCGAACTTCACCATCAGATAGCCCGAGGCATATTTCTCATCCACCCGGCCAAAGCCGCGCCCGCACTCGACGCTGCAGAACTGATAATTGTCGAAGCCCACGGCATCGCGGAACCGGTCGGGGTCGATGGTGACGAAATCGGACATCTGGCCGCCCAGATTGTCGGCCACGCCCGTCGTGGTCGTCGCGAAATCGGCGATGTTGACGCCGGCGGGCAGCGTCAGCGGCAGGCCGAAGGCCGGGGTCAGGCTGCGTTCGTCGAGGCTGAAATCGCCCTCGCGATATTGTGCGCCGCCGACCACCTTGAAATCAGGCGCCGCTTCCCATTCGCCATTCACTTCGAACGTGCGGTTGATGACCACATTCTGCCGGTCGAACGACGAAATCTGACCCTGCTGGTCGCCATTGGCGAGCGGCGGCCCGTAGAGATAGATTGACGGATCGGCGATATCGACGCCGTAACCAAGTGCGGGAATGTCGGGATTGTCGCGGAAGTCGATTGAGAAATCATCGGTGTCGTTGGTGTCGATCGCGACCTGCAACTTGTTCACGTCCAGCCGCGAATCGGAAAAGCCGACCAGGCCGTAAAGCCGGAAGCTGTCCGAATAGCGGTGTTCGAAGTTCAGGTTCACCTGCCGGAAGGTCGAGGTGAAGCGTTCGTCCTGCATCTCCGACCGCAGGTCGACGCCGTCGAACAGCGCATAGATCAGCGAACCCTGGTCATCGACCTCGATATCGCGCACCGACATCATCGGCTGGCCGTTGTTCGACGCGTTGCGCCCCATCGACCGGGCGTCGATCATCGAATCGAGGCGGTTGACCTGGAACCGGGCATACAGGCCATCGATCGAGATGTCGGTGTCGTCATCGGGCTGCCATTGCAGCGTCAGCGACCCGGCGATGCGTTCCTGCGCCTGGCTGGATTTGACCGGACGCGGCAGGCGGGGGAGGAACACGCCGCCGCCGGGGCGACCCGATACCCCCTCGCGGCTCATGATATAGTCATATGCCTCCCGCGTGCTGGTGCGCGGGTTGCCGGTGCTGCAGTTGTTGGCGTCGGCGCCGACCGAATTGCCGCTGTTGGCAAAGCCGTTGGCGGGCGAGTTCACCGGACTGCCATTGAAGGTGTAGCCGATGGGCGTACAGAACGGGAACAGCACGTTGGTCGTGGTGCTCGCCCCCGGCGCGGTCGGCACGTTCTGACCCAGGCCCGCGACATAGGTCGGCAGGACGTTGACCGCCGAATAGGCATATTCGTCGATATGCCGCTTTGAATAGGCGACGGTGCCGAGAATGCCGAAGGTGTCGCCGAACTTCTTGGACACCAGCGCCGACAGGCGCGGGTCCACTTCCCTTGCGATGTCGTTGTAGATGCCGCGCGCGGTGGCGGAAAATACGAAGTCCTTGCGGTTGTCGAACGGCTTTGGCGCCTTGAGGTCGACGGTCGCGCCCAGCGACCCTTCCTCGACATCGGCCGACATCGTTTTTCGCACCGCCAGTGACGAGAAAATCTCGGTCGGGAAGGTGTTGAAGTCAAAGGAACGGCCCGAACCGCTCCCGACGCCCCCGCGAATGTCGCTGGCGCTGACCTGCGAGATGCCCTCCATGCCGTTGATGCGGACGCGGGTGAACTGCGCGCCCAGGCCACGGACCGAGATGTTGCGCCCCTCGCCGCCATCGCCGCGCGACAGGGCGACGCCGGGAATGCGCTGCATCGATTCGGCAAGGTTCGAGTCGGGGAACTTGCCGATATCCTCGGCCACGATGCTGTCGATCGCGGCGGTTTCCTCCCGCTTCTGGACCAGCGCGTCGTTCAGGGATGCGCGAAAGCCCGTGACGATGATGTCATCGGCCTGGGTTTCGGCGGCAGGGGGTGTTTCGGGCGGCGGTGGTGCGTCGGCCGTCTGGGCGGCGGCGGGCGCGGCGATCAGCAACGCCAGCACGCTGGACGACGCAAACAGGCCGCATTTGCGGTGCGATTCCATGGTCATATCCCCTCCAACAAGTCGATTCGTTCACGAGCGATCTTGCGTTCCGGCGCGATGCGCTGACGGCATCTTGAGTCCCGGATCAGATGAGGGGGGTAACACCGCCAATGCTGTCTGACAACATCGGCTAACAACTTTCGCAGCCGGCTTGACCGATGATGCGCCAGAACGACACCGGATGCCGCCGGGCCGCGATGAAGACGGCGTGAATAGCTTTGCGTAAAGCGCCGGTCAGACCGTGCGGCGTTCCAGCGCGCGGCGGCGACGGGCCGTTTCGGCGCGCGCGCGCTCAACCGCTTCGGTTTCGGTCACGTCGAGCAGATGGGTAATCAGCCGGTTCAGGTGGTCGCGCATTGCGCTGCGCGCCTCCACGGGGGAACGCCGCTCAAGCGCGCGCAGGATGCGACCATGTTCGGACAACCGGCTTTCGGTGCCCAGATGGCCCGCCTTGCGTAGAACCTCGCGCGCCAGTGGCGAGCGGAAGCGCATGTCCCAGAAATCGGTCACGGCGGCAATGATGACCGCATTGCCCGTCGCTTCGGCAATGGCGATGTGGAAGCGGCGGTCGGCGGCCTCCGCGGCGGCGGTATCCTCCTGCGCCATCTGGTCGACCAGGGCGCGAAGCTCATCGAGCTGTTCTTGGTCGATCTCCGTCGCGGCGACAGCGGCAACCTCGCCTTCCAGCAGGCGGCGCGCCTCGATGATCTCGAACGCGCCGATATCGAGTTCGGTGTCGGTCCCGCTGGCGGCGGTGGAGGCCAGCACGAACACGCCGGACCCTTTGCGCGCTTCGACCAGCCCCTGCATCTCCAGCGCGATCATCGCCTCGCGGATCGTCGGGCGGCTGACGCCGAAGCGTTCGGTCAGGTCGCGTTCGGCCGGCAGGCGCGAACCGACCGGATAGGTGCCCGCCGCGATATCGGCCATGATCGCGTCGACGATCCCGCGATATAATTTGCCGCCATGTTCGCCCGATTTCATTCCGTCCCTCGCTGATCCCGAAAGATCGCCGCCGTTTCGTCGCCCCGTCGGCTTGCCGCCTCTGACGGGGACGGTCAAGCTGGGCTGACGCCTGGCATGTCAGACAGCGCTATTGCATGTGGTCGGACCACGCCATAGGATCATCGGGCAAGGCGTTCGGTTCCTCGGCCCTCCAGGAGTCGGGATCACGGGCGGCGGCGGATACAGGAACGGTTTGGAGGGGATCGACCGTGAAGCGACGGATCGCGTTTGGCGTGCTGATGGCGGCAATGGGCCTGCCCCAGCTTCATGCACCGGCAGCGGCTCAGACGACGGCGTCGGGCTGGCGGGACATCACCCCGCGCGCCGGGCTGGCCGGGTGGCACGTGGCGGGCGGCAAGGCGCAATACCGGATCGAGAATGGCGAACTGGTCGGGCGCGCGGCGGCCGATACCCCCAATAGCTGGCTGGTCTCCGACGACCGATATGGCGATTTCATCATCGAGTTCGAGGCAAGGACCGATCCGCTGCTCAATTCGGGCGTCATGATCCGGGGTCAGAGCCGCCCCGATTACCGGAATGGCGTGGTCCATGGCTATCAGGCCGAGATCGATCCGTCGAAGCGTGGCTGGAGCGGCGGGCTGTATGACGAACAGCGCCGGCAGTGGCTGTATACGCTGGGCCGTAACGATGCGGCGCGCACGGCTTTCAAGCCCGGAGACTGGAACCGTTACCGGGTGGAGGCGATCGGCAACCGCATCCGCACGTTCGTCAACGGCGTTCCCGCCGCCGATCTGGTCGACGATACCGATGCGCGCGGCTTCATCGCGTTTCAGGTTCATTCGGTGCCCGACGAAATTGCCGCCAAACGCCCCGAAGTGCGCTTTCGCAATATCCGCCTGATGACCGACGCGCCCGCGCGCCACGCGCTGCCCGAAACCGGGCTGGAGCAGCAGGGATGGCTGGCCAACCAGTTGAGTACGGGCGAAAAGCGTGACGGCTGGTCGCTGTTGTGGGACGGCCGCACCACTGCCGGGTGGCGCAGCGCCAAGGGCGCGGCCTTTCCGGCGAAAGGCTGGCGCATCGCCGACGGGGTGCTGACGGTCGAGAAATCGGACGGTGGCGAATCGACCAATGGCGGCGACATCATCACCACGCGCGAGTTCAGCGATTTCGAGCTGTCGGTCGATTTCCGGCTGACGCCGGGCGCGAACAGCGGCATCAAATATTTTGTCGACCCGAACCTGTTGAAGGGAGAGGGGTCGGCGATCGGCCTTGAATATCAGTTGCTTGACGACAAGCTGCATCCCGATGCCAAGATGGGGCGTGACGGCAACCGCACGCTGGGGTCGTTGTATGACCTCATCACGGCGCGCAACCTGTCCGATCCTGACAGCCCCGGCAAACGCTTCAACCCGCCGGGCGAATGGAACCGCGCACTGCTGATCGTGCGGGGCAATCACGTCGAACATTGGCTGAACGGATACAAGGTCGTCGAATATGAACGCGGCTCGCCCGAGTTCCGGCGGCTGGTCGCGTCAAGCAAATACGCCAAATGGCCGCGCTTCGGCGAATGGGAATCGGGCCCGATCCTGCTGCAGGATCATGGCGACCGGGTGGATTTCCGGTCGATCAAGCTGCGCGAACGCTGATAAGGGGAGGGGATTCGATGTTCGATCGACGCATGATGATAAAAAGCGCCGCCGCCGCGACGGGGCTGGCGATGACCGCCAAAAGCTATGCGCGGATACAGGGCGCGAACGACCGGCTGCGCGTGGGCGTCGCCGGGATCAACGGGCGCGGCCAGGCGCATATGAGCGCGTTCGCCAAGCTGCCCAATGTCGAGGTCACGCACCTGATCGACGTCGACGCCGCGGTGCTGGCCAAGCGCGCCGACGAATTTGCGGCGAAGGGCAATACCCGCCCGCGCACCGAGCGCGATTATCGCCGGCTGCTGTCGGGCCGGGACATCGACATCATCACCGTCGCCACGCCCGATTTCTCGCACGCCAAGATCGGCGTCGATGCGATGAACGCGGGCAAGCATGTCTATCTGGAAAAGCCGATCGGCATTGCGCCTGCCGAGGGCGAAGCACTGATCGCCGCGCAGAAGCGCACCGGCCGCGTGCTTCAGGTCGGCAACCAGCAGCGATCGAGCCGGGAAACGCGGCAACTGCTCGACATGGTCCGCGCCGGCGAACTGGGCGAGGTGTATGAGGCGCAGACCTGGTATGCCAATAATCGCAAGTCGATCGGCAAGGGGCAGGTCGCCGCACCGCCGCCGACGCTCGACTGGGATCTGTGGCAGGGACCACGCCCGCGCGACCGGTATCGCACCAACCTGGTCCATTATAACTGGCACTGGTTCTGGAAATACGGGACCGGTGAAATCTGCAACAATGCGATGCACGAACTGGACATCGCCCGCTGGATGATGGGCGTGACCTATCCCACCACCGTGTCGGCACGCGGGTCGCGTAACTTCTTCGAGGGTGACGACTGGGAGATGTATGACACAATGGCGCTCGACCTGAATTACGACGACGACCGCGTGATCCGCTGGAACGGGCAGAGCTGCAACGGGATGCGGACCTATGGCCGCGGACGCGGGGTGCTGCTGCTGGGCACCAAAGGCTCGGCGGTGGTCGACCGCAACGGGTTCGAACTTTACGATCTGGCCGGCAAGATGGTGCGCGAGGTCAAGGCGCCCGCCGAGTCCGAGACGACCGGCACCGTGGGTGAGGGCGCACTCGACGTCTATCACGCGCAGAACTTTGTCGACGTGATCCGGGGGCGGCAGCAGGCGCTGGCCTCCCCCATTCAGGAGGGGCATATCAGCACGACATTGTGCCACCTGGGCAATATGGCCTATCGCACCGATGCGATGCTGACCGTCGATCCCGCCACCGGCCGCCCGTCGAGCGCCGATGCGATGAAGCTGTGGTCGGTCGAATATGAACCCGGCTGGGAGCTTCGCGCCTGACCGACACGGTGATCGACATGCGCGAGGTGCGCTTCGCGGCGATGGGCACGCGCATCGAACTCCACCTGTTCGGCGCGGGCGACGCCGATGCGTTGTTCGAGGCGCAGCGAGCGGTCGAGGCGGTGGACGATGCACTGACCATCCACCGCCCGTCGCCCGCGACTGCGCTGAACGAGCGGCTGGCGAGCGGCGGATCGGTGGCGGTTGACGATCCGTTGTTGCTCGATGCGCTGTCGGGCATTTGCGAAGCATGGCGGCAGACCGCCGGGCATTTCGACCCCACCGCCAGCGCCGGGCAGGCGGGGTGCTGGGGCGATGTGCGGGTCGATGTCGCGGCAGCGCGGATCGAGGCCGAGGGTCCCGCCGCGCTCGATTTCGGCGGGTTCGGCAAGGGTTACGCCCTTGACCGTGCGCTATCGGTGCTGCGCCGTCACGGCGTCCGGTCGGCGCTGTTGTCTGCGGGGGAAAGCTCGATTGCGGCGCTGGGCGAACATCCGTTGGGCGGGGCATGGCCGATCGCGGTCCCCGATCCCGTGCAACCGGGATGCGAGTTGATCCTGCTTGAGATCGTCGACCAGTCGATGTCGGTTTCGGCCACCATCGGCGCGGGCTTCATGGCGCCCGGACGCGCGGCGATGGTGCGTGCCAGTGACGGCACCGTCGTCACCGCGCCCGCGACGGCGATCGCCATCGACGACAGCGGCGCGCTGGCCGAAGCGATCAGCACCGCGCTGATCGTCGCGCCGGTTGCCGCCACGCAAAAGCTGATCCGCGAGCGGCCGCATGGCCGCCATCTGTTCACCCATCGAGGCGTGCCGATCGTGCAGGCCGGTGCTTACGGGACCCCAGACCTATGAACGAACGCGATTTCGACCTTTCCCGCCGTGCCTTTCTGGACCGGGTGCTGGCTGCCTCAGCCGGCGTGGGCGTGCTGTCGGCGGCACCATGGGCGGCGGCGGCGGCGGCCGCCGCCGCACCGGCGCAGGGGGAGCGCGTGCGGCTGGGCGTGGTCGGCACGGGCGACCGGGGCCGCGCGCTGATCCAGAACATCGCCAAGACCCGCAACTGCACCGTCGCCGCGATATGCGATATCTATGCGCCGAACCTGGCGCGCGGCAAGGCGCTGGTGCCGGCATCGACGCCCGCCTTTGCCGATTATCGCGCGATGCTCGACGCCGGGGGGCTGGACGCGGTGGTGATCGCGACCCCGCTGGACCTGCATGCGCGGCAGACCTTTGACGCGGTCGATGCGGGGCTGCACGTCTGGTGCGAAAAGGCGATGGCGCGCACCGTTGCCGATTGCGGCGCGATGATTACGCGCGCGCGGGCGGGTGGCAAGGTGCTCCAGGTCGGACACCAGCGCATGTTCCACCCCACCTATCTCGACGCATTGAAGCGCGCCAAGGCGGGCGATATCGGCGCCATCACCCAAATCCGCGCAAGCTGGCACCGCAACAAGAGCTGGCGGCGGCAATTGCCCGAAGGCGCCGGCAGCGAACTGGACCGTCAGCTCAACTGGCGGCTTTATCGTGATCGCTCAGCCGGGTTGATGACTGAACTCGCCACGCACCAGCTTCAGGTCGCCAACTGGTTCCTCGACGCATTGCCGACGCGCGTCATGGGTTCGGGCAGCATCTGTTTCTGGAAGGACGGGCGCGAGGTCTATGACCATGTTGCGCTGATCTATGACTATCCGGGCGGGCGGAAGACGATCTATTCGTCGCTGCTGAACAATGCCCGCTATGGATGCGAGGAGCAGATTCAGGGCAGCAAGGGGACGATCGAGCCTGAACTGGGTCGCATCTATTCCGAAAACGCGCCGCGTGCCGCGCAACTGGCGCAGTTGCAATGCGACGTGCAGGGCGGTCGCAAGCGGCCGATCCCGATCGGCGGCGCGACCTGGTTCCCCGAACTGCCCGTCCGCACCCCCGGCGATCCGCTGAAATGGGGCGAGTATGACGAAACGATGCTCCAGTTCGAGGGCTTTGGCGAAGCCGTCCGCAGCGGGCGCGAATTGCCGGGCCTGTTGTATCAGGCCTATCACGCCAGCGTCGCATCGCTGCTCGGGGAGCAGGCGATGGACACCGGGCGCATCATCGAATGGCCAAAGGATCTGGTCAGCGTGTGACCGTCGGGGCGGGCGCGGCCTCCAGCCGGGGGACGAGCAGGTGAACGATCGCCAGCGCGACCAGATAGGCGCTGCCCGCCCAGACGAACACCGGGGCATAGCTGCCGACGCTTTCTAGCACCCGGCCGACATAATTGGCCATCAGCATACCCCCGACGGCGCCCGCCGCGCCGCCGATGCCCATCACCGACGCCACCGAACTGCGTGGGAAGGTATCCGACACCATGGTGTAGAGGTTCGAGGACCAGCCCTGATGCGCCGCCGCCGCCAGGCCGATGATGCCGACCGCGGTCCACAGTCCCGATACCGTGCTGGCCGCAAAGATCGGCAGCACGCACAGCGCGCAGACCAGCAGCGCCAGCTTGCGCCCCGCATTGACGCTGTAACCGCGCCGGATCAGTGCTGACGACAGCCAGCCGCCGCCTACGCTGCCGACATCGGCCAGCAGATACACCGCGATCAGCGGCGGGCCGAAGCTGGTCAGATCCAGCCCGTGGCGCTTGGCAAAGAAATCGGGCAGCCAGAACAGGAACAGATACCAGACCGGATCGGTCAGGAATTTTGCGCTCATGAACGCCCAGGTGCCGCGATGGCGGAACAGCGTCCGCCACGGAATCTTCGGTTCCTCCTCCATCGTCGGCGCGTCGGCGTTGATATAGGCAAGCTCGGACGGGGACACTTTCGGATGTTGCGCGGGTGCGCGATAATAGATCAGCCACACTGCCAGCCAGACAAAACCCAGCATACCCGTGACGATGAACGCCGCCTGCCAGCCGAACTGGATCGCCAGCACGGGCACGACGATCGGCGTGGCGATGGCGCCGACATTGGCCCCGGCGTTCAGGATGCCGGCAGCGAGCGCGCGCTCCTTTTTGGGGAACCACTCGGCCACCGACTTGATCGCTGCGGGGAAGTTCGCGGCCTCGCCCAGCCCCAGCGCGAATCGCGCGAATGAAAAGCCGCCCGGCGTGCGGAACAGCGCGTGCGCCATCGCCGCGAAGCTCCAGATCGCGATGGCGCCGGCATAGCCCAGTTTCGACCCGATCCGGTCGATGATCGGCCCGCACGCCAACAGGCCGATGCCGTAAGCGGCCTGAAACCAGAAGACGATGGTGCCGTAATCGATTTCGCTCCAGCCAAGCTCGGCCTGAAGCGTGGGCTTCAGGATGCCGATGATCTGGCGGTCGATGTAATTGATCGTGGTCGCGAAGAAGAGCAGCGCGCAGATGATCCAGCGGACGTTGCTGGCCGGCTTTGTGGGGCTGGCCGGTGTGGGCGGGTGGCCGGGGGCCGCTTCGGGTGCCGTCACGCTGTTGCTCTCCTTGATGCGGATGTCCCGCCTTGTCCGGTTGTCGGGGCCTCAGCCCTGTGCGAGTGCCGGTTGTTGCGCGCGGACATGGGCGATGCCGCGCTCCAGCCCGCGCAGTTCGGCCAGCCCGCGCATCCGCCCCAGCAGCGAATAGCCCGGCAGCGTCACTTTATCGAGGTCGTCGAGCATCTGGTGGCCATGGTCGGGCCGCATCGGGATCGACCGGCCTTCGCGCCGTTGCAGTGCGTGGATCGCCGCGACGATGCCCGCCATCCCGGCATCGCCCGCCAGATGCTCCGCCTCATGAAAGGCGCCGTTCGCTTCGCGCTGGACCGAACGCAGGTGGAGAAAGCCGATGCGGCTGCCCAGCCGCTCGACCATGCCGGGCAGGTCGTTGTCGGCGCGCGCGCCGAACGATCCGGCACAGAAGCACAGGCCGTTGGCGGGACTGGGCACCGCGTCGAACAGGCGGGCGACATCGGCCTCGGTGCTGACGACGCGCGGCAGGCCGAACAGCGGGAAGGGCGGGTCGTCGGGATGCACGACCAACCGGATGCCCAGCGCCTCCGCATGGGGGCAGACCGCCTCCAGAAACGCGATGTGGCTGGCACGCAGTCCGTCGGCGCCGAGGTCGCCATAGAGCGCCAGCGCGTCCCGGAAGCGGCTTCGGGTGAAGCCGTCCTCGCTGCCCGGCAAGCCGGCGATGATCGTGCGTTCCAGCGCGTCGCACTGTGCCGTGTCCATTACGGCGAAGCGGCGAGCGGCGCTGTCGACCATCGCGGCGGAATAATCGCGCTCCGCCCCCGGACGACACAGGATATGAAGGTCATAGACCGCCGCGGCTTCCAACTCGAAGCGCAGCGCGCGCGCGCCGTCGGGCAGTTCCCAGCCAAGGTCGGTGCGCGTCCAGTCGAGCACCGGCATGAAATTATAGGTGACGACGCCGATCCCGCATTCGGCAAGATTGGTCAGGGTGTGGCGATATGCGTCGATATAAGCGTCGCACCCCGCCGAACGCGTCTTGATCGCGTCATGCACCGGCACGCTTTCGACAACGGTCCAGCCAAGCCCGGCGGCCTCGATCCGGCGCTTGTGTTCGCGGATGCGGTGGGTCGGCCAGATCTCACCATTGGGGATGTCGTGGAGCGCGCTGACGATTTCGGAGGCGCCGGCCTGGCGGATCTCGCTCAATTTCACCGGATCAGATGCGCCGAACCAGCGCATTGCCTGCGTCATGTACACGGGATGCTGCCCCCTCTCGCTCATTTGCCCCGGCTTCGGTGCCGTTTCACATTGGCTAACATAGCGAAGGTAGCAGGCCAATATAAAAACCTGTAAGACATCTTTTGTGACGTAGCTATCCAGGAGAGGACGGAGATGAACCCGATCGACCGACGCGCGCTGCTGGCCGGGGCCGGCTTTGCCGGAGCAGGCGTAGCGCTGACGATGAGCGGGGATGCGCGCGCGCAGTCGGGCACCCAGGGCAATGCCGCGCCCGATACGGGCGCGCCACGCGGTGCCGACCCGAGCGCGCGGCACCGCATCCGCTTTGGCGTGATCGGTCTCGACCATTCGCACATCTACGCCATGACCGATGCGCTGATCCGCGGCGGTGGCACGCTGGCGGCCGTCCATGCCCCCGACGCACGGCAATTCGCGGCGTTTGCGCGTCGTTACGGCAATGTGAAGCGTGCGCGCAGCGAGGCGGAAATCCTTGAGGATCAGGGCATCCGACTGGTCGCCAGCGCGTCGATCCCCGATCTGCGCGCGCCGCTTGGCATTCGCGTGATGCGCGCGGGCAAGGATTTCCTGTCGGACAAGCCGGGTATCACCAGCCTCGACCAACTGGCCGATGTGCGCGCGGCGATCCGCGAGACGCGGCGCAAGTTCGCGATCATGTATTCCGAACGGTTCGAAGTGCGCGCCGCGGTCAAGGCGGGCGAACTGGTCAAGGCCGGCGCCATCGGCAAGGTGGTGCAGACCGTCAACCTGGCCCCGCACCGGATGAGTCCGGCATCGCGCCCGCAATGGTTCTTCGACACCGCGCGCTATGGCGGCATCCTGACCGATATCGGCAGCCACCAGGCCGACCAGTTCCTGTTCTATACCGGCTCGACCCGTGCCGATGTTGTTGCGTCACAAGCGGGGAATGTCGGCACGCCCGAACATCCGCGCTTTCAGGATTTCGGCGACATGACGGTGACGGGCGACGGCGGAACCGGCTATATCCGCGTCGACTGGTTCACCCCTGACGGCCTGTCGACCTGGGGCGACGGGCGGTTGTTCATCCTGGGCACCGAGGGGTTCATCGAACTGCGTAAATATGTCGATGTCGCCGGTCGTCCGGGGGGCGATCACCTGTTGATTACCGACGCCAACGGCTCGCGTTACATCGATTGCAGCAAGGTGCCGCTGCCCTTCGGCCCGCAATTCGTCAGCGACGTGGTTGAGCGCACCGAGGTGGCGCAGGACCAAGCACAGGCGTTGCTGGCCGCCGAACTGGTGCTGAAGGCCCAGGCACAGGCGCGTCCCCCAATGCTCGGGTGACAGGGCAGCAGACAGACCGGCGCCGTGCGGGGCTTGTCATAGCTGCTCGGGGATTGCGGCTCAGTTCGAGCCTGGCGGACATCGACACGACGAACCTTCGCAACCGAGGCGTGCGGCAGGCACCAATATGCCGACGCATCTCGCCGGGAAGACGATGGAAAGCGGGACTGGCGCCCCTAGTCTACCCGCCTATTGAAATTGGCGCACCCGACAGGATTCGAACCTGTGGCCTCTGCCTTCGGAGGGCAGCGCTCTATCCAGCTGAGCTACGGGTGCGTGGTGGCGCTGCGTAGCAAAGCGGGCCGGTGGGCGCCAGAGGCTTTGTTGCGCGGGGCTTTTGCCCTTTGCCCGGCGATGAATCCGCTTTTGGCGGTGCACCCGCCAACCGCCAGGTGCGCCGCGCCGTTCGACTTCAGATCAGTTCGGCCAGCGTGTCGAGACAGGCATGGGCCAGCGCCTTTGATCGATCGGGCGACCAGCCATGCACCGCGTCGGGCAACGGGTCGTGATCCTTGAACGGCATTTCCAGCGTCATCGAAACCGCGCCGAATCGTTCGGCGAGCTGGTTGGTCGACATCGACAGATTGGCTCGGCCCGGCGGTGTTTTGTCATAGCCGAGCGCCGTCTGGAACAGCGGCGTGTTATCCGCCAGCCGCTGTTGATAGGCATAGAACCGCTCGCCCAGTGTATCAGTCCAGCTTGGAATCCCCTCGAACCCGGCCAGGAAATTGGCGGGGATCGCCTCGTCGCCGTGCACGTCCATGGCCCAGTCGACGCCGGTCGCATCCATGGCATTTCGAACGCACAGCACTTCGGGCGAGCGATCGGGCGTCGGCGCGTGCCATTCGCGGTTGAGGTTCACGCCCGCCGCATTGGTGCGAAGGTGCCCGCGCCGCGAGCCATCCGGGTTCATGTTGGGCACCAGATGCAGCGTTGCCTTCTCCCGCAGCAGCGCGGCCGTCGCGTCGCCGGGGGTGGTGATTTTTTCGAGGGCGCCTTCCATGAACCATTCGGCCATCGATTCGCCGGGGTGCTGACGAGCGTAGATCCAGACCTGTTTCGGCCCGGTGCCGACGTCGAGGCAGTCGATCGCCTGCCGGTCGAGCGAGTGGCCCAGCGTCCGGTGCGACACCCCCGGCATCGCCGCCATGCGCGCGATCAGGTCGTGGTGCCGCTCCATCGAATAGGGCGCGAAATAGGCGAACCACGCCACATCGCCGTCAAACCGGTGGGTGAAGCTGAGCACGCCGTCGCGATATTCACTGGCCCCGACCATCGCCCATTGCGCGCGATCGGTGGACAAGCGCGGGCGATAGCCCGGCCAGCCAAAGGCATAGGCCGCCCCGCCTGCGTTCATCAGGCGGAAGGTCAGCGTGCGCCCCTTTATCCCGCTCACGCGGAAATGGAACCACTGATAGAAGTCCGAATGGGCATCGCGGCGGATATTCAGGTCCACCCGGTCGCCGTCGATGCCCACCAGTTCGATATTGCCGCTGTCAAAAGCGGCGTTCACGTCGATCGTCATGGCACGGTGGTAGTGAATCCCGACTGCCCCGGAAAGTCCCTGAACAATGCATTTGCCAGCCGACCGGCCTGTGCCTGCGCCGCGCCGACATCGGCAGGGGCAGTGCCCGCGGTGCGCGCATTCCCTTCCCACACCACGGTCTGGTCGGTGCGGCGGCGCAGCTTCACCGTCATTTCATTGCCGATCAGCGCGCGCGTCGATCCACCGAGCTGCGTCGACAGGCCGCCGCCGACACCGCCGCCCCGGCCGCCCGAAACTCCGCCCAGACCCAGCCCGATCTGTGGCCCCACGCGGGTGGTGCCGACCTGCTGGCGGTCCATCGTCACTTCGAGCAGATAGAGCGAGCCGGCGCCGTCGGGCACGCGTGTGAAGCCGATTCGCGACAATTCGGCGGCGACCGCGTCGACCTGCATTCCGTAATCGCTCGACATCGTGCCCGGACCGGCCGCGTCGCGATCAATGCCGAACGTGCCCGGTGCGATCGGTTCGCCCAGATGATAGCGAATCACCTCGACCGGCCCGGTTCGTGCACCGCCCATCGTGCAGGCGCTGGCAAGCGTGGCGGTGGCGGCTAGAACGGCAATGGACGCGATACGCATGGCGGTTTCCTTAGAGATGCCGCCGGGCGATTCCACGGCCCGGCGCGATATCGTAACGCACCGGCAACGCTTTGGCTTCCCCGCTTTCGCCTTGACGCGGGCGGGCCGCGCGGCTAGGCGAGCGCCTCACTTTTTCCCGCGAAATATTTGGACAGCGAGCCGGTCATGAAGATCGTCAATTCACTCAAGTCGCTCAAGGGGCGTCACCGCGACAACCGCGTGATCCGCCGCCGTGGCCGCGTTTACGTCATCAACAAGACCCAGCGCCGCTTTAAGGCACGCCAGGGCTGATCGCCGCCGGGACCGGGGCCATGGACACCATGCCTGCCCCACATGCCGTTATCTTTGATATCGGCAATGTCCTGTTCCACTGGCATCCGCGCTTCCTTTACGAGCGCCTGATCGGCGACGATCGGGCGCTCGAAGCGTTCGTGCGCGATGTGGTGACGCCCGAATGGCATTATCAGCATGATGAAGGCCGCGCCTTTGCCGAAACATCGGCCGAGCTGGCCGCGCGCCATCCCGAACATGCCGATCTGATCGCCGCCTGGGGTCCGCGCTTCAACGAAAGCGTTGGCGGGCCGGTGGCGGGAATGCACGAGATTGTCGAATCGCTGGACGCCGCGGGCGTGCCCATGTTCGCGATCACCAATTTCAGCCACGAATTCTGGCCCCCCTTCCGCGCGGCATGGCCCGCTCTGTTCGACCGGTTCCGCGATGTCGTCGTTTCGGGCGAGGAGCGGCTGGTCAAGCCCGATCCCGCGATCTACGCGCTCGCGCTCGACCGGTTCGGCCTGAGTGGCGAACAGGCAGTGTTTGTCGACGACAACCCCGCCAATGTCGACGCGGCATCGGCGATGGGTATCCACGCGCACCATTTCAGCGACGCCGCCGGGTTTCGCCGGTTTCTGATCGAACATCGACTCTTGGCGCGCTGAACGCCACGAAATCGTCATGCTGGCACGCGATGGGACGGTTTTACCGTTCAGCCGAAAGTCGCGCCATGTCGATGTCCCGCACCCTTGCCCGCGCCGCCGCGCTTCTGTCCGTGTCGGCGACCCCGCTGGCCGCGCAGGAGGCACCGGCCACGACGCCGCCAAAGCTGATCGTGATGGTATCGTCGGACCAGTTCTCCACCGACCTGTTCACGCAATATCGCCCCTATTTCACCGGCGGGCTGAAGCGCCTGTCCCAGGGGGTCGCGTTCCCCAATGGCTATCAAAGCCATGCCGCCACCGAAACCTGTCCCGGCCATGCCACGCTGATGACCGGCAGCCGTCCGGCGCGCACCGGTATCGTCGCCAACAACTGGTATGATTTCAAAGGGCCGCGCCCCGGCGAAGTCTATTGCGCGGAGGATGAGCGGCGCGGCACGTTTCGCGATTATGTGCCCAGCGACGTGCATCTGCGCGTCCCCACGCTTGGCGAGCGGTTGAAGGCGCGCGATCCGCGCACGCGCACCGTATCGGTCGCGGGCAAGGACCGCGCCGCCATCATGATGGGCGGTCATGCGATGGACCAGATCTGGTTCTGGCGCGACGGCACCGGCTTTGTCACCACGACGACGCCGACGCCGCCCGCTGCCGTCACGCGGATCAACGCGGCGGTCCGCAGCGAGATCGCGGCGCCTGCCCCCGCGCTCGACCTGCCGCAATGGTGCCGGGACTTCGCCAATCCGGTGACGGTGGGCGAGGCGCGGATGGGCGACGGGCGGTTCGAGCGGGACGCGGGCGAAGAGAGCCGCTGGAAGGCCTCCCCCCGCTTTGACGATGCCGTCACCAGACTGGCGGTCGCACTTGTCGAGGATATGAAGCTGGGTCGCGGCCCGGCGACCGACGTGCTGACCGTGGGCCTGTCGGCGACCGATTATGTCGGCCATCGTTACGGCACCGGCGGGTCGGAAATGTGCATCCAGGTCGCCGCCGTCGACCGCGCGGTCGGCGAACTGATGACTGCGCTGGACGCAACGGGCGTCGATTATGTCATCGCCTTTTCCTCCGACCATGGCGGCAACGACCTGCCTGAACGCGAGCAGCAGCGCGGCGTGCCCGCGGCCGCGCGCGTCGATGTCGCGCTGGCCCCGGCGGCGCTGGGCCGGACGCTGGCGCCCGATCTGGGCTGGACGGGCGGGCAGTTGCTCTATGGCTCGCTCAACGGCGATGTCTGGGTCGCGCCCGAAGTCACCGATCCGGCGATGCGAGCGCGCGTGATCGAGGCGGCGGCGGCCGCCTATCGCGGCCACCCGCAGGTCGCCTCCGTGCTGACCGCCGACGACGTGCGCGCGACGCCGATGCCGACGACGTTGCCCGACAGCTGGACGCTGATCGAGCGACAGCGTGCGGCCTATGACGCCGAACGGTCGGGCGATTTCGTCGTGTTCCTGAAATCGGGCATCACGCCCAGCCAGGGCGGCGCGACGCATGGCAGCCCGTGGGACTATGACCGCCGCGTGCCGATCCTGTTCTGGCGCCGGGGGCTGAGCCATTTCGAACAGCCGCTGGCGGTGGAAACGATCGACATCATGCCCAGCTTCGCGGCGCTGGTCGACCTGCCGCTCAAGCCCGGCGAGGTCGACGGCCGCTGCCTCGACCTCGATGGCGGGGCGGGGGACAGCTGCGCGGGGGACTGACCCCCGCGCAGCCCGCGCGCCTCAACCCTCGTGGTTCTTCAATTCGTCGCCGATGATCTGGGTGACGTGCAGCACGTTGGTTGTCCCCGGCACGCCGAACGGCACGCCGGCGCAAACCACCACACGCTCCCCGCCCTTGGCCAGGCCGTGGCGCAGCGCCATCCGCTTGGCCTTGGCGACCATTTCCTCGAACGAGGCGACATCGCGCGTCTGAACCGCGTGCGTGCCCCATAGCAGACCCAGCCGCCGCGCGGTCTGTGCACGCGGGGTCAGCACCAGGATCGGCACCGACGGGCGTTCGCGCGCGATCCGCCGTGCGGTCGAACCCGACAGGGTGAAACAGATGATCGCCGATGCATTGGCGGTCAGGGCGATGGCCTTGGCCGCCGCCGCCAGCGCGTCCGCCGTGGTCGGGTCGGGCGTGGTGACGGTGAAGTGCACGCGGTCGCCATGCGCGGGATCGCGCTCCACCGAATTGGCGATCGCGTCCATCATCATGACCGATTCGGCGGGCCAGGCACCGGCGGCGCTTTCGGCCGACAGCATGATCGCATCCGCGCCGTCGTAAACAGCGGTCGCCACGTCCGACACCTCGGCACGGGTTGGTGTGGGCGCGGTAATCATCGATTCGAGCATCTGCGTCGCGACGATGACCGGGCGGCCCAGCCGGCGTGAGGTCTCGACGATGCGCTTTTGCAGCGGCGGCACCGATTCGGGCGGCAGTTCGACGCCCAGATCGCCGCGCGCGACCATCACGCCGTCGCACTGCTCGACAATCTCGTCCAGCCGCGCGACGGCGGAGGGCTTCTCGATCTTGGCCAGCAGCGCGGCCTTGCCCGCGATCAGCTTGCGCGCCTCGGCCAGATCCTCGGGCCGCTGCACGAACGACAGCGCGATCCAGTCGGCGCCCTGCTCGACCGCAAAGGCCAAGTCGCTGATATCCTTTTCGGTCAGCGCCGCCATCGGCAGCACCACGTCGGGGACGTTCAGCCCCTTTGAATTGGACAGTGCGCCGCCGACCTCGACCACCGTTTCGATCCGGTCGTCGTCATGGTCGGTGACGCGCAGCGTCAGCTTGCCGTCGTCAAGGAGAAGCCGCGCATCGCGCGCGATCGCGGCAAAGATTTCGCGGTGCGGCAATTCGACGCGCGTCGCGTCGCCCGGCTCGGGCGACCGGTCGAAGGTAAAGGTCTGGCCGGTTTCCAGAGTGACGCGGCCATCGGCGAACTTGCCGACGCGCAGCTTCGGCCCCTGAAGATCGGCGAGGATCGTCGTCGGGCGGCGATATTCGGCCTCCAGCGCGCGGATCGCTTCGATCACGGGCACTTTCGATGCCTGATCGCCGTGGCTCATGTTGATGCGGAATGCGTCGGCGCCGCGCTCGAACAGCCGGGCGATCATTTCGGGGCTGCTGCTGGCGGGTCCCAGCGTCGCCAGAACGCGCACCTTGCGCGTGCGTGGCGGCATGGCCTTGGTCATTGGATACGCTCCTCGGCTTGTCCGCGGCGGTTGGTAGCCGATATTGGCCACGGATCAACCGTGCATAGGATTGCGAAAATGGCAGACATCGACAATTTGGACGACAAGGTCGCCGCCGCGGCGTTTCGCCGGCTGGTCAGGCACCTTCGCCACCGCACCGATGCCCAGAATGTCGACCTGATGGGTCTGGCCGGATTCTGCCGAAATTGCCTGGGCGACTGGGTGGCGGAGGCCGGCGGCATGTCGAAGGACGCGGGCCGCGAGCTGGTCTACGGGATGCCCTATGGCGAATGGAAAGCGAGGCACCAGTTGCCCGCCACCCCCGAACAGATCGAGCGCATGAACGAAAGCGTCGCCCGGAACGCACAAGAGGACGCGCTGGACGAGGCGCTGGCGGAAAGTTTCCCCGCCAGCGACCCGCCCGCCATGACCGAACCGCGATAAGCGCTGGGGTCAGGCCGCCGCGCGCACCGCGTCGCAGATGCGGTCGACCACCGATTCGACCTGTGCGGCGTCATCCCCCTCGGCCATCACCCGGATGACGGGTTCAGTGCCCGACGGGCGGATGACCAACCGCCCCCGGCCCGCCAGTTCCAGTTCGGCGGCGGCGATCGTTTCGATCACGCTGGTTGCCTCCAGCGGCTTGGCGGGGCGTTCGTAGCGGACGTTTTTCAGCACCTGCGGCACGCGGTCGAACCGGTGGAGCACGCGGCTGGCCGGCGCGCCCGATCGCACGATCTCGGCCAGAACCTGAAGCGCGGCGACCAGCCCGTCGCCGGTCGTGCCATATTCCGACAGGATGATGTGGCCCGATTGCTCGCCACCGACATTATATCCGCGCGAGCGCATCGCCTCCAGCACGTAACGGTCGCCGACCTTGGTGCGGATCAACTCCAGCCCCTGCGCGCCCAGATAGCGCTCCAGCCCCAGATTGGACATGACGGTCGCGACCAGCCCGCCGCCGTTCAGCCGCCCGCGCCGCGCCCAGCCGGTGGCGATCGTCGCCATCAACTGATCGCCGTCGATCACCTGACCCTGTTCGTCGACCACGATCAGTCGGTCAGCGTCGCCGTCCAGCGCGATGCCGATATCGGCGCCTGTTGCGACGACGGTTTCCTGCAACACGCCGGGCGCGGTCGATCCCACGCCGTCATTGATGTTGCGGCCGTTGGGCGTGACGCCCAGCGCGACCACTTCGGCCCCCAGTTCCCACAGCGCCGATGGCGCGACCTGATAGGCGGCGCCATTGGCGCAATCGACCACCACTTTCAGTCCGTCGAGGCGCAGATCGTCGGGAAAGGTCGACTTGGCGAAGTGGATATAGCGGCCGCGCGCATCCTCGATCCGCTTGGCGCGGCCGATCTCGGTCGAGGGGACCAGCGGCACCTGGCCGTCGATCAGCGCCTCGATCGCTTCCTCGTCGGCATCGGACAGCTTGTAGCCGTCGGGGCCGAACAGCTTGATGCCGTTGTCGGCAAAGGGATTGTGGCTGGCGGAAATCATCACGCCGATGTCGGCGCGCATCGACCGCGTCAGCATGGCGACCGCAGGCGTCGGCATCGGTCCCACCAGCACAACGTCCATGCCGACCGACGTGAAGCCCGCCGTCATCGCATTTTCGAGCATATAGCCCGACAGCCGCGTATCCTTGCCGATGACCACGCGGTGGCGGTGATCGCCGCGCAGGAAATGCGCGCCCGCGGCCATGCCGACGCGCATCGCCATTTCCGCCGTCATCGGCGACATGTTGGTCGCGCCGCGAATTCCGTCGGTGCCGAAATATTTTCTTGCCATCGGGCGTTGCCCCTTCACCTTGCATCACTGCTATGGATCGCCTGATAGCGCGCGTTTTTGGGAAGGGCGAGCATGTCGCAGCCGATGCGAATCCTGTTGGCACTGATTGTGGGCATCGCCGCCGGTGTCCTGCTGGCCGCGGCACGGCCCGACGCGGCGCTGGCGGGCACCGCCGTCGCACAGCCGATCGGCACGATGTGGCTGAACGCCCTTCGGATGACCATCGTGCCGCTGGTGGTTGCGCTACTGGTAACGGG
>NZ_DATJLI010000079.1:0-52236 GCF_035490575.1 Sphingomonas sp. | reverse complement strand
CGGCGCCCGCCACCGTGGCGGGCGCCGTATCGGATTACGCCGCCTCGATCGGCAGCTTGACTTCGCGCGGCTGCGGGAAGCTGAACGCGCCGCTCTCGTCCATGACGTGCAGTTCGCCGTCCATGATCGAGAAATAGGCGCCGTGGACCTTCAACTGGCCCGCCGCCTTGGCGTCCTGCACGAAGGGGAAGGTGTCGAGGTTCTCAATCGAGGTGCGAACCGCCTCATATTCCATCTCACGCGCGGCTTCGGGTCCGGTGCCGTAAGCAGCCTTCACCTTCTCGCGCGCGTCGGACAGAATATCGACCCAGGCGGCGACGAAGCCGCCTTCACCGGGGGCGGCGTCCTTGAACACGTTCGACAACGCCGCCGCGCAGCCGCCACATGCGCCGTGGCCCATGACGACAACCTCCTCGACCTTCAGCTTGGTGACGGCGAACTCCAGTGCCGCCGACACGCCGTGACGGCCGCCATCGTCATCGAACGGGGGCACCAGCGCCGCGACGTTGCGAACGACGAAGATCTCGCCGGGCAGCGTGTCGAAGATCTGGGCCGGCTCGACGCGGCTGTCGGAGCAGGCGATAATCATCACCTTCGGCTCCTGCTTCTCGCGCAACGATTGCCAGCGTTCATGCTGGCGGTGCAGGTCGGACGTGCGGAAGCGGTGATAGCCGTCGACCAGTTCAGCGAAATGAGTCATCTGTCTCCTCTCTAGCTTGGGTGGAATCACAGGTTCCAACGCAGCACATTTAGCACCGTTTCCGCCGCCCATTGTATCAAAGCATTGCGAAGGCTATCTGCCGCCCATGACCGACAGCCCCGCGCTTGCCCCCCGCGCGCCCCGTTCGCGCAAGCCCGACTGGATCCGCGTCAAGGCACCGACCTCGACCGGTTTTGCCGAGACCCGGGACCTGATGCGCCGCCTGAACCTCGCCACCGTGTGCGAGGAAGCGGCGTGTCCGAACATCGGCGAGTGCTGGACCAAGAAACACGCGACCGTCATGATCCTGGGCGATGTGTGCACGCGCGCCTGCGCCTTCTGCAACGTCAAGACCGGAATGCCGCGCAAGGTCGATCCGCTGGAGCCGGAACATACCGCCGTCGCCGCCGCAGAGCTGGGCCTTGAGCATATCGTCATCACATCGGTCGACCGCGACGACCTGCCCGATGGCGGCGCCAGCCAGTTCGTCAAGGTGATCGAGGCGCTGCGCCGGAATACACCCAGGACGACGATCGAGATCCTGACCCCCGATTTCCGCAACAAGGCGGAAGCTGCGGTCGAGGCGATCGTCGCGGCGCGCCCTGACGTCTATAACCACAACCTTGAAACCGTGCCGCGCCTGTATCCGACGATCCGGCCAGGTGCTCGCTATTACGCGTCGCTGCGGCTGCTGGAGAGCGTGAAGAAGCACGATCCGTCGATCTTCACCAAATCGGGTATCATGCTTGGCCTGGGCGAACAGCGGCTGGAAGTGCATCAGGTCATGGACGACATGCGATCCGCCGATGTCGATTTTCTGACGATGGGCCAATATCTGCAACCCACGCCGCGCCACGCCAGGGTCGAGGATTTCGTGACGCCGCAGGCGTTTGATGCCTATGCAGCGATCGCGCGGGCCAAGGGTTTCCTGCTGGTGGCATCGTCGCCGCTTACCCGGTCGAGCTATCATGCGGGCGAGGATTTCGAACGCCTGCGCGCCAATCGCGAGGCGAAGCTGGCGCGCGTCAAGGCCTGATGCCCAGACACAACGAGACGCGGCATCTGCCCTATTCCCCCGAGCAGATGTTCGACATGGTGGCCGATGTCGGTCGCTATGCCGAATTTCTGCCGTGGGTCAGCGCCATCCGCGTGCGATCGGACAGCGACACCGAAATGGTCGCCGACATGATCGTCGGCTTCAAGGGCCTGCGTGAGAGTTTCACGTCGCGCGTGCAAAAGGAACGGCCCGGCCATATCCGGGTCGATTATCTCGACGGGCCGCTCAAATACCTGAACAATGACTGGACGTTCCGGCCCGACGGGCAGGGCGGCTGCATGGTCGACTTCTGCGTCGATTTCCAGTTCAAGAACCGGATGTTCGAAATGCTGGCCGGGCAGGTGTTCGACCGCGCGCTTCGCAAGATGATCGGCGCGTTCGAGGAACGCGCCGCTACGCTTTACGGCGCGGGTTCTTCAGCCGACGCCTCGGGTTCGGCGGCGCCCGGCAACAGCAGTTCGAGCGCGCACGACGCGGCCTGAAGCCGCACGCCCGCGCGGCCATTATCCTCGAACAATCGCGAATCGGCGTGGATGTCGCGCGGGTCGGCGCCGCGCACCGCCTTGGCAAAAACGACGGTGCCGACCGGTTTCTTGTCGGTGCCGCCGCCCGGCCCCGCAATGCCGGTGATCGCGACCGCCACATCGGCGCTTGAATGTTCGAGCGCGCCTTGCGCCATTCGCCAAGCCACCGCGATCGACACCGCGCCGAATGTTTCAAGCACGTCGAGGCTGACGCCCAGCGTGACGCGCTTGGCATCGTTGGAATAGGTGACGAAACCGGCATCGAGCACTTCGGACGAGCCGGGAATCTCGGTAATCGCCGCCGCGACCAAGCCGCCGGTGCAGCTTTCGGCCAGCGCGACACGACGCCCGGCAGCCTTGTTTTCCGCAACGACGCGACGCGCCAGTTCGACCAGTTTTTCGGGCAGCATCGTGGCTTGATCGGTCATCGCGGCTGGACCTCACAGATCGGAAGTGCGGGACGACGACCGGCCTTGCGATCACGATCCCCGGCAAGTTGCAGAAAAGCGACGGCAAGTCCCGCGACGTTGCGCGGCGGGAGTGGCGCCATCAGCGACAGGATGCGGTCGAGCCGCGGGCAGTCCGATGCCGTGATCTCGGCCGCGACCAGCGGTGCGACGAGCGAGGCGACCGCCGGCGCTGCAAACGCCGAGTCAAGCAGCGGCGCGACGTCCGGTCCGGCAATTTTGGCGATCGCGGTCCGGGCGGCGGGCCAGGCCTCGGCGCTCACGCCGGCATAACGCTGGCCCAAGGTTGCGCCGGATCGCCGCAGATAAGCGTTGGCGGGCAGGATCGGCGCACAGATGCGATTAGTCTGCGCCAGCAGATCGGGCGCGAGGTAGAGCAGCACCGATTCACCCTCCCGCTCGGTCAGGCACGTCGCTGCCGAGCGTGTCTGCGCCGCGACGCTCGCGGGCAATGCCATCAGCGTCAATGCCGCGCCCAGAACGGAAATCGCCTTCATGCGCCGTTCTCCCGAGTAACAGGCACGCGAACCGTGGCGAGCGCCTGCGCCGCGATCCCTTCGCCGCGCCCGGTGAAACCCAGCCGCTCGGTCGTGGTTGCCTTCACGCTGACCTGATTCTGATGCAGCCGCAGCAGGTCGGCGATGCGCGCGCGCATCGCTTCGCGGTGCGGACCGATCTTCGGCGCTTCGCACATCAAGGTCAGGTCGACAAAGTCGATGACGCCGCCCCGTTGCGCGACGAGCGCGGCGGCATGTTCCAGGAACTGCGCTGAATTGGCGCCCTTCCATTGCGGGTCGCTGGGCGGGAAATGCTGGCCGATATCGCCAGCGGCAATGGTGCCGAGCAATGCGTCGGTGATCGCGTGCAGCGCAACATCGGCGTCGCTGTGCCCCGACAATCCCCTGTCATGCGGGATCAGGATGCCGCCCAGCCACAATTCCTCACCCGCCTCCAGCCGGTGAACGTCGAAGCCGGAAGCGCTGCGGCTGACCATCTGTGCGCCGAGCATGGCTTCGGCACGCGCGGCATCGGCGGGCCAGGTGATTTTTTCCAGCATCGGGTCTCCTTCGACCAGAGCGACGACGTGACCCGCGCGGCGCAGCATCTGCGCGTCGTCGGTCGCATCGGCATCATGGGGCCAAGCGTCGTGGGCGGCGATCAGTTCCGCCAGGGCAAAGGCCTGCGGCGTCTGGATACGATACAGCCCCTTGCGATCGACCGTGTCGCCCAGCACGTCGATCCCGCGCGCCAGCGTATCGGCAACCGGCAGCGCGGGGGTCGCGCCAGCGTCGGTATCGAGCGCTGCGATCAGCGCGTCGATGACGCGATCGGGCACGAACGGGCGCGCGGCGTCGTGCACCAGCACCCGGTCGAAACCCGCCGCGGCCAGCGCGACCAGTCCGTTTCGAACCGATGCCTGCCTTGTCGCGCCGCCGGTGACGAACGCAACGTCGCCCAGCGCCTCGGCCAGCGCGGCTTGCTGCCCATCGGCGATCACGACCAGCACATGGTCGATGCCCGGATGTGCGGAAAAGGTCGCATGGCTCCATGCCAGCATCACACGCCCGCCCAGCAGCCGGAACTGCTTTGGCGCGCCCATGCGGGTGCCCTGGCCGGCGGCGACGATCAGGGCGGCGGTCTTGGCTCGGTCCATCCCGCGCCGCCTAGCTTAATCGCCTCGCCCCCGCCAGCCTTGCCAGGCCCCGGCCCTTGGGCTAGATGCTGCCCGTTTTTCAGGCAAGTCAATGACCATGCTCGCTCCTATCCAGGTCGGCCCGGTGCGGATCGACAACCCCGTGATCCTCGCGCCGATGACCGGCGTCACCGATCTGCCGTTCCGAAAGATCGTGCGGCGCTTCGGCTCAGGGCTGAACGTCACCGAGATGATCGCCAGCCAGGCGATGATCCGCGAAACGCGCCAGTCGCTGCAAAAAGCGGCCTGGGACCCGGTTGAGGAGCCGGTGTCGATGCAGCTCGCGGGCTGCTCGCCTCGCGAAATGGCCGAGGCGGCGCGGCTGAACGAGGATCGCGGGGCGGCGATCATCGACATCAACATGGGCTGCCCGGTGAAAAAGGTCGTCAATGGCGACGCGGGTTCGGCATTGATGCGCGACCTGCCGCTGGCGGCCAGCCTGATCGACGCGACGGTCAAGGCGGTCAAGGTGCCCGTGACCGTCAAGATGCGGATGGGCTGGGATCACACCAGCCTGAACGCGCCCGAACTGGCGCGCATCGCGCAGGACCTGGGCGCACAGATGATTACCGTGCATGGCCGCACCCGCAACCAGATGTACAAGGGCAGCGCCGACTGGGCATTCGTCGCGCGCGTCAAGGAAGCGGTGACGCTACCCGTCATCGTCAACGGCGACATCTGTTCGATCGAGGATGCGCGCACCGCACTGGCGCAATCGGGCGCGGACGGCGTGATGATCGGGCGCGGCGCCTATGGTCGGCCGTGGCTGCTGGGACAGGTCATGGCCGAGCTGGCCGGGGGCGGACCGATCCCCGACCCGTCGGTCGAGGCGCAGTATGACCTGATTGCCGAGCATTACGACATGATGCTCAGCCATTATGGCAGTGAAACCGGCGTCAATATGGCACGCAAGCATATCGGCTGGTATACGCGCGGGCTGCACGGATCGGCGGAGTTTCGCAACAAGGTGAACCAGCAGGCCGATCCGCGTGTCGTGCAGGCGATGCTGGCGGAGTTCTACGCCCCGTGGCGTTCGCGCGCGGCGGCATAGGCGCCGCTGCCGACAACGCGCCGGGTTTCGCCGACCTGTTCGCCGCGTTGCCGGTTGCGGTGCTGGTGCTCGATCCCGGCGATTGCATATTGTTCGCCAATGGCGCGTGCGAACTGCTGCTCAACCAGTCCGAACGTTCGATGCGTGGGCTGGGTCTGACACAGGTGCTGACGCTGCCGGAGGAATATGCGCGCAGCCGTGATCGCGGCGGTTTGGCGCTGTTCGATACCGAACTGGTGACGCGGCGCGGGCACCGGGTGCGCGTCGACATGAACGAAACCGTCCTGCCCGAAGGGCCGGGCTGGCGCGTCGTCACGCTGCACGATGCCGCCGCGTCGCGCCGCCACGCCGTGGGGGAGCGGGGCAGCGCCCGAGCCGCGATGGGCGCCGCCGCAATGCTGGCGCACGAAATCAAGAATCCGTTGTCGGGCATCCGCGGCGCCGCGCAGTTGCTGGAAGCGAGCGGCGGCGAAGTCGAGCTGACCGAACTGATTACGACCGAGGTCGACCGCATCGCCGCGCTGATCGACCGGATGCAGGATTTCACCGACACCCGCGCACCCAATCTGGAAGGGGCCAACATCTATCCGCTGCTTGCCCACGCCCGTCGCGTCGCCGAAGCGGGCTTTGCGCGCGCGGTGCCGGTGGAGGAGCGTTTCGACCCGTCGCTGCCGCCGGTGCAGGTCGACCGCGACCGCTTTGTTCAGGTCATCCTGAACCTGCTGAAAAACGCGACCGAGGCGGTGGCGGGGCGGCCCGATCCGCTGGTCCAGATCACCACCGCCTATCGCCACGGCATGTCCACCAGTGCTGCACCGGGCCGCCCGCGACAGAAGCTGCCGATCGAAATCTGCGTGGTCGACAACGGCCCCGGCGCTCCGGTCGATATCGCCGAGCATCTGTTCGACCCGTTCGTGTCGAGCAAGCCGGAGGGGCAGGGGCTGGGCCTGTCGCTGGTCGACAAGCTGGTGCGCGATATGGGCGGCATCGTTGCCTATACCCGCGAGGGAGAACCCGAATGCACGGTGCTGCGTATCCTGTTGCCACGGGCCGAACAATGAGCGCGGCGCAGTTGGGGCGCATCCTGGTGTGCGATGACGATGGCGCGATTCGCACCGTCATCGCGCAGGCGCTGCGGCGCGCGGGCCACCGTGTCGAAACCGTCGCCAGCCTGTCGCAGCTGCGTGCCGAGATCGCGCGCGGGCTGCCCGATGTGCTCGTGACCGACGTGATTCTGCCCGATGGCAACGGCCTTGACGTCGTGACGTCACTGACCAGCGATTATCCCGGCCTGCCGATCATCGTGCTGTCGGCGCAGAACACGCTGACCACCGCCGTTCGCGCGACCGAGGCGGGGGCGTTCGAATATCTGCCCAAGCCGTTCGACCTCGCCGCGTTGGCCGATGCGGTGCAGGGCGCACTGGCGCGGCGCGTGGCGCGACCGGTCGACCTGGGACCTGCGGAGGAGGGTGGGGGGCTGCTGATCGGGCGGTCGCCTGCGATGCAGGAAGTCTATCGCATCGTCGCGCGTGTGGTTGCCAACGACCTGACCGTCCTGATTTCGGGCGAATCGGGCACCGGCAAGGAATTGGTCGCGCGCGCGATCCACGAGCTGGGGCCGCGCCGCCGCGCGCCGTTCGTCGCGATCAACATGGCCGCGATCCCGCGCGAACTGATCGAGGCCGAGTTGTTCGGCCACGAACGCGGCGCCTTCACCGGCGCGGCGCAGCGCGTGGCCGGCCGGTTCGAGCAGGCGACGGGCGGAACGCTGTTCCTCGACGAGATCGGCGACATGCCGATGGAGGCGCAGACGCGGCTGCTGCGCGTGCTCCAGTCGGGCGAGTTCACCACCGTCGGGGGGGCGCGCACCATTCGCGCCGATGTCCGCATCGTCGCCGCGACCAACAAGGCGCTGGCCATGTCGGTGCAGCAGGGCGCGTTCCGCGAGGATCTGTTCTACCGGCTGAACGTCGTGCCGATCAGCCTGCCGCCGCTGCGCGACCGGCGACAGGATGTGCCGCTGCTGGCGCGACACTTTCTCGACCGCGCGGCCGAGAACGGCTTGCCGCGCAAGGGCATTGATCGCGGCGCGCTGACGTTGCTGGAGGCGCATGACTGGCCCGGCAATGTTCGCGAACTGGAAAATCTGATGCGCCGCGCCGCTGCTTTGGCCCGCGACGCGACGATCGATGCCGAGGAAATCCGCGCGCACATGGGCAAGGGCGGGCCGCCCGCCATCGCGACAATCGACGCCGATCCCGATCTGGCTGTCGCTGTGTCCGCGTGGCTGGCGCGCGTTGCCCGTGACAATCCGCAGGCGTTCGATGACGGTTCGTTGTATGAACGCATCATCGCCGAGGTCGAGCGGCCGCTGATCGAGGCGGTGCTGGCACGGTGCGGACAGAACCAGTTGCGCGCCGCGCGGATGCTGGGAATCAATCGCAATACGTTGCGAAAGCGGCTGGATACGCTGGGCATCGATCCTACTCGCCGAAGCGTGAGCGTCTAGCGATCAAATGAACCAAAGAATGTGTTTTCGCGGCAACGCCGACGTTGTATCGTTGCAACGATGGTGGCCGTCGAATCCGAACGCCTGATGTCCGAGCCTCGCCGTCGGCCGATCGTCATGCCGATTGTCGAGCTTGCGGTGCTGGCTGCCGCGATCGCGATCGGCATCGGCACCTATTTCATCATCACGGCGGACCCGGCATCGCCGCGTCCGTTGACGCCGCCGCTGGTCGCGGTGCTGATGGTCGCCAATCTGGTGCCTGCGGTCGCGTTGCTGGTGCTGGTGGGGCGCCGCATCGCCATCCGCCGGGCGGCGGCAATCGAGGGCGGCGGGCAGGGGCGGCTGCACGTCCGGCTGGTAGCGCTGTTCTCGGTCCTGGCCAGCGTGCCGATGATCCTCGTCACGATCGTCGCGTCGATCCTGTTCCAATATGGTGTCGAGTTCTGGTATTCCGACCGGGCGCGCGACATGATCGAACGCGCGGCGGTGCTGGCCAATGAATCCTATGTCGAGATGACGCGCTGGGTCGATGGCGAGAATATCGCCGTCGGCGTTGATGTCGCCAATCTGTTGTCGAGCGGTTATGATTTCGACACCGAAGAGTTCGTGTCGACCTATGCCCAGAGCGTGCTGCAACGCAGCCTGGCCGAATCGATCGTGTTCGGCGTGTCGCCGCAGGGCGAAATCCTGACCTTTGCGTTGCTCGACCCGTATGAGCGCGGGCTGGCCAGCAGCATCCGGGTCGAGGATGCGCGCGCCGTCCTGAACGGCCGCCCCAGCGTCGTGATCGTCAGTGGGGAGCGGGTCCAGTCGATCGCGCCGGTGCCGGGCACACAATATCTGGTGGCATCAAGCCGCGTTGTCGGGGCGCGCGAGTTGATGCAGCGCAAGGAACGCGCCGAGGGCGTGGTGGCCGATTACCGGGCGCTTCGCGAACGCTCACGAATGCTCCAGTTGCGCTTCAACCTGGCGCTGCTGGGCATTTCATTGTTCATCGTTGGCCTGGCGGTGTTCGCGGCGCTGGCGATCGCCGATCGACTGGTGCGCCCGGTCAACGACCTTGTGGCAGCGGCGCGGCGCGTCGCGGGCGGCAATTTCGACGCCCGCGTCCATCAGCCCAAGCGGATGGACGAAGTCGGCACGCTCGCCAGCGCCTTCAACACCATGACCGAACGGTTGAAGGAACAGACCGGCGCGCTTGTCGCCGCCAATGCGGAGGCGGAAAACCGGCGCGCGTTGATCGAGGCGGTGATGTCGGGCGTTTCCGCCGGAGTTATCTCGATCGGGCCGGAGCGGCGTGTCCGGTTGATAAACAGTTCGGCGGCGACGTTGCTCCAGACCGATGAGGCCGGCGTCATCGGTCGCCCGCTGGTGGATATCGCGCCCGAACTCGATGTGCTGCTCGCCGACGCGCAGCGCGAAGCCGTGGTCCTGTTGACCCGCGGCGGCGAAGCGCGGACGCTGGCCGTCAAGATCACGCGCGATGCCGCGGGACCGGTGCTGACCTTTGATGACATCACCCAGCAGCTTGCCGACCAGCGCCGCGCCGCATGGGCCGACGTCGCCCGCCGCATCGCGCATGAGATCAAGAATCCGCTAACCCCGATCCAACTCGCCGCCGAACGCCTGCAGCGGCGCTATGGCCGCAATGTCGAATCGGGCGACACCATCTTTGGCCAGTTGACCGAAACGATCGTGCGCCAGGTCGGCGACCTGCGCCGCATGGTCGACGAGTTCTCGTCCTTTGCGCGGATGCCCAAGCCGGTGTTCCGGCGTGAATCGCTGCTCGACATTGCACGCCAGACGCTGTTCCTGCACGAAGTGGGCAATCCCGGTATCAGCTTTCGCATGGCCGATGTGGGTGACGCCCCTGTCACCCTGGTCTGCGACCGCCGGCAGATCGGCCAGGCGCTGACCAACATCGTCAAGAACGCCGCCGAAGCCATCGCCGCGCGTGAGGGCGACGACCTGCCCCCCGGTGAAGTGGTCATGCGGCTGGGCGAGGCAGATGGCCGGGTCGCGCTGAGCATCGAGGATAATGGCGTCGGCCTGCCGGTCGAACGCGACCGCATCGTCGAGCCATATATGACGACGCGCAGCCGCGGCACCGGCCTTGGCCTGGCGATCGTCAAGAAGATTGTCGAAGAGCATCTGGGCAGCATCGCCTTTACCGACCGGCCCGGCGGCGGCACGGTGGTGACACTGGCCTTCGACCCCGCCGCGCTGGCGCCGCTGGCCGCGCCCGACGAAGCCGATCCTGCACCGGCGGACGATCAGGACCGCCTCCACATGCTGACAAGAACCCGGAACCCCGCATCATGAGCCTCGACATACTGGTCGTCGACGACGAACGAGACATTCGCGAACTGGTCGCCGGCGTGCTGGAGGACGAGGGATATCAGACGCGCGCCGCCGCCAATAGCGACGCCGCGCTGGAAGCGATCGCGACGCGCCGCCCCAGCCTGGTGCTGCTCGATGTATGGCTGCACGGCTCGCGCCTCGACGGGCTGGAGTTGCTGGAGGAGATCAAGCGCCGCGACCCGTCGCTGCCGGTGCTGGTGATTTCGGGCCATGGCAATCTGGACACCGCCGTCGCCGCGATCCGTCGTGGTGCGGTCGACTTCATCGAAAAACCGTTCGAGGCCGAGCGGTTGCTGCTGATGGTCCAGCGCGCGACCGAGACCGAACGGCTGAAGCGCGAGGTCGAGACGCTGCGCGCGTCGGTGGGGCGCGACACCGACCTGACCGGCAGCTCGAATGCGATCAACACCGTCCGCGCGACGTTGAAGCGCGTGGCATCGACGGGCAGCCGCGTCCTGATCTCCGGCGGACCGGGCGTCGGCAAGGAAGTCGCCGCCCGGCTGCTCCACGCCTGGAGCCAGCGCGCGGGCGCTCCGTTCGTCATCGTCAGCGCCGCCCGGATGACGCCCGACCGGGTCGAGGAGGAATTGTTCGGGGTGGAAGAGGCCGGCGACCTGGTGCGGCCCGGCCTGCTCGAACAGGCGCATGGCGGGACGCTGTTCCTCGACGAGATTGCCGACATGCCCGTCGCGACGCAGGCCCGTATCCTTCGCGTGCTGACCGATCAGAGCTTCAACCGCGTCGGCGGCACCCGCACGGTCAAGGTCGATGTCCGCGTGGTGTCCGCCACCGCCCGCGATCTGATGGTCGAAATCGGCGAAGCGCGGTTTCGCGAGGACCTGTATTACCGCCTGAACGTCGTGCCCGTCGTCATCCCGCCGCTGACCGACCGGCGCGAGGATATTCCGCCGCTGGTCGAGCATTATGTCGCGCGCTATGCCGCCGATCGTCGCGTGCCGACCCCCGAAGTCGCGCCGGACGCGATGGTCGCGCTGCAAAGCTATGAGTGGCCGGGCAATGTGCGCCAGTTGCGGAATGTCGTTGAACGCACGGTCATCCTTGCGCCGGGCGACCGCATCGGCCGGATCGACCTCGACCTGTTGCCCCCCGAAGTGCTGCAATCGGCACGCGATACCAGTGGCCTTGGCGCCAGCGCGATCATGGGCACGCCGCTTCGTGAAGCACGCGAGACGTTCGAACGTGAATATCTGCGCGTTCAGATCCGACGCTTTTCGGGGAATATCAGCCGAACCGCCAGCTTCATCGGCATGGAACGCTCGGCCCTGCACCGCAAGCTCAAGCTGCTCGGCATCACCGAAACGCGCGAGGAATGATGGCGGCGGTGCTGGACGCGGCACCGGTTCCATCCTACCTTGACCTAACGCGCCGCCGTGGCGCGCGACCGACGCCGTAAAAGCGGCGCGTAGCGGGTAAATGCCCGCCAAGAACAAGGGACCGTCAAATGGCCGAAAAGCAGACCTCGCTCCAGGATCAGTTCCTGAACGCACTTCGCCGCGCAAAAACCCCAGTGACCATGTTCCTGGTGAAAGGCGTGAAATTACAGGGCATTGTCACTTGGTTCGACAATTTCTCTGTCCTGCTTCGCCGCGATGGTCAGTCGCAGCTGATCTACAAGCACGCGATTTCCACGATCATGCCGGCGGGCAATATCGACCTGTCGCCCATCATTCAGAGCGTGTCCGAAAATGGCAGCCGCAATCCGGTGCTTCAGGACATTTTCCTGAACGCGGTGCGCCGTCAGGAGGAGCATGTGACCATGTTCCTTGTCAACGGCGTGATGTTGCAGGGGCAGATCGCTGCATTCGACCTGTTCTGCATGTTGCTGCAGCGCGATGGCATGTCACAGCTCGTCTATAAACACGCGGTTTCCACCATTCAGCCCGCCAATTCGCTGAACCTTGCCGAGGAACAGGCGCAAGGCGACGCGACCTGAGCGAGCGTTCGATGGGAAGCGGTTTCGACCGTGATGCCGACGAGTTCGCGCGCGGGGCGCGTGCGATCGTCGTCCTGCCCGATCAGGGCGGCGCGTCGCGCGACGCCGATGCCCGGCTGGAGGAAACTGCGGGCCTTGCCGCCGCGATCGGGATCGAGGTTGTCGATCGCGTTCCGCTTCGCGTGCGGACGCCGCGCCCCGCGACTCTGATCGGCGGCGGACAGGTCGAAGCGCTGCGTGAAAAGGTCGAGACACTGGGCGCGACGCTGGCAGTGTTCGACAGCGCGCTGACCCCGGTTCAGCAACGCAATCTGGAAACGGGGCTGGGCTGCAAGGTCATTGACCGCACCGGCCTGATCCTCGAAATCTTCGGGGAGCGGGCGCGCACTGCCGAGGGGCGGCTCCAGGTCGAACTTGCCCATCTCGATTACCAGTCGTCGCGCCTGGTGCGAAGCTGGACCCATCTTGAGCGGCAGCGCGGCGGCTTCGGCTTTCTCGGCGGTCCCGGCGAAACGCAGATCGAGGCCGACCGTCGCATGATCCGCGACCGCATGGCGCGGTTGCGTCGTGAACTGGATCAGGTCAGCCGGACGCGCACGCTCCACCGCGACCGGCGCCAGCGCGCACCGTGGCCGGTGATCGCGCTGGTCGGTTACACCAATGCCGGAAAGTCGACGCTGTTCAATCGCCTGACGGGTGCCGACGTCATGGCGGAAAATCTGTTGTTCGCGACGCTCGACCCGACGCTCCGGCAGATTTCGCTGCCAGGGATCGACAAGGCGATCCTGTCCGACACGGTGGGCTTTGTCTCCGAACTGCCGACCCAACTCGTTGCCGCATTCAAGGCGACGCTGGAAGAGGTCATATCCGCCGACCTGCTGATCCATGTCCGCGATATCGCGCACCCCGACAGCGAAGCGCAGCGTGCCGATGTCGAGTCGGTGCTGTCCGAGATCGGCGTGGATGCGGAAACGCCGCGCCTGGAAGCGTGGAACAAGCTCGACGCTCTGGGCGACGATCAGCGTGAACAGATCATGGGCGAAGTGGCGGGCAGGGGCGATGTCGTCGCGCTGTCGGCACTGACCGGGGAGGGGGCCGACCGACTGGTCGACGTTGCCGCGCGGCAACTGACCGCAGGCCACCGGCGCTACACGCTGTCACTCGACCCCGGCGATGGCGCCGGGGCGGCGTGGTTGTATCAGCATGGCGATGTTGTGGATCACTGGATCGACGCAGACGGCGCGCATTACGACGTGCGGCTGGCACCATCAGACTTTGAGCGGTTTAATAGCCGTTGATCCTATGTGTCTGACTTGGCCCGGTTCCACAGGTCTTCCTTGGCATGGAGGTCGAGCGAATTGAAATCGCCCGCCGCGGTGGCCTCCATCGTTCGGAACCGGCGCTCGAACTTGCCGTTCGCATGTCGCAGCGCCGCTTCGGCATCCACGCCCATATGCCTGGCCCAGTTGACGACCGAGAAGAGAAGGTCGCCAATCTCTTCGACACGAGCGGCTGCGTCGCTGGCGCTTTCAACCTCGGCGATTTCCTCGTCAATCTTGCGGCGCGGGCCATCGGCATCGGGCCAGTCGAAGCCGACGCGCGCGGCGCGCTTCTGCAACTTTTCCGCTCGCAACAGCGCCGGAAGGCCAGCAGCGACACCGGCCAGCGCGCTTTGATCGTCTTTTTCGGCGCGCTCCTCGGCCTTTATCGTTTCCCACAGATGATGGCCGCCATGGGGCGCATTGCCGAAGATGTGCGGATGGCGGCGCTCCATCTTGTCGCTGATCGCGGCAACCACGTCACCAAACGCAAATGCGCCGCGTTCCTCCGCGAGGCGACTGTGGAACACGACCTGCAACAGCAGATCGCCAAGTTCATCCTTCAACTCGGCCATGTCATCGCGTTCGCACGCGTCGGCGACTTCATAGGCTTCTTCGATGGTATAGGGCGCGATCGATCGAAAATCCTGCGCCAGATCCCATTCGCAACCATGATCGGGATCGCGCAACCGCGCCATGATGCCGAGTAGCCTTGAGATCAAGCGGGCCTCCCCAATCGCATAGATATAAGTCCGATAATCTACATTATGTAAAAAATGAGCCAGTTATCGCTTCGGCTCAAGGATCAGCGTCTGGCCTTCGACCCGCCAGCTTCCCAACTTTGATAGAAAGTTCATGCCGACCACGCTGGTGTCGCCGAAGCTCGGCGAAATGACGACGGACAGATCGCGCACTTCCAGTCCACCGATCCCGAATGTCTCCGCAACCCCGCGCCGCGCCGATATCTGTCCATTGGCGGTGCCCAGGATAACCGGGAACCCACCCGACGGCTCGACACCTGCCTTTGCCGCAGCGACTTCGGACAATGCGGTGATGGTTGCGCCGCTGTCGATCAGCATTCGCACGCCGGCGCCATTGACGCGCGCGCTGGCATAGAAGTGCCCATCGGCCGACTGACGGATCCGCACCGTTTCGCCGACGACAGACTGGCCGCCCAGGCCGGCGCGTTCAGCCAGCATCACAATCTCGTCGCGGCGGCTGAACAGGATGAACAGCACGGCAGCGATTGCAAGCCAGCCAAGCACCGAGCGAATGACCATGCCGATCGATAATCGCCGTGCCGTCAGCGCGCTCAGCACCAGCACCAATGCGCCGATCGCCCAGACGAGTTCGACGCCCTGGTCGCCCGTCACGGTTGCAGCACCATGCCGTCATATCCGGCCGCCACGCCAACAGGGAGGCGCGATGCAAGCCCCTGATAATCAAGGGAGTTATCCATGTGGATCAACACTGCCCGGCGCGGGCGCACACGCTCGACATAGGCAAGCGCCTGATCGAGATGATTGTGCGAGGGATGCGGCCGGTCACGCAGCGCATCCAACACCCACAGATCGCACTCGCGGAACAACGCCTCCATTTCAGGCGTCATCGCGTTGAAGTCGGTTGAATAAACTGCCGATTTCCCTTGATGGGTGAATCTCAGACCCGCGCTGGTGATCGAACCATGGGGCTGATCCACTGCCTCGACCACAATGTCGCCGATCGCCAGTCTGTCGGGTAAAGGGTTGAGCGTCGCCACCGGCCGATAGCCATTGGCGCCCCGGAAAACATAGTCGAACCGCGCCGACAGTGACGCCTGGGTCGCTGGGCGCGCGTAACAGGGGACCGTCGCCGCGCGCGCCTGTGCCATCTGACGCAGATCGTCGATGCCATGCGTATGGTCGGCATGATCGTGCGTCCAGATCACGGCATCCACGCATCCGATATCGGCGGCATTCAATTGCTCGCGCAGATCGGGACCGGTGTCGATCAGGATGCGGACGGCCGCGGTCTCCACCAACGCCGCGCAGCGTGTCCGCCGGTTGCGGGGGTTCGACGGATCGCACGCCCCCCAGTCGTTGCCGATCCGCGGCACCCCGGACGACGTGCCGCAACCGAGCAGCGTCACCTTCACGCATCGACCCCGCTGAACAATGTGCGGAAATTGGCGGCCGTCGTCGCGGCAAGCATTTCGGCGCCCTCCCCGCGCAGGTCGGCCAGAAACGCGCAGGTATCGGCAACGAACGCCGGTTCTCCGGTCCTGCCCCGGTGTGGCACGGGCGCGAGAAACGGCGCATCGGTTTCGATCAGCAGCCGGTCAGCAGGGAGTTGCGCGGCGACGGCCTGAAGCTCCCGCGCGCTTTTGAACGTGACGATTCCTGAGATCGAGATGTAGAAACCGAGTGCAAGCATCTGATCTGCAAAGGCCTGGGTGCCGGTGAAGCAATGGATGACTGCGCCGAACGGTCCCTTGGCGAGTTCATCCTCTAATAAGGCCCGCGTGTCGGCTTCGGCATCGCGGGTATGGACGATGATGGGCAGGCGGGTCGCACGCGCTGCCGCGCAATGCGCGCGGAAAAGGGCTGCCTGTCGCCCGCGGTCGCTGTGATCGTAATGGTAATCCAGACCGCACTCGCCCAGGCCCACGACGCGCGGATGGTCGGCAGCGGCGACCAGCGCGGCAGCGTCGACATGCCCATGGGCGTCGGCTTCATGCGGGTGGATGCCGACGCTGGCCCACACATCGGCGTTGCGCTCGGCCGTCGCGATGACATCGCCCCATTCGCTTTGCCGCGTCGAGATGTTGAGCATCGCCCCCACACCCCGCGTCCGCGCGCGTTCAAGGACGGCATCCTGATCCTCGACCAGTCCCTTGTAATTCAGATGGCAATGGCTGTCGGCCAGCATCATGCCGCGTCTTCCTCCGCCGGGATTTCCAATCGAGGGAAGATGGGGGTCGGCGCTTCGATGCGAAAGCCCTGTTCCGCCTGTCCGGCATACCATCCATCATCGGCAAGCGCGGCGTGGCTCCGGTCAGAGGCGCCCAGTTGATCGAGCAGCTGATCGGCAGCCGTCGGCACGACGGGCCGGATCGTGATCGCCAGCAACCGGATGGCGCGGACCAGCGTGCCGAGCACTGCGTGCATCCGCTCCGCATCGGTCTTGCGAAGCGCCCATGGCGCCTGCACGTCGATATACTGGTTGCACGCGAATACTCCGCGCATCCATGCCTCCAGCGCCTGGCTGAGCGACTGGTCCGCGAACAGACGGATGAACTCGGCATTGGCCTCCGCCACCGCGGCCAGCAGCGCATCGTCGGCGGGGTCATGGCGGCCGGCGTCCGGGAATGCCCCTCCCAGGTTCTTTGCGATAAAGCTCAACGTGCGCTGCGCCAGATTGCCAAAGCTGTTCGACAGGTCGGCATTGGCGCGTGTGGCGATGGCGCGCGGTGAATAGCTGCCATCCTGCCCCCAACTGATGTCGCGCAACAGGAAGTAGCGCAGCGGATCGACGCCGAACGCCTCTGCCAGTGCCATCGGGTCGACGACGTTGCCGACCGACTTCGACATCTTCTCACCCTTGTTCAGCACAAAGCCGTGGCCGAACACTTCGCGTGGCAGCGGCAGGCCAGCGGACATCAGGAACGCGGGCCAATAGACCGCGTGGAACCGCACGATATCCTTGCCGATCACATGGCACGCCGCCGGCCAGTATCGCCACAACTCACCCTGGTCGGGATAGCCGGCGCCGGTCAGGTAATTGGTCAGCGCATCGACCCAGACATACATGACATGGCCCGGACCGCCGGGCACCGGCACCCCCCAGTCAAAGCTGGTTCGCGATACCGACAGGTCGGTCAGCCCACCCTCGACAAAGCGCAGCACTTCGTTGCGGCGACTTTCCGGCCGGATGAAGCCGGGATTGGCGGCATAGAAATCGAGCAGCGGCTGCTGATATTTCGACAGGCGGAAGAACCAGGTTTCCTCCGCCGTCCATTCGACAGGCGTTCCCTGTGGCGACAGTTTCTGCCCCCCCTCCCCGTCGACCAGCTCCTTCTCCTCGTAAAAGGCTTCGTCGCGGACCGAATACCAGCCCTCATATCGGTCGAGATACAGATCGCCCGCTGCCGCCATCGCTTGCCAGATGGTCTGGCTGGCGCGGTAATGATCCGGCTCGACCGTGCGAATGAAACGATCGCACGAGATATTAAGCCGATCGGCCATATCACGGAAATATCCCGACATTTCATCGGCCAGCGCACGCGCCGTAATGCCCCGGTCCCGCGCGGTCTGCGCCATTTTCAGCCCATGCTCGTCGGTGCCGGTCTGGAACCGCACGTCGCGCCCCGCCTGTCGGTGAAAGCGCGCCAGCGCATCGGCCGCGATCATTTCATACGCATGGCCGATATGCGGTCGGCCATTGGGATAATGGATTGCAGTGGTGATATAATAGGGTTCGGCCATGCACCCGCTCTACGGCCACCGCCGCACTGCGGCAAGCAGCCGCGAGCGTCCGATTACCGGCTCAGACGCGCAACGATCCCGCATAGCTCGAACACGGTGCCGGCAATGTCCAGCGACAGCCCCATGGCGATGCCGCCGACGCGCAGCGCGTCATCATGGGCGTTCAATGCGGTGCGAAGGCGCTCCCCTACGGCGCCACGCGCGCGCTCGGCAATGAAACCGGGCACCCGCTCGACAAAGGCGGCGTAGCGCGCCTGTCCGCCGCGCGCCGAAAGCTGCCTTCTCAACCGCCCACGAGCCGCATTGTCGACGTCGCCGGTGTCGGCGATCAGCGCCAGTTCGCGGTCGATCTCGTCCATGTCCAGCCCGGCAAAGGCCAGCGCCCGGCCCGGCGAACCCGCCCCCGCACGCGCCAGCGCGGCACGCTCCTGCGCCGACGCATCGGGCGCTTGCCGTTCCAGAACGCGCTCCACCTCCGCGTCGCTCAGCGCCCCGAACCGCAGCATCCGGCATCGCGAACGGATGGTCGGCAACAGCCGTCCGGGCGCATGGCTGACCAGCAGGAAGATGGTGCCGACGGGCGGCTCTTCGAGGTTCTTGAGCAGCGCGTTGCTGGCGCCCCGTTCCAGATCATCGATCGCGTCGATGACGACCACCCGACGTTCCGACAGCGCCGGCTTGGTCGCGAACATCGGTTGCAACGCCCGCACTTGCGCGATGGTGATGCCGCGCGCCAGCCCGTCATCGGGCTTGGCAGCATCCTTGGGCAAGCGCACCAGTTCGCGATAGTCGGGATGCGCCCCGCTTGCCAGCAGGTGCGCCACCCGGTGATCGGGCGACACCGGCGCGTCGGCCGGCAATGCGGGGTCGAGTGCCCGCGCCAGCAGGACGGCTGCGGCATGGCGCGCGAAGCTGCCCTTGCCCACCCCTTCCGGCCCGGCGATCAGCCAGGCATGGTGCAGCGCCCCGCCCTCGACCGCGCGCGCAAAGGCCGCGCGCGCCGTGTCGTTGCCGATCGGGCCGGTCATGGCAGCAGATCGGCCAGCGCCCCGATCAGTCGATCCGTCACTTGACCGGGTTCGCCCGACGCGTCGATCGTGCGGAGTCGCGCCGGCTCGCTAGCGGCAATTCGCGCGAAACCATTGGCCACGGCATCGTGAAAGCGGTCGTCTCGTCCCTCGAACCGGTCATTCGCGGCCGGGTTGCGCCCCGCGGCGCGGGCGCGCCCCTCCCCCGCCGCCAGTTCGAGCAGAAACGTGCGGTCCGGCAACAGCCCGCGCGCCCCAAAGGCGTGGAGCGCCAGGATCGCGGCATCGTCGATCCCTTGCGCGCCCTGATAGGCCCGCGTCGAATCGAGGAAGCGGTCGCAGATCACCCAATGCCCCGCACCGATCGCGGGGCGGATGTACCGGTCGACATGGTCGGCGCGCGCGGCAGCGAACAGCAGGGCTTCGGCATGGGGGCTCCAGCGGCCGATATCGCCCTGCATCAACAACGCGCGGATCGCCTCCGCCCCCTCGCTGCCGCCGGGTTCGCGCGTGACGAGGACGTGCAGGCCACGCGCCTCCAGCGCATCGGCCAGCCGCCGGGCCTGCGTCGATTTGCCGACGCCCTCCCCGCCCTCCAGCGTGATGAAGCGCCCCGGCGTCAAGCGCCGAACAGCCCCATCAGACCCGCCCAGACGCGCCCGAAAAAGCCCGCTTCCGCAACCGCTGCCTCGGCGACCAGCGGCAAGCGCTGCTCACCGGTATCCGCGCTCGAAATCACCAGATCGGCGATATGCTGACCTTGCTTGATCGGCGCCTTGAGCGGTCCTTGATACACGACCTTCGCCGTCATCGCCGCCGAACTGCCCGACGGCACGGTGACGGTCAGGTCACGGGGCGCGACCAGCCCGATCGTTGCCGTATCGCCCAACTGGACATCGGCGGTTTCGACACGCTTGCCCTTCTTGACCAGCGGCTTGGCTGTCCACGCACGAAAGCCCCATTCCATGAACCGGACCGATTCCGAAATGCGCTGATTGAAGCTGGTCAACCCCGCCATCACCATCACCAGACGACGACCATTTTGTTCGGCCGAGCCGGTAAAGCCATATCCCGCTTCTTCGGTGTGCCCGGTTTTCAGGCCGTCGGCGCCGTCGACGCGGCCCAGCAGGGGGTCGCGATTGGCCTGAGTGATGGCATTGCCGCCCATCGTCTGGCCCCAGGTGAAATCCCGGCGGCTATAGAACTTCTTGTAGAGATCGGGATATTTCTCGATCGTCGCCTTGGCCAGCGTGGCAAGGTCGCGTGCTGTCACATAGGTGCGGCCTTCATCGGGCCAGCCATTCGAATTGCCGAAATTGCTGTTGGTCAGCCCGATCGACTTCGCGCGCTGGTTCATCAGGTTGACGAACGCCTCTTCGGTCCCGGCCAACCCTTCGGCCAAGACGACACACGCGTCATTGCCCGACAGCACGACGACACCGTAGAGCAGATTTTCGACGCTCACTTCTTCGTTGGGCGACAGGAACATCGTCGATCCCGCCTGTGGCCCATGCCACCGGCGCCACGTTTCGGGACGGACCCTGATCTTCTGGTCGAGCTTGACCTCGCCTTTGCGGATCATGTCGAAAACGACATAGGTCGTCATCATCTTGGCCATGGAAGCCGGCGGCATCCGGCGGTCGGCGTCCTTGGCATACAGCACCGCGCCTGACGACAGATCCTCCAGAAACGCGACCGGCGCGGGGGTATCGAACGGCGGGCGCTGCGCCGCGGCGGGCGCGGCGATGGCAAGGGCGATCGGCGAAATGGCAAGAAGACGGTTCATGGACTGCTTTGTCTCGGTGGCTTGAGGGAAATCAGGGTATCTTCACCAGCGTTGCCTGTCCCTGCCCTTGCCGGGCAAGGCGCAAGCGCGCGGCGTCAGCGGCAGCACGGTCGGCAAAAGGGCCAAGCTGCACGCGGAAAAGGCGGCCGGCTGGGCGCACCACGCCACCGACTCTCGTTGCAAGCGCATTGGCCCGTGCGGCGTCGGACAGGGCGGCGACCTGCACTCCCCAGCCCGTGGTGATGGCCGGTTTGGGTGCTGGGCGGGCGGGCGCCGGAGCGGCGGTTTTGGCAGCCGGTTTGACTGCCGCTGCTTTCGCCGCAGCAGGCGGCGCGGATGGTTTGGCGACCGCAGGTGCAGGCGTCGTGGGCCGAGGCGGAAGGTGCTTGCGTAAGCCCGTAAGCAGCGCGTCCGGTGCGTCCAGCCTTGTTCCCGCCGGGTGCCCGCCATTCAACGCGGCGATATCAGTCGGCATCGCCGTTGCGCTACGCACCCGGATCGGTGCGCCCGCCGCAATGCCAAGCTGCGACATGGCGTCGTTCGACAGCGCCACGGGCTCGTCGCTGCGTGCCGGTGCTTTTCCGGTCACGGCGAACAAAACCGTGCGGCCGGTGTCGATGGCGGTCACTTCGACATGGCTGCCGATCGGCAGACTGGCATGACCGACCCCACGCACGATGTCCCCGATCGCGGCATAGCCGATCGCGTCATATCGCTCGCTCTCGCTCGATGTGGCGCGCGGTCCCGGCCCGTCCGGCGGCGCGACCTGAACCGTCAGCAGCAGCGCCGCGGCCAGTTCAACCGGCGACGGCATCGGCCAGCAACCCTACCGACAAGGCATAGAAGTTCGAGCAGTTATAATCGAGGATCACCCGGTAATTACCCGTCAGCAGATAAGCGGTGCGACCCGGCCCATCGGGTTCGAGCAGCGTCGCCATCACGTCGTCGCCCGCCCACCGGCCGGATTGCGGAGCGATGCCCATCGCGCGCCACTCGCGCATCGTGCGCCATTGGCTGTGGCGTTCGAAAACGCGCGGACAGCGCGGCGACACGGTTCGCGTCTCCATCTCTCCGCGGTTGAATCCCGACGGCACGTTTACCGCGACGCCCCAGGGCTGACCCGGCCGCCACCCGGCATTGACGAAATAATTGGCGATCGAAGCCAGCGCGTCGGTCTCGCTGTTCCAGATGTCGGCATTGCCATCACCGTCGCCGTCGCGTGCCAGGCGCAGATAGATCGACGGCAGGAATTGCGGATGGCCCGTGGCCCCGGCCCAACTGCCCTTCAACCGTTCGCGCGGAATGCCCCGGTCCATCATCTTCATCAGGGCGATAAACTCACCCTCGAACAGGCTGCGCCGACGCCCTTCATAGGCCAGTGTCGCCAGCGACCGGGCGAGATCGAAATCGCCAGTATAGCCGCCATAATTGGTTTCATGGCCCCAGATCGCGACCATGATCGATTCGGGCACGCCCGTTTCAGCCTCGATCCGCGCCAGTCGCGACCGATTCGCCTGATAGGCGCGGCGCCCGCGGTTGATCCGCGCGGCATCGACATGCCGCGCCTTATAGGGGGCGAACGCCGGAATCGACGAACTGCTGGAGCCGCCGGGCTGTCCCCGGTCCAACTCGATCACGCGCGGATTGACGGTCAGGCCCGGCAGAACGGAATTGAGCGTGCGCGCGGACACGCCCTCACGCTGCGCGCGGGCGCGCACCTGATCGAGATAGGCGCGAAAGCCCGCCTCCTGCTGCGCCGATGCAGCCCCGACCTGTCCGACCGCCAGCCAAGCCGCCAGCAATACCGCACCCGTTTTACGCATAACCGATTGTCCCGCCATCGCCCAAGCTGTGCCACAGACACGCTGCCGCCTGAACCCCCCTTGTGCAACGACGCTTGCACAAATGCGCCAGACCAGCGTAACCGGGCACCAGCTCGCGCGGAGAGGTGGCCGAGTGGTTTAAGGCAGCGGTCTTGAAAACCGCCGTGGGTTCACGCTCACCGTGGGTTCGAATCCCACCCTCTCCGCCAGCGGTCAATCTTCGAACAGCGCGCCGGTCATGCGGATGATCGCAGCGCCCACACCGCCCAATGCGAAATCGGGGCGGAATGCGGATGCGCCGCCATCAAGGCGCATCGACATGCGCGCGCGCATCGGCGCACCGGGTTCGCGAGGGCGATTGTCGGGCGGCGGCGCGCATAATTCCGCTGTGGAGCGGTCGCCGGGCAGCAATTCGTCACCGTTCGATTGGGGCAGCACTCTGAACACAGGCGCGCGCACGGCCTGAGGGCCGGTCCACCGAAAGGACGCGATCGATGCCAGGATGGGCTGGGCCGCCCGCTCGGGTGATGATCGCCCCTCGGCGGAGGTCGCCGTCGCGCATGACGCCAGGCAGAATACAACGCAAAACCGTATGACCATGGGCGACCCCCATCACATTGCCGAACGGACAATGTGGCGGGATCATGGCGGCAAAAGACGCGGGGCGCCAGCGCAATTTTTGGACGATGAGGCAAACTCGCCGGGACACGCGCTCATCCAGCCATTCGCCACAAGCAAAAGGAGCCACGGCAACGCCGCAGCCCCTTGTTCGATCGGTTGGTCCAGCCCGTTGGGCCGAAATCGATCAGCTCTTGCGGAGCGAAAGACCGCCACCGAACCGCTTGTTGAAGCGCGCGACCTGACCGCCCGCGTCGACCAGGCGCGCGTTGCCGCCGGTCCATGCCGGGTGCGCCAGCGGGTCGATGTCGAGCTGCATCGTGTCGCCTTCCTTGCCCCAGGTGGAGCGGGTTTCGAACACGGTGCCGTCGGTCATCTGCACCTTAATCATGTGATAGTCGGGGTGGCCGGTCTTCTTCACGTCAGATCTCCGAGGAAAAGCCACTGGTTTCCGACCAGCGGCGAAGGGCGCGCACTTAGCAGCGGGCGACTGGCGGTGCAATGCCCGTGCCTCGCCACCGCCAGCCACACCCGCAATCAGGCGTTGCCGGGCGGGTCCGCAATCATCGCGGTGAAGTTCGCCGTCGCCGCCACCGCGCCGTCTATCAGCGCGCGGCCAGCGAATTTGCACACGCTGGAGCGCTTCTGGACGAACTCGACCTCCAGCGTCAGCAGCACGCCGGGTTCGACGGGCTTGCGGAACTTGGCTTCCTCGATCGCCATGAAATAAACGAGCTTGCCCGAACCGGCGAGGCCAAGGCTTTCGACCGCCAGCACGCCGGCGGCCTGCGCCAGTGCCTCGACGATCAACACGCCGGGCATGATCGGGCGACCGGGGAAATGGCCCTGGAAAAAGCCTTCGTTGATCGTCACCGCCTTGATCGCGCGGATCGAGCGGTCGGGGATGATTTCCTCGACCCGATCGACCAGCAGCATCGGATAGCGATGCGGCAGCGCCGCCATCACCCGCTGGATGTCCAGCGGGCCGATGGCGCGCGCGCCGGTATCGGCAATATTGCTCACCGGCCGGTCGGCGCCTGGGCCCGAGCGGCTGCCGGGGCGGCCGCGGGTGCGCCGGCCTGCTGCTGGCCACCTGGCTGCCAGTTGGCGGGCGGCGTGACGTTGACGCTGGGGACCAGCCGGTTCAGCTCGGTCGTGACATCGGCGGTGATGTCGGTCGAAGGCTGGGCTTGAACGGCGGCTTCTGGGCGCAGCAGCAGCGTCACCTTTTTGCGCGCCATTGCCGCGTTGACCGCGGCCTGAAGCTGTGCGCCGATCTGTTCGGCGGCATAGGCGCGGGCGCGCTGCGCCGGCTGGGTCAGGCGCTGGATTTCGGCATTGGCGGCTTCCTGCTTCTGCTGGATGGCGGTCGCCTGGGTCCGCAGCGAAGCCTCATTGGCGTTCGGCGCGGCGCGGGCCGTGTTGAATGCCTGAACCAGCGGATTGAGTTCGGCCTGAAGGGCGTTCTGGCGGGTCTGTGCCTGGTCGATCTGGGCCTTGTAGGTGGTCTGGATCTGCGACACCGCGGTCTTCCATGCATTGCTTTGCAGCACGGCGTTTTCCGGGTCGGCAACGGCGATGCCGTTCACCTGGGCAACGGCAGGCGCGGCGAGCGCGATCGGCGCGATCGCGGCAGCGATAAGGAACTTGGTCATCAGAAAGCGGCTCCAACGTTAAAGGTGAGAAGCTTCGGATCATCGCCGTCAACCGACACGATGTCCTTGGCAAGGTCGATCCGCAGCGGACCGAAAGGCGAATTCCAGTTCACGCCGACGCCGACGGTAATACGCGGCTTGGGCGTGTCGCCGACGAACTGCTCGAGGAACGGCGAGATCGTCTGCGTCGCGGCGGCGTTGGGATCGTTGCCCGCACAGGCGCCGCCATAGGTGTCGGCATAACCGACCGAACAGGTGGTCAGGCGCGTGCCGGTAATGCCGTCGTCGTTGGTAAAGCTGTTGATGTAAAGCTGCTGCCCCGCATCGCTGGTGACCGGACGCACCAGATCGAGCAGGCGCGGCGAGCCATCGACGTTGAATACGGGGTCACCGTTCGCATCGGTGGCCTGGGTAAAGGTCGCGGTCGGCAAGGGCCGCTGGATGCTGAAGAGCGAGCCGGCCTGCACATAGACCGAAGGGCGAAGGCCCAGTTCCTGTGCGCCCGCACCGAGCGGAATCTCAAGCTCCGCACGTCCCAGATAATAGGCCCGGCCACCCAGCGGATCGTCGACGATCTGGTCGCGATCGGTGACGAGGATCGTGTTGCCATCTTCGTCGGTGGTGAACGGCGTTCGCAGCACGCGCGGGCCGACGCCGCGAATGTCGAAACCGCGGAACTGCGGTTCACCCAGATAGAAACGGTCGACGATGCGGATCGCGTCGATGCCAGGGCCGGCGCTGTCCTCCAGCGAATGGATATAGCCGCCCTGTGCATTGACCGAGAAAATGAAGCCGCTGCCAAGACCCCAGAACTTGCTGTATTCGCCGCGCCCACGAACATAGCGAACATCGCCGCCAAGCCCGGCAAAGTCGGCGCCCACCACCAGTCGGCTGCCGCGCGTCGGGCGAAGGCGGCTGTTCAAGCTGTCAAAGACAAGGCTGAGACCGACGAGCGACGTCATCCGGTTGCCGATCTGCTCGCACAGATATCGCCCGGCGCGCAGCGGGTCACAGGAACCGTCGGTGAAATAGGTCGCTTCGTCCAGCGAAACATCGTCCTGCGACAATTGATAGCGCGCGGACAGCGACCAATATTCGGTCAGCGGCACACCCGCCACGATCTGAAACCCCGTCGAGGTTTGCGAGAAGGTCGTGTTGCGATCGTTGCCGATAAAATTGAACGCGTTAAAGTCGCGGCGGAAGATCGTGCCGCCCAGCGCGATGTTCTTGTCGAACAGATAGGGTTCGGTGAATCCCAGCTCGACTGACTTTGAATAGCTTGAATAATTGGCCTGCAGTCGCAGGTCCTGACCCTTGCCGCGGAAATTCCGCTGCCGGATCGAACCCTGCAGAATGAACCGCTCGAGGCTCGAAAAACCCGCCGAAAGCGTCAGTTCGCCCGTCGAACGCTCTTCGACATTGGCGCCCAGCACCACGCGGTCGGGCGATGAGCCTTCCTTTTCCTCGATCTCGAACTTGTCCTGGAAGAAACCGAGCGAGTTGACGCGATCCTGCGAACGCTTGCGAAGGAAGCTGTTATACGCATCGCCCTCCGCCAGACGCATTTCGCGGCGGATAACCTCGTCCTGGGTCTGGGTATTGCCGGTGATCTCGATCCGTTCGACATAGGTGCGCGCCGATTCAGCGATGTTGAACGCCAGACCCATGGTCAGGTTTTCGGGATCGCGCTGATATTCAGGGCGGACATCGGCAAAGGCATAGCCGAACAGGCCGGCAGTCTCGGTCAGCGACGTGACCGAATTCTCAACCAGCGACGCGTTGAACCAGTCGCCCTTCTTGATCGGCAGTCCCGCCGCCAGCTTTTCATTGTCGAAATCGCGGATACCGCTGTCGACCTCGACATCACCGAACTTGTAGCGCGGACCCTCCTCCACCACATAAGTGATGATGAAGTCCTCCTTGTCGGGCGTTAGCTCGGCAACGGCTGAGATCACCCGGAAATCCGCATAACCTTCGGTCAGATAGAATTGACGCAGCTTTTGCTGGTCATAGGCAAGCCGATCCTGGTCATAGCTGGTATTCGAGCTGAAAAAGCGGAAGAAGCGCGCCTGCTTGGTCGCCATCTCCTTACGCAGGTCATCGTCATCGAACTGTTCGTTGCCAATGATGTTGATCTGACGGACCTTGGACTTCGGCCCCTCGTTGATCTCGAACACCACGTCGACGCGGTTCTGGTCGAGCTGGACCTGCTGCGGCTCGACCACGGCGGCGAAACGGCCCTGACGGCGATACAGCTCGACAATGCGCGCAACATCGGCGCGCACGGCGGTCCGGGTAAAGATCTGGCGTGGCCGCAGCTTGATCTCGGGCAGGATCTTGTCGTTCTTGAGCCGCCGATTGCCCTCCAGAACGATGCGGTTGATGATCGGGTTTTCACGCACGCGGACGATCAAATCGCCCGTCTCCACGCCCTCGATCTGCACATCGGCCAGCAGGTCGGAAGCCAGCAAATCCTTGATGGCAAGGTCGACGGTCTCGTTGGTGTAGCTCTCACCCACGCGCAGCTTGGTATAGCTCAGCACGGTGTCGGGTTCGATGCGCTGGTTGCCGACGACACGCAGCGACTTGATCGTGCGCGCCGGGGCAGCCTGAACCGTCGGGGGCGGCGCGACGCTGGGCAGCGCCTGCTGCGGCGCGGTCTGGGCCTGTGCCATGCCCGCCAGCATCGTGCCGGCAAGCAGCACCGCGCCGCGCGCACTCTTCTTGCTTGCCTTGATCGCCGTCACCGTCGTTCCCACCTAAAAATGTTACGAAATGAAATCTTGTCCACGGGCGACACGCCCCTGCACGAAGCGCGTCAGCCGATCAACCCGGCCAGGCTGCGCCAAAGGCCGAATGCGCCGAGATCGTTGATTGTCACGAGGAGCATCAGCGCCAGCAAGGCCGCCAGTCCGCCGCGAAACGCCCATTCGAGGACTTGCGGCTCCACCGGCCGGCGCCGGATCGCCTCGATCGCGTAAAAGAGCAGGTGTCCGCCATCCAGCATCGGGACTGGCAACAAATTGATGAACCCCAAATTAATCGAGATGAGCGCGATGAGGCCGATAAACTCGGGCAGACCGAGGCTGAGCTGCTGGCCGGACACCTGAGCGATCCGCAACGGGCCGCCCAGTTCCTCCATCGATCGGCGGCCGGTCACGATCTGGCCGATCGTGTCGACCATCATCCCGACGATCTCGCCCGTCCGTTCGACGCCGATCGCCGGGGCTTCGATAAGCGACACCGGTTCCCGCACCGGCGCGGTCGGGCCGATGCCCACGCGACCGATGCGATAGTCGTTGCCGAAGCGGTCGCGTTCGCGAACCTCCCCGATCGTGGCGTTCAGCGTCTGGGCGCCCCCCCCTCGTTCGACCTGGATCGTCACGGCTTCACCGGGGCGAAGCCGGGCGAAATTGGCGATGTCGTCAAAGGTCGCAACCTGGCGGCCGTTCAGCGACACGATGCGGTCGCCAACCGCCAGCCCCGCCTGCGCCGCTGGGCTGCCGGGCTGGATGATGCCGATCACCGGCGGTGTGCGGCTGACGCCATAAGCATAAGCGAATCCAGCCAGGATCAGGATCGCCAGCGCGAAATTGATCGCCGGACCCGCGGCCACGATGATCGCGCGCTGCCAGAGTGGTTTGGCCTGAAACGTCTGTTGCCGTTTCGCCGCCGGCAGCGAAAGCCATTCGGCGCTGGGCTGGCTGGCGGGACTCATGTCGCCGGCGAAGCGGACATAACCGCCCAGCGGCAGCCATCCGAACTTCCAGCGCGTGCCCCGGCGGTCGGTAAAGCCCGCCACTTCCCGCCCGAAACCGATGGAGAACGCTTCCGCCTTCACCCCGAACCAGCGCCCGGCCAGATAATGGCCCATTTCGTGGATGAACACGAGCGGCCCGATGACACCGACAAAGGCAAGAAAGGTGAACAGGACACCTGGGTTTTCGATCAAGCGACGCGATCCCTTACCCGCTCGGCCGCAATCGCGCGCGCCTCGCCATCCACCGCCAGAACCGCTGCTACATCCTGCGGCGCGGGCGGATCATAATATGCCAATATATCCTCGACGATTGCGGCAATTTCGAGGAAACCGCAACGCCGTTCGAGAAACGCCGCCACCGCCACCTCGTTCGCCGCGTTCAGGATCGCCGGGCGGGCGCCCCCTGCCCGCAATGCCTCACGCGCCAGGCGCAGCGCCGGGAAGCGTTCGGGGTCTGGCGCCTCGAAATCGAAGCGGCCCAGCCTGACGAAATCCAGCGGTGCCATCGGCGTCGGCATCCGTTCGGGCCAAGCCAGCGTATGGGCGATGGGCACGCGCATGTCGCTCGGCCCAAGCTGGGCGAGCACCGATCCGTCGACATATTCAACCATCGAATGAATGACCGATTGCGGATGCACCACAATGTCGATTGCCGATTCATCGACGGGGAACAGTCGCGCCGCTTCGATCAGTTCAAGGCCCTTGTTCATCATCGTCGCCGAATCGACGGAGATTTTCGCGCCCATTGACCAATTGGGGTGGGCCACCGCCTGTTCGCGCGTGACCGACGCCATCCGCGCCAGGCTCCAGTCGCGGAACGGCCCGCCACTGGCGGTCAGGATCAGGCGACGGATACCGGCGGGACGGTCCCCGGCCATGCACTGGAAGATCGCGTTGTGCTCGCTGTCGGCGGGCAGGATGGTGGCGCCCGAGCAACGGGCGGCGGCAAGGATCAACTCACCGGCGGAAACCAGCGGCTCCTTGTTGGCGATGACGACGGTGCCGCCGCCCTCGATCGCGGCCAGCGTCGGGTTCAGGCCCGCGCATCCCACGATCGCGCTCATCGTCCAGTCGGCGCCTGCCCGCGCAGCCTCGCACACCGCCGCCGCCCCGCCGGCAACACGCGTTGCGGTGCCCGACAGCGCGTCGCGAAGGGCGGGCAGACAACGCTCGTCAGCGACCACCGCCAGTTCGGCGCGGGTCCGGCGCGCGGCGGCGGCAAGCCCTTCGACATCGCAATTGGCGGTCAGCGCGACGACGCGAAACGCATCGCCGCCGCGTTCCACCAGGTCGAGCGTCGAAGTGCCGATCGAACCCGTTGCGCCCAAGATCGACACTCGCTTCATTGCAGCGCGCCCAATGCCAGGACGAACAACGCCGCGATCGGCGCCACCGGCACGATACCGTCAAGCCGGTCGAGCATCCCGCCATGGCCGGGCAGCAGCGTGCCCGAATCCTTGATCCCCGCCCGGCGTTTGAGCCAGCTTTCATAAAGATCGCCCAGTGCCGAGACGATCGCCAGCACCGGCGTCGCCACGGCCAGCCACAGCGGCAGGCCATAAGGCACCATCACGCCCCCCATGACCGCCGCCGCGACCACCCCGCCGACAAAGCCCGACCAGGTCTTGTTCGGACTGATCGCCGGCGCGAACCTCGGTCCGCCGACCGATCGCCCGACAAAGAACGCCGCCGTGTCACACGCCCACACCAGCCCCATTGCCCAGAGCGAAATGAACAGGCCACCGGGTAGTGACCGCAGCAGCAGCAGCGACAGCGCAGGCAGGCCGATATAAAGAATGCCCCCGGCAAGTTCCCGCCGACCGCTGGCCGCGCCGACGAAAAACGCCGCGCCGACCACCAGGCCCAGCGCGAAAAAACTCGGCCCCGACGCGATCGGCGCCATGATCGCCAGCGGGATCGACAGCGCGAATTGCCCGATCCGCTTGTCGCGCGGCGTCGCGGCGAACATCGCCGACCATTCGCTCATCATGATGAGCGCGCCGATCACGACCACCAGCCAGAATGCCAGACCGCCCCACCACAACGCACAGAACGCCACCGTCAGCAGGCTGAAGCCGACTGCAAGCCGCTGATTCAGATTGGCCTTGCGCCGGGCGCGATCGTCCGGGGTCACAGGCCACCGAAGCGGCGCTGGCGGCGCGAAAACACCTCAAGCGCATCGGCAAGCGTCGCACCGTCGAAATCGGGCCACAGCGTGTCGACGAACAGCAACTCGGCATAGGCCGCCTGCCACAGCAGGAAGTTCGACAGACGCTGTTCACCCGACGTGCGGATCATCAGGTCCAGCGGCGGCAGGTCGTGCGTGGACAACTCGCTCTCGATCCGCGTTTCATCGATCGCGTCAGCTTCCATCGCGCCGTCGCGAACCGCACATGCCAGGCGCCGCGCCGCCGCCGCAATCTCTGCCTGTGCGCCATAGTTCAGTGCGATGACCAGGATCGGGCCGGTATTCGCCGCGGTTCGGGCAATCGCATCATCGATCATCGCCACCAGATCGGCGGACAGCGCCCGATAATCGCCGATCACGCGCAATTTCACATTGTCGGCCACCAGTGTGGCGATCTCGGCGCGCAGGAAATGGCGAAGCAGCCCCATCAGGTCGCTGATCTCGGCCTCGGGCCGCCGCCAGTTCTCGGAGGAAAAGGCATAGAGGGTCAGCACCTCCAGCCCCAGGTCGCGCGCTGCGCGGGTGACGCGGCGAACGGCCTCTACCCCCTGCTTGTGACCGGCGGCGCGCGGCAGGCGCCGGGCCTTGGCCCAGCGGCCATTGCCGTCCATGATGATCGCGACGTGGCGTGGGCGCGTTGCTGTGTCCGGCCGCGGTTCGATCTGCGTCGCCATCAGCCTGCCTGTGTCCCGTAAATGCCCCCGCGAACCGTCACTTGCCGAGAATTTCCTTTTCCTTGGCGGCGGCGACAGCATCGATATCGGCGATGGTGGCATCGGTCAGCTTCTGGACATCGCCCTCGTGACGCTTGCGCTCGTCCTCCGACATCACGCCCTTTTTCTCGTCGGTCTTCAGGCTGTCCATGCCGTCGCGGCGCACATTGCGTGCCGCCACGCGCGCCTTTTCGGCATATTGCCCGGCCAGCTTGGCCAGTTCCTTGCGCCGTTCCTCGGTCAGGTCGGGAATGGGAAGGCGCAGCGTTTGTCCATCGTTGATCGGGTTCAGGCCCAGGCCCGCCGATCGGATCGCCTTTTCAACGGGGCCGACATTGGACTTGTCCCAGACCTGCACCGACAACATGCGCGGCTCCGGCGCGGACACCGTCGCGACCTGCACCAGCGGCATCTGCGCGCCATACACCTCGACCATCACCGGATCGAGCAGCGAGGTCGAGGCACGACCCGTGCGAAGACCCGTCAGATCGCCTTTCAGCGATTCGACCGCGCCGGCCATGCGGCGTTCCAGGTCGGCCTTGTCATATGCGGCCATGGTTCGGCTCTCCTTCTTTTTGCTTCAAGCGGGCTGGCGGACGATGGTGGCGGTGCCTTCGCCGTGCAACACGGCGGCCAGGTTGCCCTCATCCCGGATATTGAACACCACGATCGGAATGTTGCTGTCGCGGCACAACGCCACGGCGCTGGCGTCCATGACCTTTAGGTTGTCCGCAAGCACACGGTCATAGCTCAGTTCGTCATAGCGCTTGGCGGTCGGCACCTTCTTGGGATCGGCGTCGTAAACGCCGTCGACGCTGGTGCCCTTGAGCAGCGCGTCGCACCCCATTTCGGCCGCACGCAGCGCCGCCGTGGTATCGGTCGTGAAGAACGGCAGGCCGGTGCCCGCCGCGAACAACACGACACGCCCCTTTTCCATGTGCCGCTGCGCCTTGCGGCGAATATAGGGTTCGCACACGCTGGCCATCGGGATCGCCGACTGGACGCGGGTGTCGATGCCCTGCTGCTCCAGCGCGTTCTGCATCGCCAGCGCGTTCATGACGGTCGCCAGCATCCCCATATAATCGGCCGAGGCGCGGTCAAAGCCCTGTGCCGCACCGGCCAGGCCGCGAAAGATGTTGCCGCCGCCGACAACCATGCAGACCTCATGCCCGCCATCGACCACGGCCTTCACCTCACGCGCGACGCGTTCGCACGTCGCAGGGTCGATGCCATATTGTCCCTGGCCCATCAGGACTTCGCCCGACAGCTTGAGGAGAATGCGGTTGAAGGTCGGGCGGGTCATGGCGTTCCGATGTCTGGAGGGGGCAGCAAAACGGCGCGGACCTTAGAAGCCCCGCGCCGCCATGCCAACCTACTTACGCCTGCCCCATAAAAGGGCAAGGCGCGATCGGGTCAGTTCTTGTGAAGCCCAGCGGTCGCCGCAACCTCGGCCGCGAAATCGCTTTCTTCCTTCTCGATGCCTTCGCCCAGCTGAAAGCGGACATAGTCGACCAGCTTGATCGACGTGCCCGCGTCCTTCGCCGCCTTGGCAACGACATCGGCCACCGGCGTTTTGCCGTCCATGACGATCGGCTGGCTCAGCAGCGCATTTTCCTTGGCAAACTTCTTGACCGAGCCTTCGACCATCTTGGCAATGATCTCGGCAGGCTTGCCGCTCTCAGCTGCCTTTTCGGTCGCGATCTGGCGCTCGCGCTCCAGCACGTCGGCGTCGAGACCGTTTTCGTCCAGCGCCAGCGGGAACGCGGCGGCAACGTGCATCGCGATCTGCTTGCCCAGCGGCTCCAGCACATCGACGCCCGCATCCGATTCGAGCGCGACCAGCACGCCGATCTTGCCCAGGCCCGGCGCGGCGGCGTTGTGGACATAAGGGATCACCGCGCCCTGCGACACTTCAACGCGCTTGGCGCGACGCAGAACCTGATTTTCGCCGATGGTCGAGATATTGCTGGTCAGCACGTCCTCGACGCTGCCACCCTGCGCCATCGGCGCTGCCTTGATCGCGGCGATGTCGTCGCCCGATTCCAGCGCAATCGCCGTCACGTCACGAACGAAGCCCTGGAAAATTTCGTTCTTCGCAACGAAGTCGGTCTGCGAGTTGACCTCGACCGCCACGCCCCTGGTGCCGGCAACAGCGACGCCGACCAGACCCTCGGCGGCGGTGCGGCTCGACTTCTTGGCGGCGGCGGCCAGGCCCTTGGTTCGCAGCCAGTCGACGGCAGCTTCCATCTCGCCGTTGTTTTCAGCCAGCGCCTTCTTGCAATCCATCATGCCGGCGCCCGAACGCTCGCGCAGTTCCTTGACGGCGGCAGCGGTGATCTCGGCCATGTTCATATCCTTCTTATGATGCGGGCGGGGTCAGTGCATCGCGCCCTGCCCCGCCCGGATGACAAATCGGTGACGCGCCCGGCCACTGACCTGGCGCGTTCAGGCGGTTCAGGCCTGTGCGGGTGCCTCGGCGGCAGGTGCTTCTGCCGCAGGCGCCTCCGCAGCGGGCGCTTCCTCGGTCAGGGCCGGCTCGACCGGCGGTTCGGCCATCGCGCCGAAATCCTGGCTCTGCATCGCGGCCTGGTTGTTGCCGCGCGTGGCGGCGATCGCCATGGCTTCGCAATACAGGCGGATGGCGCGGCTGGCGTCGTCATTCGCCGGAACCGGGAATGCGATGCCGTCGGGCGAAACGTTCGAATCGAGGATCGCGACGACCGGGATGCCCAGCGTGTTGGCTTCCTTGATCGCCAGCTCTTCCTTGTTCGCGTCAATCACGAACATGATGTCGGGAATGCCGTTCAGGTCGCGGATGCCGCCCAGCGACAGCTCAAGCTTGTCGCGCTCACGCGTCAGGTTCAGCACTTCCTTCTTGGTCAGGCCGTGCGTGTCGCCCGAAAGCTGCTCTTCCAGCGTCTTGAGGCGCTTGATCGAACCCGAGATCGTCTTCCAGTTGGTGAGCATACCGCCCAGCCAGCGGTGGTTGACGAAGTGCTGGCCCGACTTGCGCGCTGCATCGGCAACGGCTTCCTGCGCCTGGCGCTTGGTGCCGACGAACAGCACCTTGCCGCCGCCAGCAACGGTCGACGACACGAATTCCAGCGCGCGCGCGAACAGCGGCACGGTCTGACTAAGGTCAAGGATATGGACGCCGTTGCGGTCGCCAAAGATGTAGGGCTTCATCTTCGGGTTCCAGCGATGAGTCTGGTGGCCGAAATGCGCGCCTGATTCGAGAAGCTGCTGAAGCGTGACGACGGGTGCCGCCATGGGATATTCTCCTTCCGGTTAGTCCTCTGGGAAGCGAGCGACCCCGAACATACCTGAAAGGCTGCCCGAAGCACCGGTATATTGAGCTTCCCATGCGGGTTGAGCGCGCGCCCTTAACCGAAGCCGCGCTTGCGATCAAGGCTTGACAACGGAACGCAATGGGAACATATAGCGTCCATAACGGGTTTTCGGAACCGTTTCGTCGCAAAATGGTTCGCGGTTATCAAATCGTTAACGGAACCGGACAGGTTCGGGAGTTGGTCAGATGATGAGCATGTCGGCATTCGCTCTGTTCACGTTCGCATTCATGGTGGCGCTGGCCACCATCCTGTCCACGGTCCTGCCCTATCGCGCGCGTATCCTGTGCCTGTTGGCGCATGGCACGCAAAGCCGCGTCGGCGCCCTGCCCCCGCTGGCGTCGCGCGGGGCGCGGCGCGCTACCCCTCGGCTGACGGCGTTGCCGGCGAACTTGCGCGCTGTCGCCTGACCCGCGAATAGCTGGAAATGCTGAACGGAATGGTGACGACATAGGCGATGGAGATCGCGGACAGCGTCTGCCATGGTGCCGACACGATCGCGGCGGCAAAGATCACCATCACCGCCAGCGCCTCGAACCGCACATTACGGCGCAGGCGAAGCGAGGACCATGAAAAGGTCGCCACGCTTGATACCATCAGGAACGCGATGAACGCGACCCACGGCGTTACCAGCCAGGGGGACCGGAACACCGCTTCGCCGGTCCAGAACCACAGATATAGCGGCAACATGGCCAGCCCCGCCCCGGCAGGCGCGGGTACGCCCGTCAGGAATCCGGCTGATTTATGCGGTTGATCCTTGACGTCGATATTGGCGTTGAACCGCGCGAGCCGGAGCGCGCAGAACACGGCATAAATCAGGGCGGCCAGCCAACCCACGCGCACCGCGTCCATCATGGACCACAAATACAGGATCAGCGCCGGCGACACGCCGAAGCTGATGGCGTCCGACAGGCTATCCAGCTCGGCGCCGAACCGGCTCTCGCCACGGATCGCACGAGCGATGCGGCCGTCGATGCCGTCAAGCGCACCAGCGAGCAGGATCATCAGAACGGCGCGTTCCCACTCCCCGCCGATCGCGAAGCGGATACCCGTCAGGCCCGAACATAGTGCAAGGGCCGTGACGGCGTTGGGCGCGACCGCACGAAGCGGGAGTCCCCGGCGCGTGCGGGCCGGACGCGGCGGCACCATTATTGTGCCACCCCGGCGGGACGTTCGGCATTCAGGCGACCGATGATCGTCTCCCCGGCGATGCTGCGCTGGCCCAGAATCACTTGCGGCGCATAGCCGTGCGGCAGGAAGACATCGACGCGGCTGCCGAACCGGATCAGGCCGATCCGCTGGCCCGCGACGATCATGTCGCCCGGCTTCACAAAGGCGAGAATGCGGCGCGCGACCAGTCCGGCAATCTGCGTGAAGCCGAACCGGGTGCCGTCGGGTGCCTCGACAATAATGTGCTGGCGCTCATTCTCATCCGACGCCTTGTCCAGATCGGCGTTCACGAACTTGCCGGAGATATAGACGACCTGCCGCACCGTGCCGGTCACTGGCGTGCGATTGATGTGCACGTCGAACACGCTCATGAAAATCGACACGCGCGTCAGCGGGCCGTCGCCCAGGCCGTGCGGCCCCGCCAGTTCCGGCGGCAGCGCGACCTGCTGGATCATCGTCACCAGTCCGTCGGCAGGCGCGACGATCAGCCCCGGTCCCTGCGGTGTCACGCGCACCGGATCGCGGAAGAACGCTGCGACCCAGATCGTCAGTCCGATGATCGGCCAGGCCCAGAACCAGCCCCCCAGGAACAAGGCAAGCGCAGCAAGCGCGGCCGCGATCAGCACATATTTGCGCCCCTCCGGATGGACGGCGGGAAAGCGCCATTTGACAGTCGTTGTCGCGATCGGTGGCTTTTCAAGTGAAGGCATCGGTCCCGTCTATCCCTCCTGTCATCGCGATACAATAAAATGCGGCGGGCGGGCTTGGGCGGCATCGCACCGCCCGGTTGATCCGCGTGCGCGCAGCCCTTAGGGGGTTCGTCATTCCTCCCTCAGGCATAGCGAGACATTGATGGCGAAGATCAAGGTAAAGACGCCGGTCGTGGAGATCGACGGCGACGAAATGACGCGGATCATCTGGGCATGGATCCGTGAGCGCCTGATCCTCCCCTATCTCGACATCGACCTCGAATATTACGACCTTGCCGTCGAGAAGCGTGACGAGACCGATGACAAGATCACCGTCGATTCGGCCAAGGCGATCCAGAAATATGGCGTCGGCGTGAAGTGCGCGACGATCACTCCCGACGAGCAGCGCGTCGAGGAATTCGGTCTCAAGAAAATGTGGAAGTCGCCCAACGGCACGATCCGCAACATCCTGGGCGGCGTCGTTTTCCGCGAACCGATCGTGATGAAGAACGTCCCCCGCCTGGTGCCGGGCTGGACGCATCCGATCGTCGTCGGTCGCCACGCATTCGGCGACCAATATCGCGCGACCGATTACAAGGTGCCCGGCCCCGGCAAGCTGCGCCTGGTGTTCGAAGGCGACGACGGCACCGTGATCGATGAAGAGGTGTTCAAGTTCCCGTCGGCGGGCGTCGCGATGGCGATGTATAACCTGGACGACTCGATCCGCGATTTCGCGCGCGCCAGCCTGAATTACGGGCTGGACCGCAAGTGGCCGGTCTATCTGTCGACCAAGAACACGATCATGAAGGCCTATGACGGGCGCTTCAAGGACATCTTCCAGGAAGTGTTCGAGAATGAATTCGAAGCGCAGTTCAAGGAACTGGGTATCGAATATCAGCACCGCCTGATCGACGACATGGTCGCATCGGCATTGAAATGGCATGGCGAGTTCGTCTGGGCGTGCAAGAATTATGACGGCGACGTTCAGTCGGACACCGTCGCACAGGGCTTCGGTTCGCTGGGCCTGATGACCTCGGTGCTGATGACGCCCGACGGCAAGACGGTCGAGGCCGAAGCGGCGCACGGCACCGTCACGCGCCACTATCGCCAGCACCAGCAGGGCAAGTCGACCTCGACCAACCCAATCGCGTCGATCTTCGCCTGGACCGGCGGTCTCAAATATCGCGGCAAATTCGACGGCACGCCCGACGTGACCCGCTTTGCCGAAACGCTGGAGCGCGTCTGCGTCGAGACGGTCGAGGGCGGTCAGATGACCAAGGATCTCGCGATCCTGATCGGCCCCGATCAGCCTTGGATGACGACCGAGCAGTTCTTCGAGGCGATCCGCGTCAACCTCGAAACGGCGATGGCCGACTGGAAATAACCAGGCTGCTTTGCGGTATGAAAGCAAGGGGCGTCCCGGTCTGCCGGGGCGCCCCAGTTCGTTGGAGAGGTATCGCGATGATCGATCTGAGCTTCGATTCGGCTCTGTTCATCGTCACGATGGCGTTTCTCGCTGGCGGTGTCGACGCGATTGCCGGTGGCGGCGGGCTGTTGACGATTCCCGCACTGATGGCCGCCGGGGTGCCGCCCGTCGCGGCGCTGGCCACCAACAAGCTGCAAAGCACGTTCGGCACTGCTTCGGCTTTCCTTCGATACTACCGCGCGGGTCATGTCGATTTGCGGGCATTCCTTATACCCGCAGCGGCTGCTTTTGGCGGGTCGGCCGCAGGGGCGACGGCGGTGCAGTTCGTCGACCCCGCATTCCTGGCGTTTGTCGTGCCCGTGCTGCTGATCGCGATGGGTCTCTATTTCCTGCTTGCTCCGCCGATGAGCGCGGTGGATCGCCACGCGCTGCTCGGTCGCGCGGGCATGACGACGGTGGCGGCGGGCATCGGGTTCTATGACGGTTTCTTCGGCCCCGGCACCGGATCGTTCCTGACGACCGCACTCGTCGCGCTGGGCGGTCTCGGCCTGGTGCGGGCGATTGCCAACACAAAGTTTCTGAATCTTGCGACCAACCTTGCCGGGCTGATCGCGATGATGGCGGGCGGCAAGGTTTTGTGGGCGCTGGGACTGACCATGGCGGTCGCCAGTGTGCTCGGCAATCAGGCCGGGGCGTGGTTTGCGCTGCGCTATGGTGGAAAAGGCGCGCGGCTGCTGCTGGTTGTCATGTCGTTCGCGCTGACGGCGAAGCTGCTGGCCGATCCCGCCAACCCGGTTCGCACGCTGTTCGACTGAACGCTACATCTCTCCCCGCGCGCGGCGGATCGCATACCATTTCGCCACATTGGCGTTATGCTGCTCCAGCGTGTCGGCAAAGACATGCCCGCCGGTCCCGTCCGCGACGAAATACAACGCGGAAGTATCTGCCGGGTCCAGCACCGCGTCGATGCTCGCGCGGCCCGGATTGGCGATCGGCCCCTGCGGCAAACCTGCCATCGAATAGGTGTTATAGCCGTTCACCGCGCGCACTTCGGAACGCAGGATGCGACGGCCCAGCGGTCGCCCCCTGGTCAACGGATAGATGATCGTCGGATCGGCCTGAAGCCGCATTCCCTGTCGCAGCCGGTTCGAATAGACCGCGGCCACCGTCCGCCGCTCGGCTTCCCTGGCGGTTTCCTTCTCCACGATCGATGCAAGGATCACCGCCTCGCGCGGGGTATTAACGACCAGCCCCGGCTTTCGCCGTTTCCACGCATCGGCCAGATAGCGATCCATCGCCGTCTGCATCCGCGCCAGCACCTCGGCGCGGGTTTCGCCGCGCTCATAGCTGTAGCTGTCGGGCAGGACCGAGCCTTCCTCCGGCACGGCCACGTCGCCGGTCAGTCCGGGCGCGCGCATCAACGCTTCGTGCACCAGCACCGAGGGCAATCCCTCCGGCACGGCGACCAGACGCTGGACGACCTTGCCCTCCTGCATCAGCGTCAGCAGGTCGGCCTGGCTGATTCCGGCGGGGACGGCATATTCCCCCGCACGGATCGTGTCCGAACCGCCCAGCAGCTTCGACAGCAGCACGAACCGGCGCGCGGAGGTGATTGCGCCGGCGCGCTCCATCTCCTCGGCCGCGCGGGTCAGCGTCGCGCCTTGCGGCACCACGACGTTGCGTGCTGCCGCAAGCGGCCCGGCGCCGCTCCAGGTCTGGACCAGCGTGAACAACGCCATGACCAGCGCCAGACCGAGCAGCAGCCCCAGACAGCCGACCCGCTTCATCGCATTTGGTTCAATCGATTGCCTTCATCACCAGCGAGGCATTGGTACCGCCGAAACCGAACGAATTGTTCAGGATCGCGCGCACCTTGCGCTCCTTGGCGACGTGCGGGACCAGATCGACGCCCGCGCAATTCTCGCTCGGATTGTCGAGGTTGAGTGTCGGTGGCACGATGCCGTCGCGCATCGCCAGGATGCAGAAGATCGATTCGACCGCCCCCGCACCGCCCAGCAGATGACCGATCGCCGACTTGGTCGAGGACATCGACATCCCATCCAGCGCCGGACCGAACAAGCGACGCACCGCGCCCAGCTCCAGTTCGTCGCCCAGCGGCGTCGACGTGCCGTGCGCGTTGACATAATCAATGTCGGCCAGCGACAGGCCCGATTTACGCATCGCCATTTCCATGGCGCGATACGCACCCGACCCTTCGGGATGTGGCGCCGTGACGTGATAGGCGTCGCCAGACAGGCCATAGCCGATCACCTCGGCATAGATCTTGGCGCCGCGCGCCTTGGCCCGTTCATATTCCTCGAGCACGACCACGCCCGCGCCTTCACCCATGACGAAGCCGTCCCGGTCGCGGTCGTAAGGGCGGCTGCCCTTTTCAGGCGTGTCGTTGAAGTTGGTCGACAGCGCGCGCGCCTGGGCGAAACCGGCGATGCCGATCGGACAGATCGCCCCTTCGGCGCCGCCCGCCAGCATCACATCGGCATCGTCCATCGCGATCATGCGCGCGGCATCACCGATCGAATGCGCGCCGGTCGAACAGGCCGTAACGACGGCGTGATTCGGACCCATCAGCCCGTATTTGATCGAAACCTGACCCGAGATCAGGTTGATGAGGCGGCCATGGACGAAATGCGGGCTGACGCGGCTCGGCCCCTTGCGGTCGAGCACCAGTGATTCGCTTTCGATACCCGGCAAGCCGCCGATCCCCGCGCCGATGGAGCAACCGGCGCGGAACCGCTCTTCCTCCGTCATGTCGGTCAGTCCGGCGTCCTCGATCGCCTGGCCCGCAGCGTCGATCCCGAACACGATGAAGGGATCGACCTGTCGCTGGACCTTGTGGTCGACGCGCTTGTTGGCATCGAAACCATATTCATGGTCGGCGGGCTTCACCTCACACGCGATGCGGCATTTATAATCGGTGGGATCGAACCGGGTGATGCGCCCCGCGCCCGATTTGCCTGCGATAAGGTTTTTCCAGACAGTCTCCACTTCCGCCCCAAGCGGCGTGACGAGACCAAGGCCGGTGACGACGACGCGGCGCATTCAGACTCTCCGTTCAGCGGCCCGGCAGGGGCCATAACCCTGGCGGCGCCGACCGGTCGGCAACCGCGCGATGGTCGCAATTGCCGTGACGGCGGTCGCGATCGCGGTTTGCGATCAACGACCTGCCAACGGCGCTGTCAAGCATCGCCTTGATAAACAAACGGCTCTCCGCCCGGCCGAACGGCACGGGCGGAAAGCCGCGAATGCTTCAACGAAGCTGGGGCAAATCAGCCCTTGTGCTCGTCGATATAGGTGATCGCGTCGCGAACGGTCGTGATCTTTTCGGCCGCATCGTCGGGGATTTCGACGCCGAACTCTTCCTCGAACGCCATGACCAGCTCGACGATATCGAGGCTGTCGGCGCCCAGATCGTCGATGAAGCTGGCGTCCTCGGTCACCTTCTCGGCCTCGACGCCCAGATTTTCGACGACGATCTTCTTCACGCGATCGGCGGTGTCGCTCATTCCCAAATTCCTCTTGTGGGTATCTTTAGAGTTCCCGAACGCCCTAAAGCCGCACGTTCCGGCTGGCAAGAGGCTCGCTCAGCTTAGCGATCGGTCAACGGCCGCGCGCTATGAGCGGTGCGATGTCCGCTCGACCCCAACCCATCCCCGATCAGCAGCCATGGCTGAACGAGGCGCGCCTGCATCACTGGCGAATCGCGGCGGGCGTGACGGTCGCCGCGGTGCTGTGCTGCTGGTTTCTGGGGGCGCGTAACGGTCTGGACCTGAACAGCAAACCCATCGGCACCGATTTCGTCAGCTTCTGGACGGCGGCAAGGGCGGCGCTGATGGTCGACCCGGCGACCGCCTATAATCCGGTCGCCCACGCCGCGCTGCAAATCGAATCGTTCGGGCCGGGCGCGGGCTATTTCGCCTTTTTCTATCCGCCGCCGTTCCTCCTGCTCTGTCTGCCGCTTGGTCTGCTCGGTTATGGCGCCGCGCTGGCGGCATGGCTGGGGCTGACGGGCGCGGCCTATGTCGCCGTCGCGGCGCGTGCGCTGCAATGGCCGCCGGGGCGGGCCGCCATGCTCGCGCTGGCCTTTCCGGCAGTGCTAATCAACATCGGCCATGGGCAAAACGGGTTCCTGTTCGCCGCGCTGATGGGTGGCGGGCTGCTGTTGCTGGATCGGCGGCCGATCCTCGCCGGATGCATTCTGGGTGCGCTGGTGATGAAGCCGCATCTGGCGTTGCTGCTGCCGCTTGCGTTTGCGCTGCGTGGCGCGTGGCGCGTGCTGATCGCGATGGGCCTGTCGGCGTGCGCGATCTGTCTGGTCAGCCTGTGGTTGCTGGGACCGGATGCCTGGCGCGGATTCCTGGACGGCGCACCGTTGGCGCGCGTCACACTGGAAACCGGGCTGGTTTCGCCTGCCAAGATGGTGAGCCTGTTCGCCGCAGGACGTGTCGTCGGGCTATCGGTGCCCGCGAGTTACCTGATCCACGCCATCGGCGCGGCGATTGCCGGCGTCCTTATCTGGCGAGCAGCCCGGAAGCGGATGCCGGCGGCGGACCAGAATGCGCTTCTGGTCGCTGGGACGCTGGCGATTTCGCCGTTTCTGCTCGATTATGACCTGACGCTGCTGGCATGGCCGCTGGCGTGGATGGCGGTGCGAGGCCGCTCAACCGGCTTCGTGGCGCACGAAAGGCTGGCGATGCTCGCCATCTTCGTCGCACCCCTGATCCTGCGGCCATTGGCGAGCGCGACGGCATTGCCGTTCGCGCCCGCGATGACATTCGGGCTGTTGGCGCTGTGCTGGCGTCGCGCGACGCTTACAGCATTGCCATACCGCCATTCACATGCAGCGTCTGTCCGGTGACATAACCCGCCTCTCGGCTGGCGAGATAGACGACCGCGGCGCCGATATCCTCGCCCGTGCCCAGGTCGCCGGTCGGGATACGGCCCAGCAAGGCCGATTTCTGCGCGTCGGGCAGCACGTCGGTCATGGCGGAACGGATAAAGCCCGGCGCCACGCAATTCACGGTGATGCCCCGGCTGGCGAGTTCCTGGGCCATGGCCTTTGACATCCCGACCAGCCCCGCCTTGGACGCGGCATAGTTCGCCTGCCCCGGATTGCCCGTCGCACCCACGACCGAGGTGATCGACACGATCCGGCCAAAGCGCGCCTTCATCATCGGGCGCGCCGCCGCGCGGGCCAGGCGGAACGCGGCTTCAAGGTTGACGCGGATCACCTGATCCCATTCGTCATCCTTCATCCGCATCAGCAGGTTGTCGCGCGTGACCCCGGCGTTGTTGACCAGAATGTCCAGCTTGCCGCCCAGCGCCTCGACCGCCTGCGGCACCAGCGCGTCGACCACCGCGCCGTCCGACAGGTTGCAAGGCATCGCAACATGATCGCCGCCCAGCTCGGCGCGAAACGCCTCCAGCTTGTCAGCGTTCGAGCCGGACAGCGCCAGTCGCGCGCCCTGCCCCGCCAGCGCCCGCGCGATAGCCGATCCGATGCCGCCCGATGCGCCGGTGACGAGCGCGGTCATGCCTGTAAGGTCGAACATCTTCATCTCCTTAAAGCGTCTTCAGCAGCGCTTCGATATCGTCCATGCCGATGATGCTGGCAGTGACGGCGTCGGGCGCGATGCGCTTGACCATCGGCGACAGCACCTTGCCGCCAAGCTCGACAAAGTGGTCGACGCCCGCTTCGTGCATCGCCAGCACCGATTCGCGCCAGCGCACCATGCCCGTCACCTGCTCGACCAGCAGCGCGCGGATCACCACCGGGTCGGCGACCGCCGCCGCCGTGACGTTGGCATAAACGGGCACCAGCGGCGACTGGATGGGGGCGGCGGCCAGCGCTTCCTCCATTACATCTGCTGCCGGCTGCATCAGCGGGCAGTGGAACGGGGCGGACACGGGCAACAGCACCGCGCGCTTGGCGCCATGATCCTTGGCGATCGCCACCGCCCGCTCGATCGCGCCGCGCGCGCCCGAAATCACGACCTGTGACGGATCATTGTCGTTGGCGATGGTGCAGACCTCACCCTCGGCCGCAGCATCGGCGATCGCCTGCGCCTTTTCGCGGTCGGCACCCAGCAGCGCGGCCATCGCGCCCTCACCCACCGGCACCGCCGCCTGCATCGCCTGCCCGCGTCGCTTCAACAGGCGCGCGGTGGTCGACAGGTCCAGCGCACCCGCCGCGCACAGGGCTGTATATTCGCCCAGCGAATGACCCGCGACGAAATCGGCCTTGTCGGAAAGCGTCACGCCGCCTTCTTTTTCCAGCACGCGCAGCACCGCGATGGCATTGGCCATGATCGCGGGCTGGGCGTTTTCGGTCAGCGTCAGGTCGCTCTCCGGCCCTTCGCTCATCAGGCGAAACAGGTTCTGGCCCAGCGCCTCGTCAACCTCGCCAAAGACTTCGCGGGCAAAGGGGCTGGCCTCGGCCAGCGCGCGGCCCATGCCGACTGACTGGCTACCCTGACCGGGAAAGATGAACGCGCGCATTGGACCGCTCCTGGGACGTGGAAGCGCCCGCGCCTACGCCCGAACGGCGAAACCTTTCAAGTCCCGCCGACCTTGCGACAATCTGTGACCCTTTTGTTCACCTGTCGCGATAGGGCTGCGACAAGGGAGCGCCAGATTGTCTTCATCGCCGGAACAGACCGGCAAGGTTTGAACGAGGAGACGACCGATGAAGAAGCTGATGCTCGCCGCCGTCGCCGCATCCATGGTTGCGGCGCCCACCATCGCCAGCGCCGCGCCGCAGGGCTACCGCGTAGTCAAGGAACGGCCCAACCGCACCGTGATCGTCGATCGGGGTCGCGGCTATCGCGAACGGACCGTGATCCGTCACAATAATAACCGCCAGTGGAACAATCGCCAGTGGGCGCGCGGCCAGCGATTCGACCGGCGCTATGCCAATAATTATCGCCAGATCGACTATCGCAGCTATCGCAACCGCGGCGTCTATGCCCCGCCCCGCGGCTATCAGTGGGTGCAATCGGGGAACGATGCGGTGCTGGTCGCGCTGGCATCGGGCCTGATCGGCGCGGTCATCGGAGGGGCGATCCGCTGAGCGTCCGGCCGAGGCAGGAGGACGGCCTCTCCCCTTGCCTTTCGGCGCAAAATCCGTAAGAGCGTGCTGCATCCGGGGTGGAAGGGTTCGCCTTTCCGCCCCGGATCATATTTGCACGGACGACAGCCGGAGGGGCCATGCGATGGGCGCATGGGCCAGCGATCGGCCAAGACAGGAACGAAGACATGGCTCTTTACGAGCACGTCTTCCTCGCCCGCCAGGATCTGGCGCAGGCGCAGGTGGACGCGTTGGCGGAAAACGCCACGAAGATCGTCGAATCGATGGAAGGCAAGGTCGTCAAGACCGAGACCTGGGGCCTTCGCAGCCTCGCCTATCGCATCGCGAAGAACCGCAAGGCGCATTATGTGATGCTCGAAATCGACGCTCCGGGCGAGGTCGTGGCCGAGCTGGAGCGCCAGACCCAGATCAACGAGGACGTCATCCGCTACATGACCGTCCGCGTCGACGGCCATGAAGCCGGCCCGACCGTCATGATGCGTAAGGGCGACCGTGAACGTCGCCGTGACCGCGACGATCGTGGCGACCGCGGCGACCGTGGTGATCGCGGCCCCCGCCGCGAGCGTGAGGAAGGGGAGAACAACTGATGGCCCGCCCGTTTTTCCGCCGCCGCAAGAGCTGCCCCTTCTCGGCCAAGGACGCACCGCGCATCGATTATAAGGACGTGCGCCTGCTCCAGGGTTTTGTGTCGGAGCGCGGCAAGATCGTGCCGAGCCGCATCACGTCGGTGAGCGCCAAGAAGCAGCGCGAACTGGCCCAGGCCATCAAGCGCGCCCGTCATCTGGGCCTGCTGCCCTACGTCGTGAAGTAAGGAGCGGACCCCATGGAAGTCATTCTGCTCGAGCGTGTCGAAAAACTCGGCCGCATCGGTGACGTGGTTACGGTGAAGGACGGGTTCGCCCGCAACTTCCTGCTGCCGCGCAAAAAGGCGCTTCGCGCCAATGACGCGAACCGCCGCGTGTTCGAAGCCAATCGTGAGCGTCTGGAGGCCGACAACGCCACCCGCCGCACCGAGGCCGAGGGCGAGGCAAAGGCACTGGACGGCGTGACCGTCACGCTCATCCGTCAGGCGTCGAACGTCGGCCAGCTCTACGGCTCGGTCGCGGTGCGCGATCTGGTCGAAGCGCTGGAGGCCGAAGGCCACAAGGTGAACAAGGCGCAGATCGTGCTGGACAAGCCGATCAAGTCGATCGGCCTGCACGACGTTCGCGTCGCGCTGCACCCGGAAGTCGCAGTGACCGTCAAGGTCAACGTCGCACGTTCGCCTGAAGAGGCGGAGATGCAGGCGCAGGGCGTCGACGTGATGTCCGCGATGTTCGAGAAGGAAGAAAGCGGCTTCATCGAAGACCGCGATCCCACGCTCGAAGCCGGCGAGATCGCCCGCGACGAAGAACAGCCCAGCGAGGAAACCGAGGCGTAAGTCCCGGTCTCGTCAAGGCAAAGAAAAGGGGCTGACCGGGCGACCGGCCAGCCCCTTTTCTGTTGGATCGCATTTCGATCAGGAACGCATTGCCATCAGGGGACGGCAACACACGCACCGATCACTGCGGCGAGCGGGATCAGCGACAGGATCAGGGGAACAGCCTTGCTCATTTGAACGCCTTCATAAAACCATGTGCCGCATCAATGCGCGGTGTGGCCGAAGGTTTCCGAACGATGAACGCGGCTATCCGCGCGAATCGACGCCCGCCGCATCCAGATGTGTGCCAAGTCGCCCTGAAAGCCACAGAAAGAACATCCGATAATCGCTGAGCAGCGACCACAGCGGATGGGTGAACGTCGCCGGACGATTCCGCTCGACGCGGAAATGGGCATACCAGGCAAAACCATAGCCCGCGACCGGAACCATCACCCACCAGCCGCCCGATGCCAACGCCAGCCCGGCGAACACAAAGGTCAATGCTGTCCCGGTATAATGCAGTCGCCGTGTCCGCGCCTTGGCATGTTCGCGCAGATAGAAGCGCCAGAAGTCCGCATAAGTCGCGATGCGTGCCATTCGCTAAGGGTATCCCAACGAGCAGGCGACACAAGCCTCGCCGCGTCGGTTTACAAAAGTTTGCGCGTTGGCCCTTTTATCGCTCTGCCGCCGCCAATTCGCTGCCGCGTCGGGTTTGTCTCGACAAAAGACGGGCCTGCCAGCCGGCACCCGCGATCCGGTCATCGCTCACGACGCCCTGATAGCTTCGCCCCAATGCGGTGAACCGGATGATAGCGCCACTCATGCGGCCATCGGTCAATGGCGCGACCGTTCCGGCGCGCGTCACGGTGCCGCCGATACGCTGAAAATGCTGCTGCAGCGACAGGTGGGTGCCGTCGTCAAATTCCCAGTCGCCCGCAACCATCGCCGGCACGCGCCACAGATACAGTCGCGATCCGCCAGCCCGCTGTTTCCCGTCGGGCGACCAGTCGCCCATGTCGAAAGCGTGACTGACGATACGCGTGCCAGGCGCGAGTTCACGCAACAGGCGCGGCCGCAATTGCAGGTTCACGCGCGGCAACAGGAACATCGTCACCACCGTGTGGCCCGCCAGCGGCGTTTCGAAGAGGTCCCCCGTCACGAACCGGGTCCGGTCGGCCACGCCTGCGCGTGCGGCCGCCGCTCGCGCCTCGCCGATCAGCACGGGGTCGATATCGATCCCTACGCCTGACGCGCCGCGCCGCGCCGCTGCGATCAGGATGCGGCCATCGCCGGTGCCCAGATCGAGCACCCGGTCGCCCGGCCCCGCCCCCGCCATGTCCAGCATCGCCTCCACCGCTTCGGGCCGCGTGCCCAGATACGGCACGTCCAGTTTGGGGGCGTTGCCGGTCAGTGATGCCCATGAACACCGGGCGACATCGGGTGACAGGCACCGCGCACCGAGTGCCACGCTGCCACTGGCAAACAGGGTCAGGGCAAGGGCGGCGATGGTGGAACGGCGGGACATCGCGTCGCCGCGTAACGCCGCAAGCGCCACAGCGCCAGCCCCGGCCACCGCGTCATCCCGCCCCGTCAGCGGCGTCCGAACAGCTTTTCGATGTCGCCGTGCGCCAGCTTCACCCAGGTCGGGCGGCCATGATTGCACTGACCCGAATGCGGCGTCACTTCCATTTCCCGCAGCAAGGCGTTCATCTCGGCGACCGACAGCACGCGCCCCGCACGAACCGAGCCGTGGCACGCCATCGTCGCCGCGACGTGATCGAGCCGTTCTTTCAGCGACAATGCCTGATCGTGCGCGGCGAGTTCGTCGGCAAGGTCGCGGACCAGCCCCGCGACATCGCCCTGACCCAGCAATGCCGGGGTCGCGCGCACCAGCACGGCCTGTGGCCCGAAGCGTTCGATGTCGAGACCGAATTCGGCAAGTTCGCTCGCGCGCTCCTCCAGCCGGTCGCAGGCGGGTTCGTCCAGTTCGATGACTTCGGGCAGCAGCAATGCCTGCGCGCGCACCCTGCCATCGGCCATCGCGCGGCGCATCCGTTCCAGCACCAGGCGCTCGTGCGCGGCGTGCTGATCGACGATCACCAGCCCGTCCTCGGCCTCGGCAACGATATAGGTCCGCGCGACCTGCCCGCGAGCAACGCCAAGCGGGTGCTCAACCGTAGCGGGGACCGACATCGCCGCCGGCTCGGCACGCGCGGCAGGGGGCGGGGTCAGAAAGGTGGGTCGGGCATCGCGGACGAGCAGGTCGTGCATCGGCGCGGCGGCGGCTGTCCAGCCTGACGATTGCGCCGCCGTCGAAACCGGCTCGGCTGTCCAGTTCGCCATCGCACCCGCATCCGCCGCCTGCACCACCCGGTGCCCAGCCTCGTCCAGTGCACGGCGAAGGCCGCTGACGATCAGGCCGCGCACCAGCGCCGGATCGCGGAACCGGACTTCGGTCTTGGCGGGATGGACGTTCACGTCGACATCGCCCGCCGGCACGTCGAGGAACAGCGCGACCACCGCGTGCCGGTCCCGTGCCAGCATCTCGGCATAGGCGCCCCGCACCGCGCCCACGAGCAGTTTGTCGCGCACCGGGCGGCCGTTGACGAACAGATACTGGTGATCGGCAATACCCCTGTTGAAGGTCGGCAGCCCCGCCACACCGCCCAGCACATGACCCGCCCGCTCAAGATCGACCGCCACTGAATTGTCGGCCAGCGCGCGGTCGGTAAGCGCCGCCACCCGCTCCGGTCGGCTTTCCTCCGGCGGCACCGACAGGACGCGGCGGCCATCATGTTCCAGCGCAAACCCGGTTTCGGGCCGCGCCATGGCCAGGCGCCGGACGACATCGAGGCACGCTGCATATTCGGACCGCGCGCTACGCAGGAACTTGCGGCGGGCAGGCACGCGCGCGAACAGGCCATCGACGCGCACCCGTGTGCCCGGCGGCAGCGCGGCCGGCCCTTCCTCCAGCAATACGCCGTTATCGACAACGCGGCGCCAGCCATCGGCTCCGCGCGCCCGGCTTTCCAGCGTCAGGCGCGCGACGCTGGCGATCGAGGGTAACGCTTCACCGCGAAATCCGAGCGTTGCGACGCCTTCGATCGCGCCCGAATCCCACAGCGATTCGGGCAGTTTCGACGTGGCGTGCCGCTCCAGCGCCAGTTCCATGGCGGCGGCGTCCATTCCGCAGCCATCGTCGGCAACTTCGATCCCGTCGACGCCGCCCGCCGACAACCGAATGGAAATTCGGCAAGCCCCTGCATCGATTGCGTTTTCGACCAATTCCTTGAGCGCGGAGGCAGGGCGTTCGACAACTTCGCCAGCGGCGATGCGGTTGATGAGATGCGAAGGCAGGCGACGTATTGACATGATCCCGGTCCTAGCCCAAGCGGCGGCATCCCGCGACCCGCAACCGCCATCCCATTTCCGGCGCTGGATTTCTCCGGCAGGCGGCGGGTTTCGGCTAGACGCTGCAGTATCCAAGTCCGCGTGCCGTCCCGGCAGTGCGGCAAGAATGGGTTGGTCGATGATTTTCTCGCGATTTTTCAAGTTCATGTCGCACGATATGGCGATCGACCTGGGGACGGCGAACACCGTCGTCTATCTGCGTGGGCGCGGCGTCGTGCTGAACGAACCTTCGGTGGTCGCGGTCGAGACGCTGAACGGCGTCAAGAAGGTCAAGGCCGTCGGTGACGACGCCAAGCTGATGATGGGCAAGACGCCCGGCACGATCGAGGCGATCCGCCCTTTGCGTGACGGTGTGATCGCCGACATCGACGTCGCCGAACAGATGATAAAGCACTTCATCGAGAAAGTGCATGGCGGGCGAAAGTTCATCCGCTGGCCCCAGATCGTCATCTGCGTGCCGTCGGGTTCGACCAGCGTCGAGCGCCGCGCGATCCGCGACGCTGCGTCGAACGCGGGTGCCAGCCAGGTTTTCCTGATCGAGGAGCCGATGGCCGCCGCGATCGGCGCCGATATGCCCGTGACCGAACCGATCGGATCGATGGTGGTCGATATCGGCGGCGGCACGACGGAGGTCGCGGTGCTGTCGTTGCGCGGTCTCGCCTATTCGACCAGCGTTCGCGTCGGCGGCGACAAGATGGACGAAGCGATCGTCAGCTATGTTCGCCGCAATCACAACCTGCTGATCGGCGAAGCCACCGCCGAGCGGATCAAGCAGGAAGTGGGTTGTGCCAAGCCGCCCGCCGACGGCATCGGCGCGACGATCCATATCAAGGGTCGCGACCTGGTGAACGGCGTGCCCAAGGAAATCCAGATCAACCAGGGCCAGATCGCGGAGGCGCTGTCCGAACCCGTCGGCACCATTGTCGAGGGCGTTCGGATCGCGCTGGAAAACACCGCGCCCGAACTGGCCGCTGATATCGTCGACCAGGGCATCGTCCTGACCGGCGGCGGCGCATTGCTCCAGGGCATTGACGAGGTGCTTCGTGACGAGACGGGGTTGCCCGTCACCATCGCCGAGGACCCGCTGACCTGCGTGGCGCTGGGCACGGGCCGCGCGCTCGAAGATCCGATTTTCCGCGGCGTCCTGCTCGCCGTCTGACAAGGGGGGCGGGCGGATGGCGCCGCCACGCAAGCGGCGTCCGGGTTTTTCACGCCGGGCGCAGTTCGTCCTGTTTCTGGGCTATGTGTTCGCAACGCTAGGCGCGTTGATCGGCGCGATCCTGCTCGGCCTGTCCATCCTCAATCCGCCCGCTTATGTCGCGGCGCGCGGTATCCTGCGCGAAGCCACGACGCCGGTTTCCAGCGGCCTGCACTGGGTGCGCCGGGGGATTGCCGATATCCCGCCCGGCGTCGGCGGCTATTTCGGTGTGATGCACGAGAATCGTCGCCTCAAGGACCAGCGCGCCGCCGAAAAGCGGCTGGTCGATCAGGCCCGCCGGGTGATGATCGAAAACATCCGGATGCGTCGCCTGCTCCAGGTCCGCGACCGGGAAGCGCAAACGGTCGTTGCCGCGCGTCTGGTCAATGCCAGCGCCAGCAGCACACGCCGCTTTGCGACGCTGAACGCCGGATTATGGCAAGGCGTGCGCGCCGGCTATCCGGTGCGCGGGCCGGAGGGCCTGGTGGGCCGCATCCTCGAAGTCAGCCCGAATACCGCGCGCGTGCTGCTGGTTATCGACCCTGAAAGCATCATCCCGGTGCGGCGCGTGCGCGACGGGATGCCGGCGATCGCGACCGGTCGGGGCGACGGCCTGATCGAAATCCGCGTCGCGGGTATTGCCAACATGCCGTATCGCGCCGGCGACATCTTTGTCACTTCGGGCGCGGGCGGCATCTTCCCGCCGGGCATTCCGGTCGCGCGCGTCCGCCGCAATGCGCGCGACACGGCCGAGGCAAGGCCGCTTGCCAATCCTGACATGCTCGATTTCGCGCTGGTCCAGCGCCCCTATCTGCTGCCCCC
>NZ_DATJLI010000078.1:0-11551 GCF_035490575.1 Sphingomonas sp. | reverse complement strand
CCCGGCGAGCAGCCCTGGCCGACGCAGCCGATGCCCGCCAAGCCCGCGCCGCTCAGCCGCCTGTCGTTCGACATGGACGAAATGGTCGAAGGCCCTCCGGCGCTTCGCGCCACCTGTGACAAGATCGTCGCCGACATGAAGGTGGTCGGCAGCAAGATGTTTCAGCCGCTGCGCGCCGATTCGGCAGTGGCGTTCTTTCCCGGCAGTTTCGGCGGCATCGATTGGGGCAGCGGGTCGTTCGATCCCAAAACCGGGCTGTATGTCGTCAACATCAACAATCTCGCCAGCCCGCAGCAGATGGCGCAGCAGCCCGATGGCACCTGGGGCCTGAAATCGGGCTATGCCTATTTCCTCGACCCCGAAACGGGCAATCCGTGCAGCAAGCCGCCCTGGGGCGAGCTGGTCGCGGTCAACGTCAACACCGGCGATGTCGCTTGGCGCAGCGTGCTGGGCGACAATGAAGACCCGGCGCTCAAGGATGCGGGCGGCATCAGCGCGGGCGGGCCGATCACCACCGCCAGCGGCGTGACGTTCATCGGCGCGACGCGCGATTCGATGATCCGCGCGTTCGACACCCGCAGCGGCAAGCTGTTGTGGAAGGATCGCCTGCCCGCATCGAATTACGGCACGCCGATGACCTATCAGATGGCGGACGGGCGACAGGCGCTGGCCGTCGTCGCGACCGGCGGCTTTGCCTTTCAACCCGCGACCGCCGACGAAGTGGTCGTCTATGCCCTGCCATGAGGTGCAGCATGTCGTTTCGTAACCTTGCGTTCCCCATCCTGATCGTCGTTGCCGGTGGCGTCGGCACGGCGGTCGCCGGACAACAGGCGGCAGCGCCGCCCGCCGGTCCGGGCCTCGACCTCATCAACGAACGTTGCGGTTTCTGCCATTCGACGGCACAGGTCACGTCGGTTCGCAAGACGCCCGGCGCATGGGCGGCGACCGTCCAGTCGATGATCGACCGTGGCGCCGAACTGGAGCCGGAGGAGCAACAGGTGATGGTCGACTATCTCGCCGCCAATCTGGCCGCCCCCGGCGGTGACGCGCCGGCGCAACCCTGATGCCGCTCTATGCGATTGACGGCCGGCAGCCGCAGGTGCCGGACGACAGCTGGGTGGCGCCGTCCGCCGACCTGATCGGCGACGTGCGGCTGGGCACCCAAGTGGGCATCTGGTTCGGGGCGGTCATCCGCGCCGACAATACCCCGATCGTGCTGGGCGACCGGACCAATGTGCAGGAAGGGTGCATGCTGCATTCCGATCCTGACGTGCCGCTGACCGTCGGCGCCGACTGCACCATCGGCCATCATGCGATCCTGCATGGCTGCACCATCGGCGACCGCGTGCTGGTGGGCATGGGCGCGACAGTGCTGAACAATGCGGTGATCGGCGACGATTGCCTGATCGGCGCGGGCGCGCTGGTGACGGAGGGCAAGACCTTTCCGCCCGGCAGCCTGATCGTCGGCGCACCGGCAAAAGTGGTGCGTGAATTGTCGACCGAGGCGATTGCCGCGCTCAAAGCGTCGGCGGCGGGCTATGCCGCGCGGCAGGCCCATTTCAAGGCGAAGCTGACCCGCGTGGATTGAGGGGCCGGTCGCACCCGGCCCCCACCGTTCTATTGCTTCGCAAAGCGTGGCAGCATGCCCACGCCCTTGATCGGCACGCGATAAACGCTGGTCGATGCGGTGATCCACAGCGCGTTGCCGCCCTCGCCAAAGGCCAGGTTCGCCGCCACTTCGGGCAGGCGGATGCGGCCGAGCTGCTTGCCGTCCGCCGTCATGATCCACACGCCGCCGGGACCGGTCGCCCAGATATTGCCGCGCTTGTCGACCTTCAGCCCGTCGGCACCGCCACCCGGTTCCTTGGGAAAGGTGAACACGGTGCGCCGCGCGCCCAGCTTGCCGCCCGGCGCCATCGGATAGGCAAAGATCGTCGCCTGCCCGAAATCGGCGATATAGAGCGTGTCGCCGGTCGGCGACAGGCCGATGCCGTTGGGCAGGACCAGATCGGTGATCGGCGCGGTCAGCTTGCCGTTCGCATAACGCAGCACCGGGTTGAAGGGCAGTTCCTTGGCCGGGTCCTTGTCCATACCGTTGAACAGGCCAAAGGGCGGATCGGTGATCCACAGCGACCCGTCGGGCGCATACACCATGTCGTTGGGGCTGTTCAGCCGCTTGCCGTCCAGCCGGTCGACAAAGGGCGTCACCTTGCCCGTCGCATCCACTTTGACGATCCGCCGTGCGCCCATCTGCGCCATCAGCACCTTGCCGTCGGCGGCGGGCACCAGTCCGTTCGACCCGATGCTCTTGCCCTTGGGCGGATTGGGCAGGCCGCCCGAATTGTCGAGCAGTTCGACGACATTGCCCTGCCGGTCGACGGTTCGCAGCTTGTCGCCGTTCACGTCGGAGAACCATAATTTGCCCTGATGCCACAGCGGCCCTTCGGTAAAGGTGAAGCCGGTCGCGACGCGCTCGACCTTCGCATCGGGCGCGATCAGCGCGTCGAGCGCGGGATCGGTGCGATCGATCCGCGACGGGGCGGCGGGTGCCGGTTGCTGCGCGGGCGACGCGGCGGCGAGTGCGACAATCGCCGTCGCGGCGAAACCAAATGCCTTCATGTCCACTCTCCCAGCCTTAAACGGCATCGGTCAGCAGGACCAGATAGTCCTTGTTCAGCACCGTATCCTCGATCAGCGGCCAGACTTCCTGATGGATGTCGGACTTGACCCAGACCTGGCGCTGTTCCTCACTCTCATAGGTCAACTGGAAGCGATAGTTGATGCCCGGCGCGGGTGCCGGACCGCCCTGAATGACCGTGCGGATTTTCAGCATCTTGAGGTCGATAAAGCCCCGCCCGCGGAAACTTTCGGCGGCGGGGCGGAAGCGCGTTTCGAATGCGCGCAACATCTCCGCCTCGCGCGCGGGGTCGATCGCCAGGTCGCAGTAAAGCACGATGGGCTTGCCTGCCCCGGCCCGCGCCGACGCCTGTGGCCGCGCGGCGAGTGCCGGACCCGCGCCGATGCCCGCCAGTCCGATCAGCGTCAGAAGATTGCGTCTGTTCATAACCATCCCTCCCTTTGTCCTTATTTACCGGTCGCGGCGGCGAAAGCGGCCTTCGCTGCCAGATCGCGCGCCACGCCGACCACCATCAATTCCAGCGGTGCCGATCCGGTCGCACGCAGCGAGCGCGCCTGCCCAAGATCAACAGGCACCGCGTCGCCCTTGCCGATGCGTGCTTTCTCCCCGGCAACCGTGACTTCGCCCTCGCCGTTCACGACGTAGAGCATCTCGCTCATGTCCGCGTGCTTGGCCGCGTCGAACGTGCCGCCCGGCGCGACCAGCACATGGTCGACATAGGACCAGGGCGTGTTGAACACCGTCGGCTCCAGCACGCGGCGATACATGACCTGCGCCTGCCCGCTCATCGGGCGCAGCAGCGCGCGGTCGAGGCGCATCGACATGAATTGGGGCACCGGGTCGAGTGCCGCCCCCTCCCGCGCGTCGCCCAGGTCGAAATTGTCATATCGCTTGGTGTGGCCGACGTTGATGTTCAGCCACTCGATCGGGTGATCGGTGGGGTTGTAGATCGCATGGGCATGACCCGTCACGTCCGGCACGCCCGCCGGTCCCGCGATGCGCGAGGTGCGGCCATTGACGGTGAACTCGGCCTCCCCGTCGAGGATGACGAACATCTCCTCGCACTGGTTATGATAATGCTGTCCGATCCCGCTTTTGGGCGCGATCACGCCGCGATGCACGAAAATCAGATTGGTGCTGAGTGCGTCCGGCCCCAGCAGGGGGGCAAAGCGCATCCGGCCGGCACCGGCGTGAACGTTCGTGATCTCCCGCATTTTTTCCGGTGCGTCGCGTCCGATCTTCTCGTTCAGTGTCTGGGCAAATCCCGGCGCGGCAACGGCGCAAAGTGCGGCGGCGGCTATTGCAGCCGATATGCGTGCGGTCACCTTCACAAAGCCTCTCCCGATCGGTGCGCCGGACAAACCGGTCTTTACGGGCGGTTATATCGCGCCTACACAGGAATCATATAGGATATTTTGCGGCCCGAGCCGCGAAGCACGGGAGGGGTTGATGGCTCATAGCGGACGCTCGAGAGTGCGCGTTCAACTGGTTTTCCTGTTGTTCGTCATCAGCGCCGTCGCTTTTCTGGACCGCACCAACATTTCGGTCGCCGGTGTCCAGATGCGTCAGGAATATGGGATCGACCAGATTCAGCTCGGCTGGGTCTTCAGCGCGTTCCTGATCGGTTATGCGGTGTTTCAGGTGCCCGCCGGTTGGCTGGCCGCACGCTATGGCCCGCGCAAATTGCTGACCTGGGCACTGGTGTGGTGGGGCATTTTCAGCATCGCGACCGCGCTGGTCCCGCCCGAGGGCCGCTATGCGATCCTGACATTGGCGCTGGTTCGCTTCGCGCTCGGCATCGGCGAAGCGGCGGTCTATCCGTCGAGCAACCAGTTCATCTCGCGCTGGGTCCCAGCGGGCGAACGCGGCAAGGCGAACGGCCTGATCTTTGCCGGGGTCGGCGCAGGCTCGGGCCTGACGCCACCGCTCATCACCGCCGTCATTGCATTCGCGGGGTGGCGCGCGTCCTTTTACGTCTGTGCCGCGATCGGGTTGATCGTGGCGGGTATCTGGTATGTCGTGGCGCGCGACCGGCCACAGGATCATTCGCGCGTCAATGCCGCCGAACTGGCGCATATCGAAAGCGGCCTTCCCCCGGCACCTTCTGCGGAAAAGGTCGCGATCCCTTGGGGCGCGATCCTGTCGAGCCGCAATGTCTGGGGCCTGTTTCTAAGCTATTTCGCGTTCGGTTACGTCATCTGGATCTTTTTCAGCTGGTTCTTCATCTATCTCGCCGAAGCGCGCGGACTGGACCTGAAATCGAGCGCGCTGTTCGGCATGGCGCCGTTCCTGGCGATGACCATCGGGTGTCTTGGGGGCGGCGTGCTGAACGACGCCATTTCAAAACGCTATGGCCTGTATGCCGGGCGGTCGGGGCTGGCGATGGTGTCGTTCGTGCTGACCGGCATCTTCCTTCTGGTCGGCTCGCGCGTCGACAATGCGCCGCTGGCGGTGATGACGCTCGCGCTGGGTGGCGGGGCGATCTATCTGTCGCAAAGCGGGTTCTGGTCGGTCACGGCCGACATCGCCGGACGTCATGCCGGGGTGGTATCGGGCCTGATGAACGCGGGCTGCCAGATCGGCGGCGCGCTCACATCGTCGCTGACGCCGTGGATCGCGGCGCAATATGGCTGGGTCGCCGCATTCGGCACCGGCGCGGTCATCGTGCTGGTCGGCACGCTGGCCTGGGCCGTGGTCGATCCGCGCCGCCTGATCGAACCGGTGGCCGAACACCCGCCGGGCATCGAACCCGAAGTCGCGCCAGTCGCGCTGTAACCTTTGGCCGGGTCGATCCGGCAAAACAGAAATGGAGGGGTAAATTGAGCATCATCCGCCTGTGGACCACATCCTGCGCGGTCGCGCTGGTTTCGACCGTCGCGCTGCAAGCCGCTTCGGCGCAGGGCGTGCCCGCCGCGCCCCCGGCGGCCAAGCCCGCGCAGCGGGAAGCACCGCCGCCCCCGCTCATCGCCTGGACGCCCAAGAAAACGCCCTACACGCCATGGCGCGAACCCAATCGCCCCTGGTGGAAACTGGCCGATGTCCGCGCGATGCATCAGGGCAAGGCGAACTGGACGCAGCCGGTCATCCGCAACAAGGATCTGGTCGCCGACTGGCATCAGTTGGCCCCCGGCGGCAAGACGCCGACGCTTGCCTATTCGGACAATCGCACCGCGATCATCGTGTGGGACGGCGAATTACGCGTGACGATGGAGGGGCAACAGCCCTTTACCGCCACCAAGGGGTTCGAGATCAACGTGCCGCTGCGCGTCCCCTTCACGCTGGAGAGCACCGGCTCGACCCCCGCCCTGTATTTCCAGCTCAATGACGCCAGCGACATGCCGCTCTATCCCGCCGATGTGACGCCGGCGGCGCCCGCAAAGGTTTCGGGCTGGGAATATGAGCAGCGCATCGTGACCGGCGGTCCCGGCGGGTTCGACGAGGATCACCGCCCCTATCTGGACTATTACAAGGACGTCATCGCCGCCAATGCGCGTCCCGGTGCGTTCATCGCCGACCAGCACATGTTCGTGAACAACATCCGCGGCCGCGCGACGCCCACGCCCCCCGCCTCCAACCTCGGCCATTTCCACGTCGGCTATGACGAGTTCTGGTTCGTGATGGAGGGCAATGTGACGCTGCAGGTCGAGGGGCAGCCCGTGTTCACCGCCGCTGCCGGGGACATCATCTCCGCACCACAGGGTCACTGGCACCGGGCGAGCTTTGGCGGGCCGGAGGGGCAATGGGGCACGCGCGTCGCCATCAACCCCTATCCGCGTGGCGGGCACGCCTACACACAAGAGTCGCGAGGCCGGCAATAATCGCAGGGGTGGGAGCCGGAACGACCCGCAACGAGGTCGTTACGGCTGCTTCCTTCCGGACCTGACCGGGTTGGCGACAGTTACGTCCGCCCGACTCCCAAGCGCCATATGGCGTCGCTTTTGCGCGCTGGCAACCCGTTCAGATGCCGAGCGGTTCGTGCAGCGGACAACCATTCGCCTCCCGCCGCCGGTCCGCGGAGTAGCGATAGCTTTCGCGGCGCGCGCGATTGATGTTGCCCAGCGGCCGGTGCGCGGCCAGTCCGTGCCATGGTGAAAAGGCCAGCGCCTCGTCCAGCGCGCGCTGACGTTCACCCCAGCCCGGCTGAATCGGTATCTCGATCAAGGCGACGGTGCGATAGGGGCTGGCCTCCTCGTCCCATGCCACCGTCGCATCCTCGACGGGCATCGCGTCCGGGTCGGTCGCCAGTTGCACGCGCAATTCCCAGGCGCCGCCATGCGCGGTCAGCGCGGCGTCGACATCCTCGCGAATCGCATCGGGACGCCCTTTGGTGTCGATCCGCTCATCGCGCAACGCCAGCAGCGCGGGCGCGACCGGGCGCACCTGAAACTTGGCGACATGATCGCCGTAACGATAGGCAGTCTGGCTGAAATAGGTCTCGCCAAGCGGATGCACCTGCGGCGCGGCGCCCATCGTCTTGAGCGTCGCGCTTTCCAGCCCGACGGCTTCCAGCCCCGCCTCCACCCCGCGCAGCGCGGCGGACAGCAATTTCTTGCCGCCCTCAACCCGGTCGGTGGTCTTTGCCAACAGTTTCAGGCTTGAGAGAAACTGGCTCGCGTCCCTGGCGACGAAAGCGGGCGCATTCGCCATCACGAAATCCTGCGTCGTGTCGCGCTCGCTGCCGGGCAGCCGCTCGCCATCAACCTCCATCACTTTCATCGCCAGCCCCCGCGGCACCGAAATCGCGTCGTCGAGTATGTCGCCGGGATTGGTCGAAAAGCGCATTACCGCATCATATCGGCCGGGCGCGGCGAACAGGCCCTGCGCCAGTTCGCGCGGCAGCCCCTCGACCACGCTCAGCGTGCCGCACGCAATGCCATGCGCCTTGGCATGGACCGCGCGCACGCCCCGGCCATAATCGGCCAGCGTGGCGTCGAGGATGTGGCCGAACTGTTCCTTCAACCCGTCGATCGTGCTGCGCTCATCGGGCGCGACTGTCTCGATCTCGGCTGAATAACGGACATAATCGGGCATCGCACGCTCCTGAACCGGGTCTCGCGAATAATCCCCGCCGTTCCTGCCGGTTCCGAAAGCGTCCGTGCCAGATCAATAAGCGCGGGCGACCAGGATACGCTCGACCGCCGGTTCGCCCGTGAAGATGCACGGCCCAGTTGCGGGCGCCGCAGTCCCCGGAACGTTGCGGATGGTCAGTTTCAGCGCCTTCAACCGCTCGACCACCTTGTCCAGTTCTTCGCCGGTCGGCTTGGCCCATTCGACCTCGACCCAGCCGGGATGTCGCTCACCCTCGGCGAAATGCGTCTCCAGCCCGGCAAAGTCATTCACGTCGCGGCGAATCCCGGTGTCGAGGCGCGCACGCGCATCGACATGCAGCCTCTCCTGAATCTCGGCCAGCAGCCCGGCCGCCTGATCGACAAAGGCATCGCGCGGGGTGAAGGCGGTGTCGAGCTTGCCGCTGTCCTGATACAGACGGTCGCGGCGGATGACGGCGACGTTGCCGTTCGCCACGTCGCGCGGGCCGACCTCGACGATCACCGGCGCGCCCTTCTTCACCCAGCCCCAGCGCTTGTTACCCGCCTTTTGCGCGCGGCCGTCGACCATCGCGCGGATGGGTTCGCCAAGCGCCGTCTGACGGCTCAGTTCGGACGCCAGCGCGCGCGCATAATCCATCACCGCCTCGTCCTCAGGCCCGTCGCGCAGCATGGGAATGATGACGACCTGCCACGGCGCGACGCGTGGCGGCACGCGCAGGCCGTCATCGTCACCGTGCACCATGATGAGCGCGCCGATCATCCGGGTCGAAACGCCCCAACTCGTCGTCTGCGCCAGTTCCAGTTCGCCTGTCGCATTCTGGAAACGGATGTTCTGCGCGGACGAGAAGGTGGTGCCCAGGAAATGGCTGGTGCCGGCCTGCAACGCCTTGCCGTCCTGCATCATCGCTTCGATCGAATAGGTCGCGACCGCGCCCGGGAAGCGTTCGTTCTCGGGCTTTTCACCCGCCACCACGGGCACAGCCAGGCAATCCTCGGCAAAGGCGCGATAGACCTCGAGCATCTTCATCGTTTCCTCGCGCGCCTCGGCCTCGGTCGCGTGGGCGGTATGGCCCTCCTGCCACAGGAACTCGGCGGTTCGCAGGAACATACGCGTCCGCATTTCCCAGCGCACGACATTGGCCCATTGATTGATGAGCACCGGCAGATCGCGCCACGACTGGACCCAGCGCGAAAAGGCCGCGCCGATCACCGTTTCGGATGTGGGCCGCACGACGAGCGGCTCTTCCAGCTTCGCCTCTGGATCGGGAACCAGCCGTCCGTCCTTCTGGACCAGCCGGTGATGCGTGACGACCGCCATTTCCTTGGCAAAGCCGTCGACATGCTCGGCTTCCTTCTCGAAATAGGAAAGCGGGATGAACAGCGGGAAATAGCAGTTTTCATGCCCCGTCGCCTTGATTCGATCATCGAGCAGCCGCTGCATCCGTTCCCAGATGCCATAGCCCCATGGCCGGATGACCATGCAACCACGCACGCCCGATTCCTCGGCCATGTCGGCCTCGGCAATGACGGTCTGATACCAGCGCGCGAAATCGTCGGCGCGATTATGGGGCAATGCGTGCTTTATCATGGGAATCGCCGATAGCCGGGGGGCGTCGGAGCGACAAGCGGCCTGATGCGGTCAGGCCGCCGCCGTGGTCCAGCCCAGCGACGGAATCGCGATCGAACGCTTGCCGGCAAGGTCGGTGCGGCACACCACCAGTTCGCGCTGCTCCATATAGCCGATCAGCCGCCGCGCGCGGCCCAGTGAGGAGGTGCCGTAAACCTCCGCGATCCGCTCGTCCGACGGGCACGGCGCCCCTTCCCGCGCGGCGCGCGCGACCAGCAGGAACGGACCCAGCATTTCGCTCGGCAATGCGCGCGCCAGCGACATGGCGGGCGCCCATTCATCCTCCAGCCCGTGCGTGATGCCCGCCCGCGCCGCCGCCAGCCGCCGGGCAAACGCTTCCAGATCGAGCGGGGGCCGGGCCAGGCCCGCCATGCGGCAGCGGACCTGATAATCCTGAAACAGCACGGCGGCCGGGCGCTGAGCCGATCCGGCTTCCTCCACGATCGCCAGCAGCACGTCGGCCACGATCTGCGCCACGCGCTCCGGCGGGATGGCGGGCGCGGGCGTGGCATCCGGCGGCGGCGGGGCGACCAGCGCCTCGATCACCTCGTCAGCGGGCATCGCTGCGGGCGGCGGCGGCGCGGCCAGCGGCAGCGTCGGTTCCTCGACCGCCTGTTTCAGCAGGTCCTTCATGTCGGTTGGCGCAGATGGCAGCGGGATCAGCTTTGGGCTGGAGCTGCGCGCCGATGTCTCGACCGCGCCGATCCGGATCGACACCGGGCGGCGCGATACGGCGGGACCGAGCGCCAGGAAATGGCCGCGTTGCAGGTCGCGGATCGTCTCCGCCTGCCGCCGCTCCATGCCCAGCAGATCGGCGGCGCGCGCCATGTCGATGTCGAGGAAGGTGCGCCCCATCAGGAAGTTCGACGCCTCTGCCGCGACATTCTTCGCCAGCTTGGCCAGACGCTGGGTGGCGATGACGCCCGCCAGCCCGCGCTTGCGCCCGCGGCACATCAGGTTGGTCATCGCGCCCAGCGACGCGCGGCGCACCTCCTCCGCCACCTCGCCACCACCGGCGGGCGCAAACAACTGCGCTTCGTCGACCACGACCAGTGCCGGATACCAGTGCTCGCGCGGTGCGTCGAACAGCGCGTTCAGGAACGTCGCGGCGCACCGCATCTGCCCCTCGGCCTCCAGCCCCTCAAGGCTCAGCACCACCGATGCGCGATGCTCGCGGATGCGCGCCGCCATGCGCGCGATCTCGCGTTCGGCATAGTCGGCCGCCTCGATCGCGACATGGCCATAGGCGTCGGACAGAGTGACGAAATCGCCCTCCGGGTCGATCACCACCTGCTGCACGCGACCGGCCGACTTCTCCAGCAACCGGCGCAGCAGATGCGACTTGCCCGATCCGGAATTACCCTGAACCAGCAAACGGGTCGCCAGCAATTCTTCAAGGTCCATGGCAACGGACTTGCCCGCGCCGTCGACCCCCATGTCCACTTCGACCGTCATTTCCCGGCTGTCGATGTCCTGCGCTCGAAGAAATCGAACATGCTGGTCCACAGGTGAAGCTGGGATTTCGGATCGCTGATCGCGTGTGTCTGGCCCGGATAAAGCTGGGTCTCGAACAATACGCCTTGTTGCTGCAACGCCGCCACCATCGCCGTTGTGTTGTCGAGGAACACATTATCGTCGGCCATGCCGTGCATGATGAGCAGCGGGTCGCTGATCCTGCCAGCGTCGCCGATCGTCGCGGAGCGAGCATAGGCGTCAGGCACCTTGCGCGGGTCGCCCATGTAACGCTCGGTATAATGGGTGTCGTAGAGTTCCCACTTGCTGACCGGCGCCACCGCCGCGCCTGCCGCGAACAGCCCCGGTGCGGCTTCCAGCAGCTTCAGCGTCATATAGCCGCCATAGGACCAGCCGTGGATGACCATCCGGTCGGGATCGACAAAGGACTGCGACTTCAGCCATTTGGCCGCCATCACCTGATCCTCGACCTCGACGCTGCCCATCGCGTGCCAGATCTGGTCGGTGAAGGCGCGCGAACGGTTGGCGGTGCCGCGATTGTCCATGACAAAGACGATATAGCCCTTGTCGACAATCGCCTGGTGCAGCGGGCTGGTCCAGCCGCGCGTCACCCGCTGCGCGCCGGGACCGCCGTAATAAGTGAAGAACACCGGATACCGCTTGCCCGGCTCCATTTCGGGCTTGAGGATCGAGTAATGCAGCGCGCTGCCGTCGGCGGCCTTCAGCGTGCCGAACTCGGGCACGCGGTGGCTGGCGAGGAACGGC
>NZ_DATJLI010000077.1:0-12997 GCF_035490575.1 Sphingomonas sp. | reverse complement strand
GACATGTCGGTGCTGCTGGTCGCGCAGAACAGCCATTCGGCCAAGCCGATGATCTACAAGATCGCCGGCGCATGGGGCAATCACGAAGGGTCGATGCTGCTGTGGGTCACGGTGCTGAGCCTGGCGGGCGGGGCGATCGCGTTGCTGGAGCGGCGGCTTGAGACGCGCACGCTGATCGCGACGCTGGGGGCGCAGGCGCTGATCGCACTGGGTTTTTACGCGTTCCTGCTGTTCGCCTCCAATCCCTTTGCCCGGCTAAGCCCCGCGCCCGCCAACGGCAATGGATTGAACCCGCTGTTGCAGGACCCCGGCCTCGCCTTCCACCCGCCGACCTTGTATTTCGGCTATGTCGGGCTGTCGGTGGCGTTCAGCTTTGCCGTCGGCGCGCTGGTGACGCGCGATGTGGGGGCGGCGTTTGCCCGCGCGATGCGGCCATGGGTGCTGGGCGCTTGGATTTTCCTGACCATCGGCATCACGGCGGGCAGCTACTGGGCCTATTACGAACTGGGCTGGGGCGGCTGGTGGTTCTGGGACCCGGTCGAAAATGCCTCGCTGATGCCGTGGCTGGCGGCGACGGCGCTGCTGCATTCGGTGACGGTGCTGGCGACGCGCGACGGGCTTCGCGCATGGACGGTGATGCTGGCGGTCGTGGCGTTCAGCATGTCGATGGTCGGCACGTTCCTGGTCCGGTCGGGCATCCTGACCAGCGTTCACGCCTTTGCCGTCGACCCCGCGCGCGGCAGCTTCATCCTGGCGCTGCTCATCCTGTATATCGGCGGCGCGCTGGCACTGTTCGGCGCGCGCGTCGGCACGGTGAAGCAGGGTGCGACGTTCGAGCCGGTCAGCCGTGAAGGCGCGCTGGTGCTCAACAACCTGCTTTTGTCGGTCATTCTGGGCATCGTCCTGATCGGCACGCTCTATCCGATTGTCGCGCAGGCGATGGGCACGCAATTGTCGGTCGGCCCGCCTTTTTTCAACAAGACCACAGTGCCCATCGCATTGGCGCTGATGATCGGCATGGCGGTCGGCCCGATGATCCGCTGGCGCCGCGACGAGGGGCAGGCGTTGCTCGGCCGCGTGACGGTGCCGGTTGCGGTGGCGGTGTTCACGGCCGCCGGCTTCTTTGCCTTTGCCGCCGATGCCGGGGTGTTCTCCATTCTGGGCCTTGGCCTTGCCGCCGGGCTGGCGGTGGCGAGTGTCGCGCCGTTGTGGAAACGCAACCTGCTTCGCACGCCGCTGTTCACCTGGGGCATGGTGATCGCGCATCTGGGCGTGGCGGTCAGTGTTGCAGGCATGGCGAGCGAACGGGCGTTCACCGTCGAACGGCTGGTCGCCGCGCGCGTCGGCGATGCCTTCTGGGTCGGGCCATATCGCATCGAAATGCGCGGCATCCGCCCTGCAATGGGTCCGAACTGGTCCGCGATCGAAGGCGCGCTGCAAGTGCGGCGTGGCCAGGGTGAGGCGTTCTGGATGCAGCCGCAAAGCCGCTTCTTCGCCGATCCGCCGACCGTGACGAGCGAGGCCGATATCCTGACCGCGATCGACGGACAGCTTTATACCGTGCTTGGTCAGCCCGATGGGCGCGGGCGCTGGCAATTGCGGCTGTGGTGGAAGCCATGGGTGACGCTGATCTGGGCGGGCGGCGGGCTGATCGCGCTGGGCGGACTGCTCAGTCTGATCGGCCGCGTCCGGCGGGAACGGCGCCAGCGCGCGGTGGTGTTCGCGTGAAGCGGCGGCTGATCTGGCTGCCACTGATCGCTTTTGCCGCGCTGGCGACGGTCGCCGTCTATGGCCTGTTCCGGCCCGACAACAGCACGATCCGATCGGCGCTGGTGGGCCAGCCGCTGCCCGACTTCACGCTGCCCGCGATGGTGGCGGGCAAGCCAGGCCTGACGCGTGCCGACATGACCGGCGGCGGTCCGCGCCTGCTCAACATCTTCGGCAGTTGGTGCATCCCCTGCATCGCGGAGGCGCCGCAGTTGATGCAGTTGAAGCAGCGGGGCATCGCCATCGACGCCATCGCCATTCGCGACACCGGCGCTGCCGTCCGTCGCTTCCTGTCCGACCATGGCGACCCCTATGTTCGGATCGGCGACGATCCGCAGAGCCGGGTTCAGCTCTCGCTCGGCTCGTCGGGCGTGCCGGAGACATTCGTGATCGACGCCGAAGGGCGCATCGCCCATCAGCATATCGGCCCGATCAACGCCAGCGACGTGCCCGCCATCCTGAAAGCATTGGAGGATGCGCGGTGAAGCGGCTGATCCTTCCGCTGATGGTTGTCGCCGCGCCGGTGCTGGCGCAATCGAACCGTCCGCCCGCCACGCTGGCCGACACCCAGCTTCCCGATCCCGAACAGGAGCGGGAGGCAAAGGCGCTGATGGAAACGCTGCGCTGCATCGTGTGTCAGGGGCAGGCAATTGCCGATTCGGATGCCGAAATGGCAGGCGACATGCGCGCATTGGTGCGGGAACGGATCGCGAAGGGGGAGGACGCAAACGCCGTTCGCGACTGGCTGATCGAGCGTTACGGCGATTATGTCAGCTACGACCCGCCGCTCAGCGCCGCGACCGCGCCCTTGTGGATCGCGCCGCTCCTGTTGCTGGCGATCGGCGGCGCGATCGCCGCGCGCAGCTTCAGGCGGCGTCGGCGCTGACGCGCGGCTGAACGTCGCCCGCCTTGTCCGGCACGCCATTACCCAGCGCCAGCAGGCGATGCGCGTCGAACGGACCCGGCAAGCGCCACCGGCCCGTCCGCTCGGCGGTGAAGCCGAAAAAGCGGCCATAATAATCGGGGTCGCCGATCAGCATCAGCGCATCGCCACCCGCGATATCGCCGTGCCCCGCCCGTGCGATCGCCGCGCGGGTCAGCGCCCGGCCGATGCCGACATCCTGGTGTGCGGGCGACACCGCGATCGGCCCGACCAGCACCATCGGCACGCGCGTGCCGTCATCGGCGGCCAGCGTTACCGGCCAGCACTGAATACTGCCGAGCAGTTCATCCCCGATCGCCGCCGCCAGGCTAAGGTCGCAAATCGCCGTCACCCCTTCGCGCAGGCGATAGGCGGTGCGGCCATGGCGATCGGTCCCGAATGCCGCATCCAGCAGCGATTCGATGCGATCGGGGGCGATTCTGGCAATGGGGATCAGGTCGAACAACGCTGGCGGGTGCCTTTCGCCGTGACTATCACGGGCGGCGCGCCATAACGCCGTCATGTGACAAGACAAGGGGAAACGGATGCGCCTTTACGATTCGCCGACGGCGCCCAGCCCGCGCCGGGTCCGCATCTTCGCCGCTGAAAAGGGCATCGCGCTCGATCGGGTCGAGGTGGATCTTCGCAGCGGTGAGCATCTGCGCGAGCCGTTCCTGTCGATCAATCCCGCGGGCGCGATCCCGGTGCTGGAGACCGATGACGGTGCGCGCCTGACCGAATCATCGGCCATCTGCCGTTATCTTGAGGCATCGCATCCCGAGCCGTCCCTGTTTGGCACAAGCGCGATTGACATCGGCCGGATCGAGCAATGGGTCCGCCGGGTCGAGGGCGAGGGCTACGGCGCGGCGGTCTATTTCTTCCGCAACAGCGTAAAGGCTTTTGCCGGGCGCGGGCTGGTGGGGGCCGCGCCGTCGGTCCCCCAACTGCCCGAACTGGTCGAGCGGGGGCAGGTGATGTGGGACGCGTTCATGGCCGAACTCGACACGCATCTGGCCGATCGAGAATGGATTGCGACCGACCGCTACAGCTATGCCGACATCACCGCGCTGGTCGCGGTCGATTTCGGCGTGCGCGCCCGGCTGGCGGTGCCCGATGATGCGGCCAACGTCGCGCGCTGGCACGCGGCGGCCAGCGCCAGGCCCAGCGCCGGCGCCTGACTGGCGGGGCGGTTCCGGCTTTGCTAGGGCCGCCCCCGCTTCCTCTCTTTCATCAAGGGCGATATCCTTGTCCGACAGCCTCAAGCTCCAGGTGCGCGATCTAAAGGTCGACGTGCTGACCGGCGTCTATTCCGAAGAGACGCATCTGCCGCAGCCGCTTTTGATCTCGATCACCGTCGACCTTGCGATGGCCGAGCATTTCGCCCCCGACACGCCGCTGTCGGCATCGAAGAGCTATCTCGACCTGAAAGCCGCGGCGACCGAGCTGCCCGCGGGCGTGCATTTCACGCTGATCGAGGCGGTGGCCGACCATATCGCCGACACGCTGTTCATCGGCGACGAACGCGTGCTGCGCGTCGAGGTGGAAATCATCAAGCTGGCAATCGCCGAAGCGGACGAGCGGATCGGCGTCACCATGGTCCGCCACCGCCCGTGACCGCGCGCCCGATCGCGCTCGTCACCGGAAGCTGTCGCCGGCTGGGCGCGCATATCGCGGCGGCGCTGGGAGAGGCCGGATATGACCTGGTGCTCCACGCCAGTCGCGCGCCCGCACCGGACGCGTGGTTGATCGAACGGCTCGACACAGCGGGCGCGGCGCATCGCGCCCTGGCGTGCGACCTTGACGATCTGGATGCCGCCGATGCGCTGGTCGGTCGCGCGGCCGATGCGTTCGGCCGACCGGTATCGCTGCTGGTCAACAACGCCTCGCGCTTTCAGGTCGAGGAACAGGGGCTGCCGGGCGGGCGGGCGCTGGTCGATCATTTCCGCGTCAATACCGCCGCGCCCGTGGTGCTGGCACGCGCGCTGGCCAACGCGCTGGGCGCGGACGGGCAGGGCGCGGTGGTCAACATCCTGGACCAGCGGATCGCGCATCCGCCCGCCGACCAGCTCGCCTATACCTTGTCGAAACAGGCGCTGGCAGAGGCGACACGCACGCTGGCGCGGGTGCTGGCGCCGAATGTGCGGGTCAATGCCGTGGCACCCGGTTTGACGATCCCCACCGGCGATTATGGCGACGCGCAACTGACGCGGCTGGCGGCATCGATGCCGCTGGGGCGGCTGTCACGGCCACAGGATGTTGCGGCCGCCGTCGTCTATCTGGCGCAGGCGCTCGCCAGCACCGGTCAGACGCTGTTCGTCGATGGCGGCGCTGGCCTGCATGATTTCGCCCGCGATTTCCTCCACCTGGAACGCGATTAGGTCGCGGGTTCTGCGCTGTCGCAGCTTCCCAGCGCGCGCAGGACATAGGTATAGTCCTCCGCCGCCAGCGCCGCGCGCCCCGGTTCCTCGTTGGCGGTGGCGCTTTCGGGCAGCGTGCGGGGCAGGCCGCAGGCAAGCCGATACCACAGCAATGTGTCGCGCTCGGGCGGTCCGGCGGCTTCGTCCACGATTTCGCCCAGCGCGACGGCCCATCGGCGCTGTTCGCCAGGGCGGCGGAGGACCAGGATCGACACCGGGTCGCCGCTTTCGGTCTGAAGGAATATCTGCGTCTCACCCTCACCCGGCAGGCTGCCCGGGACGTGGAAGGCATTGCCGATCCCCGTGATCGCGGGCGGTGCGTCGGGCGACAGGATGTCGCGCACGACCCGCTTGATCTGTGCATCGTCGCCGGGCGTCCAGGCTATCTGCGAATCGGGCGCGATCAACTGGATCTGGCTCGGCCGACCGGCCACCGGGCGCGCAAAGGCGATGACACGTTGGCGCTTGAGTTGCGGCGGCCGGCCACGCGCATCATTCGGCACGTCGACTAGCCAGCCGAGCCGCGGCGGCACCGCGCCGGGGCCGCGAATCAGGGCGGCCAGATCGGCCTCAACATAAAATCGTGTATGATTCGTTCTCACGCCCGCCGCCTCGGCGCCTTTTATCCGCACCGCGCTGCGAATGGTGGCGTCGACGATCAGGGGCGCGTCCAGCACGCGATCGACCGTGACGGCATAGGGCTGGACCGGGGCGACCGGTGCGCCCTGCTGCCCGCTTTCGGCCATGATCTGACGGCCAACCGCCGGATTCAGCGGAGCGGAAGCGAGTGTTATCGTTAGCAAAAGCATTGCGTTCATGGCATGGCATCCTACGCGATGCGGTTGGCGGGTTACAGAAATAAATCCGTCAACGATGGCTTATACGTTTGTTGCGTCCGACAAACCGTTTGCGTCACGTCGGATGCGGCGATAACAATCGAGCCTCCGAACAGGCCGAGTGCCGCACCGGAGCAGCGGGCTTGGCGCGCCGCCGCATTTTGGGCACAATGTGTCCGAAGTGCGGGGCTTAAGGCCCACTCGCGGGAATTGAGGGAGTGTCGTTACTGAATGGCCTACGCTGACCAAAAACCAGGCTCTGGCCGGATCATCGCGATCGTCATCGTTGCGGCGATTCACGCGGTGCTGGGCTATGCCTTCGTGACCGGCTTGGCGTTCCAATACATCAAGCAGGCTCAGGAAAAGATGAGCACGTTCGACGTTGTCGAGGAGCCGCCGCCTCCGCCCGAGGAGCCGCCCCCCCCGCCGCCCGAACAGCCGACCACGCCGCCGCCGGTCGTTACGCCGCCGCCGATCGTGAAAACCAACACGCCGCCGCCGGTTCAGGTTCAGGCGGTGCGGACGCCGCCGCCGGTCTATGTGCCGGTGCCGATCGCCGCGCCCCCCGCACCGCCCGCTCCGGTCGCACCGCCGGCGCCCCCCGCGCCCAAGGTAAACAAGGCCGCTGGCGCGCGCGGCAACCCCGCCGACTGGATCACGCAGGACGATTATCCGCCCAGCGCGATCCGTGCCGAGGAACAGGGCACGACCGCAATTTCGTGGACGATCAGCACCAGCGGTCGTGTCGAAAACTGCACCGTGACCTCGTCCAGCGGCTCGCGCGCGCTTGATGACGCGGCCTGTCGTGCCATCACGCGCCGTGGCCGCTATACCCCGGCGCAGGACCAGAACGGCAACCCGATTGCGACCAAGCAATCGCGCCGCGTGGTGTGGCGTCTGCCAGAATAATGACGACCAGATGGTCCGGGTCGCCGACGACCCGGACCGGCCCCAACCTTTCGTAAAGGATCCATCTGAACATGCTCACCACCATCCTTGCCGCCGCGCCAGCGGCCGAAGGCGAAAACCCTTATGGCCTGATGGCCGCGCTCGAACAGGGCGGTATCATCGCGCAGGCAACCTTCGGGATCATGGTCCTGATGTCGGTCGTGTCGTTCTACATCCTGTTCACCAAGCTGTTCGAGCAGCAGAAGATCATGAACCAGGCAAAGCGCGTCCGCGCCGAGTTCTGGCGTTCGAACAGCCTGCGTGAAGGCGCCGCCAAGCTCGACAAGAACTCGGCCTATCGCCAGCTGGTCGATGACGGCATCCAGGCGCAGGAACAGCACGCCAAGCTGACCGATCCGGTCGAAGCGCATGACTGGCTGCACGGTTCGCTCGCGCGTTCGGAAGCGGCGATCAATTCGAAGCTGGGTGGCGGTCTCGCGTTCCTGGCGACCGTGGGTGCGACCGCGCCGTTCATCGGCCTGTTCGGCACGGTTATCGGTATCTACCGCGCGCTCATCAAGATCGGCATGTCGGGTCAGGCGTCGATCGACGCGGTTGCCGGCCCGGTCGGTGAGGCGCTTATCATGACCGCGCTGGGTCTGGCCGTGGCCGTTCCCGCCGTGCTTGCCTATAACTGGCTGCAGCGTCGCAACAAGGCGATTGCCGAGGACCTGGCCGCGTTCTCGACCAACGTTCTGGGCTACCTTGCTTCGAACGGTGCGGTGCGTCCGGCTGCGAACACGGCTGCCGCGACGGCTTCGACCAAGGCGACCCCGGCGACCAAGCCTGCTGCGCCTTCGACGACGGCCGGCCAGGTTGGCGGCGCGCAGACCCGCGGCTGATCTTCGCGGTGAATGACAGGTCCCGTCCGCGGCGCAGCTCGCGCCAAGGATGGGGCCGGGGCCTGATCGAACCGGTCGGGCGCCAGACAAGGATAGGAACGCGCAAATGGCGATGAGCGTAGGCGGCGGTGGCGACGAACGGCCGATGTCGGACATCAACACCACGCCACTGGTGGACGTGATGCTGGTGCTCCTCATCATCTTCCTGATCGCGGTGCCCGTGGTGCTGCAATCGGTCGATGTTCAGTTGCCCAAGGTCGAATTCGAGCCGACCACGACCAAGCCCGAAAACATCAACCTCGCAGTGCGCGGCGCGCCCGATGGCAATTGCGAGGTGTATTGGAACCTGACCCGCGTGAACAGCGACGAGCTGCTCGATCGGGCCGTCGCCAACCTGAAGGGTGTGGTCGATCGTCTGGGTAACAACCTGACGCCCGATGATATTCCCGAAGTGCATATTCGCGGTGACGTGAATACGCCTTATAAGTGCATCGGCGGCACCGTTTACCAGATGCAGCAGGCGGGCTTCATCAAGGTCGGCTTCATTTCCGAGCCGCCCGCGGGCACCGGTGGCCGTCGCGTTTGACGCGACGGTCCAGAGGAGACTGACATATGGCAATGAGCGGTGGCACCGAAGACGGTGAACCGATGGGCGAAATGAACACGACGCCGTTGATCGACGTCATGCTCGTGTTGCTCATCATGTTCATCATCACCATCCCGATCCAGACCCACGCGGTGAAGGTCGACCTTCCCCAGGATTCGGCGAACCAGAACCAGCCCCAGGTCGATCCGGTCAAAAACAAGATCGTGATCGCGGCGGACGGAACGCTGACCTGGAACGCGGCGCCGGTGAACGAAGTGACGCTGACCCAATATCTGGATCAGACGACGCAGATGAGCCCGGAGCCGGAGCTTCACTTCCAGCCCGATTCGGCGGCTCGCTATGAGCGCGTCGATCAGGTGCTGGCAATCGTGAAGCGGGCGAACGTGACGAAGCTCGGCTTCATCGGCAACGAGCAATATCGCGAGTTCTGACCGGCCTAGCTTCGGCTGTGATCTTCAGACAAAGGGCGGCCGAAAGGTCGCCCTTTTTTGCGTTTGCGGCATGAAAAAATTGCACCTGCGCCGACGTTCTGCCGTCCAAGCTTGGAATGGGCTTGTGTCATGATACCGAAACACTACTGTCATCAAAGTGACACCGAAAAGTCACGGAACAGAAATGATAAGGAAAGTGACATGCAGATGTTCAAAGCAATGATTGTCGCGGCGATGCTGGGCGTTCCGGCGGCGTCGGCCGTGGCGCAGGACCGGACCGATCCCTATTCGCACGATGCGATCGAGAACGGGCGGTTCGCTGAGGCTGAAACGTCATTGCGCGCGCAACTCGCGCTTGCGCCGGCAAAGCCTGAATTGCTCATCAATCTCGCGGCAATCTATGCGCGCACCAATCGGCTCGACGCCGCGCAATCGCTCTACACGCGTGCGTTGACGGCGGAGAATGTATCGCTGCTGCTAAAGCCCGATGTCGCGCTCAACTCGCACGACATCGCACGACGCGGGCTGAACAAGCTCGACCAGCAGCGAATGGCTTCGCGCTGACCGAACGGGGCGGGGCGCGTCGTCGCGCCGCTCCGATCCGCCCGCCAATTGGGCGGCCTGTTCCTGCAACGCCCGCGCCAGAACTATGCCCGCCCTCCGGCGGTGGTCAGCGCAGCGCGCTACAGCCGCGGCAGCGTAACCCCGCGCTGCCCCATATATTTGCCCGCCCGGTCGGCATAGCTGGTCTCGCATGGTTGATCGCCACGCAGGAACAGAAACTGGCACGCGCCTTCATTGGCATAGATTTTGGCCGGAAGCGGCGTGGTGTTGGAAAACTCCAGCGTCACATGCCCCTCCCATTCGGGTTCGAGCGGCGTGACGTTCACGATGATCCCGCAGCGCGCATAGGTCGATTTGCCAAGGCAGATGACCAGCACGTCGCGCGGCACCCGAAAATATTCGACCGTCCGGGCCAACGCGAAGCTGTTGGGCGGAATGATGCACACATCGGTCTTGCGGTCGACAAAGCTGTTGGCGGCGAAATCCTTTGGATCGACCAGGGCGTTGTCGACATTAGTGAAGATCTTGAACTCGTCGGCGACGCGCGCGTCATAGCCATAGGAGGACAGGCCGTAGCTGATGCAGCCCTCGCGCCGCTGCCCCTCGACAAAGGGTTCGATCATGCCGGCCTTTGCGGCGTCGCGAATCCAGTGGTCGGACAGGATCATCATGCTTCCCCAAATCGTCGAGGCGGCTTGTTGCGGCGTGCGGCATGAAAGCGCAAGCGTCGCATCGGTCAGGCGCAGATGTGCAAAAGGGGCGGGGCGATGCCTGGCACCGACCCGCCCCCATAGATGACCGCTCGAACGGCCCCGCGTTTACTTGCTGCGTTCGACCTGTTCGAAATCAAGTTCGACCGGGGTGGCGCGACCAAAGATCGACACCGCGACCTTCACCTTCGCCTTGTCGAAATCGAGTTCCTCGACCAGCCCGTTGAAGCTGGCGAAGGGACCGTCGAGCACCTTGACCGAATCGCCGATCTCGAAATCGACGCGGATCTTCTGCTTCGGCGCGGCCGCGGCTTCTTCCTTGGAATTGAGCATCCGTGCGGCTTCGGTATCGCTGACCGGCTGCGGCTTGCCCGACGACCCCAGAAAGCCCGTCACCTTGGGCGTGTTCTTGACCAGGTGATAGACATCGTCGTTCAGCTCGAGCTTGGCGAGCACATAGCCGGGCATGAACTTGCGTTCGGCCTGGACCTTCTTGCCGCGACGCACTTCGGTGATCTGTTCGGTCGGAACCTCGATCGCCTCGACCAGCTGCTCAAGACCCATGCGGGCCGCCTCCGACAGGATCGAATCGCGGACCTTGTTCTCGAAACCGGAATAGGCGTGGATGATGTACCAGCGCGCCATCGTTGAACTGTCCTTATTGCGCGAGGGAGAGGAGGGATTTGACGATCGAATCGAAGATCGTGTCGACCCCGAGGAAGAACAGCGCCAGCAATGCGGTCATGATGACGACCATCACCGCGGTCATCACGGTTTCGCGGCGCGTCGGCCACGCCACCTTGGCGGTTTCGGCGCGCACCTGGCGCATGAACTCGACTGGGGACGTCTTGGCCACGATTGTCCTGTTCCTCAAAACGATAGGCCGACCGCCGGGCATGGGGCCGCTGCCCGTCCCTTGTGGTGCGGTGCGTCCCATCCAGATTGTCGGATTAGGGGTCGGGACATAGCGTGTCCGTGCCGCACGGGCAAGGGGCGGTTGGCGACGGGCTGGCGCCGTCGCAAGTCACGGCCATGCCACGCGCGGGCAGCGGCGGTATCGGATCAGCGATGCGGGAAATTGCGGCTGGCAGGAGTGCACGGACTCGAACCGTGGGCCCTCGGTTTTGGAGACCGATGCTCTACCAACTGAGCTACACTCCTTCAGCCGGAGGCGGGCTTTAGCGTGGGCGGCGGGATCGGGCAAGCGGCGTTTTCAGGCCGCGACGCCGTTCATGGCGCGGCGACGGCGCGTGGCGAGTTCGCGTGCCTCCGCGACGGGCAGCGGGCGGCCGAAGTAAAAGCCCTGGACCTTGTTGCAGCCAAGCTGGCGGACCATCGTGTGTTCGCCTTCATTCTCGACCCCTTCCGCCGTTGTCGTCAGGCCCAGCGAATCTGCCAATGCAACGACCGCGCGGATGATCGCGATCGCTTCGCGCCCGCCATTTGACGCGGCGTGGACGAAGCTGCGGTCGATCTTGATCGTCGAAAAGCGCGCGCGCGACAGATAGCCGAGCGAGGAATAGCCGGTGCCGAAGTCGTCAAGGCTCAATCGGCAACCCAGGTCGAGCAGTTGTTCCAACACCTTGATCGCGCCGGTCCCTTCACGCAGGAACACGCTTTCGGTAACTTCCAGTTCAAGCCGGTCGGCGGTAATCCCCGATTGCGCGATCGATTGCGCCACCACCGATACAAAGGCGGGGTTGTGGAGTTGTTCGGGGGAGACGTTGACCGCGATGCGGATGTCGTCGTCCCACTTCGCGGCCTCGTTACAGGCATGGCGCACGACCCATTCGCCGATCGGCGCGATCAGGCGAGCATCCTCGGCCAGCGGAATGAACTTGGCGGGGCTGATCGCGCCCAGTGTCGGATGCGTCCAGCGCAGCAGCGCCTCGAAACCGTTGAGGCGGCCGTCCTGGGCATCGACCACCGGCTGGAAGTTCAGGTGCAGTTCGTCGTTCTGCAGCGCGTTCCGCAGCGCGATTTCGAGCACGCGGCGCTCTTCGGCCTCGACATGCAGTTGCGGCTCATAGCTGTGATAGACGCCGCCGCCGGCGTCCTTTGACCGGTAAAGCGCCAGGTCGGCCGACCGGATCAGCATTTCGGCGGTGCGCCCGTCACGCGGGCCGACCGCCAGGCCGACGCTGGCGCCGATATACAGCGTGTGCTGGTCGACCTCATAGGGTTGCGACAGATCGTCGATGATGCGCCGCGCCAGCACGGTCAGCCGATCCGGGTCGCGCGCGTCGCGCACCACCACGGCGAATTCGTCGCCGCCCAGGCGCCCGATAATCTCGTTCTCGCTCATCATCTGGCGCAACCGACCCGCCACGCGGCCCAGCAACCGGTCGCCGACCGGATGACCAAGCGAATCGTTGATTGCCTTGAACCGGTCGAGGTCGATCATCATGAAGCCGCAGCGCGATCCCCATTTTTCGGCGTTCGCCATGGCGTGCGCCAGCGCTTCGTTGACCAGCATACGGTTGGGCAGTCCGGTCAGCGCGTCATATCGGGCCAGGTGATTGATGCGGTCATTCGACTGGCGCTCGGCCGTCACGTCCGATCCGACGCCGCGAAAGCCGATAAAGGCGCCGCGATCGTCATGGCGGGGGTTGGCGGCGATTTTCAGCCAGCGTTCCTCGCCTTTGATCGTCACCGGCAGCCACAGGTCGCGAAACGGCTCCCGCGCCTTGAGCTTCTCGGCGAGCATGTGTAGGCCCGCGGCGAACTTGCCCGTTTCCCATTGCGGCCCGGCCAGCACCTGAAGAAAGGGCAGACCGTTGATCGATACCGGGTCCAGCCCCACGGCATAGGCGAAACGGGGATTGGCGCGGACCACGCGGCGCTGGGCATCAATTTCCCAAAGCCAGTCGGCGGTGTCGTCCTCGACCTCGCGCAGCAGCAGGCTGACGGTTTCGTCGCGTTCGCCGATCGCGATTTCCTGTGCGCGGATGAC
>NZ_DATJLI010000076.1:0-21530 GCF_035490575.1 Sphingomonas sp. | reverse complement strand
GCTGTGTATAAGGCCCCTCATATACGTAATTCATCAGCCCGCCGATCAGCAGCCGGTGAGGAACCGGGTATTCCAGTTCGCCCGCCATCAACCCATCGGGCAAATCCCATTTGAGCGTCGTCTGAATCCCCGCATCGCCGGGGTTCTTCCAGTAACCGTGCCAGCCCGGCTCCGGCCGCGATACCAGCGCCAGCGTCACGTCGCTCCCGGCAGCGGGCGTGTCCGTCTCCGCAACCAGCGACATGGCGATGTGGCGTGGTTGCGGCGCCAGTTGCGCGGCGGCGGGCGCCGGGTAACTCAGCAGGATGAGCGAGAGGATAAGGCGGACCATGACCGCATCCTTATCCGAGCACGGCGGCCCATGCCATGCCGCCCCAAGGGGCAGGTAGCCCCGAAACACGAAGCCCGCCCTTCGCAACGAGCGCGAAGGGCGGGCCGAGTTGACGCCGCACAAGGGGGGCAGATGCAGCGTCGCCCAACGCAGCCAGTTACGCGGCCGCGCTGGTCCGGATGTTGCCGTTCAGGCCGGCGGGGAAGAACCCGCCCTGCGAGACGGCCTGACCGTTCAGGTAAACGATGTTCAGCACCTGGCCCGGCGTGCGGCTGAACGCGATACCGCTCGAATCGGTCGGCACGATGTTCGATACCGTCGTATCGCCGCTGCCCGATGGGCGGATGCCCTGATCAAGATCGCTCGCCGATCCGTCCAGGGTGTCGCGTGCGTTCGAAATCGCCTCGGTCGCATCGATCAGCGCCGGCGTGACCAGCCCCTTGCGATACAGCACCGTGCGAACCAGACCGGCATGATAGGCCTCCGCCGCATGAATGCCCGCCGCCGCTTCGAGGAAGGTCCTGTTCTCGATGAACGAAACCGCGCCCTTGTAGGCGGTGACGCCGACATCCTCGAAAATGAATGCCGACAGCAGGAAGTTTTCGTCATTGGCATAGGGATCGAACATCTCGCCCTCGCCAATCAGCCCGGCTGCGCGTGCTGCGGTCGAAAACGATCCCGTCGCCATGTTGCCGATGTCGATCGACGGCATCGCCACGCGTGCCGTGCCCAGCGCTTCGCGCAGGAACAGCACATGCTGGCGCTCGTCCTCGGCGATTTCACGGGCATAGGCAGCGACCAGCGGGTCGGTGAAGTTCACCCGACGTCCGCCCGTCACGGTGCCTTGCGTGCCGGTGCCGGTCATCTGATCGGCGGCCAGCCCCGCACCCGTCGCGGCGAAAAGATAGAATTGCGCTTCGAGATATTCGAGCTGCAGCGCAAAGTTGAGCACATCCGCTTCGGTCGGCGCCGCCGACGTCGGTGACGGCGTGGGGGTGGGCGACGGGGTCGGTTGCGGCACGACCGTGATATCGTCGCCGCTGTCGTCGCACGCCGCCAAAAGGCTGGCGCCGGCGACGGCGACGGTGGTGGTGCCCGCCATCTTCAGCATCGCTCGGCGGCTTTCACGGCGCGTCTCGCCCCGCGTCAGAATGTCGAGGATCAGGTCCTGATTACGCATGATCGCCTCCCTTTCCTCAATTTGCCGCGCTGGTGCGGATGGTGCCGTTGACGCCGTTGGGGAAGAAACCGCCCCGGTCGGTCGCCATATTGTTCAGATAGGCGACATTCAGCGTCTGTCCGGCCGAACGGCTGAACGCGATGCCGTTTTCATCCAGCGGCGCGATGTTGGACACCGTGCTGTCGCCCGTGCCCGACGGGCGTACGCCCTGATCCAGGTCATCCGTGCCGTCCAGGCTGTCGCGCGCATCCGAAATCGCTTCGGTCGCGTCGATCAGCGCAGGCGTCTCGATCCCCTTGGCATAAAGCGTCGTCCGAACGATCGCGGCGTGATAGGCTTCAACCGCGAGGATGCCCGCCGCCGCTTCCAGGAACGTCTTTGACGTCAGCAGCGGCGCCGCGCCCTTATAGGCCGTGACGCCCAGATCTTCGAAAATGAATGCCGCGAGCAGGAAGTTCTCGTCATTGGCATAGGGGTCGAACGTCTCCCCCGCGCCGATCAGTCCGGCTGCGCGCGCCGCCGCTGAAAAGGCGGTATCTGGGCCGACGCCGATGTCGATCGTCGGCTGCGCGACAAACGTGGTGCCGAGCGCGTTGCGAAGGAAGATGACGTGCTGGCGCTCATCCTCCGCGATTTCGCGGGCATAGGCCGCGACCGCCGGATCGGTGAACGCCACCCGGCGCCCGCCGGTCGCGGTGCCAACGGTGCCCGCACCGCCGGTCAGCGTGGCGGGAAGCCCTTCACCGGTTGCGGCATAGAGATAGAACTGCGCCTCCAGATACTCGAGGTTCAGCGCAAAATTCAGGATGTCACCGTCGCTGGGCGCGGTCTGCGCGATAAGCGGCGACGTGCGGGTCGCCACAGCCGCGCCGCCGGCAATGACCGCCGCCGCACCCATCGCCCGAAAGAAGTCACGCCGCCCTTCGCGACGGTTCGAACGCTCGTCCAGCGCCTCGATCATATCGAGCCTCGCCTCCATGCAGACCTCCCATCCTTGATGTGTTGGTGCCGGAGCTACTCATGGCGCGCACAAAGGGTTGCGGATGCCGCACCATTGGTCCGTTCCCGCACATATTCTTGGCGCGCGTCCCGTCACATCGCATCCATTTGGCGATGGAGAGCGAAGCTATACCGGGCACAATTTGCACGCGAGGAACGATGCTTCGCAGAAACGAAACGGCCTTCCAGGCGAAGGCGACGAATGCGGTCAACATCTTGTTGGCGGCGATCCCGCGCGATGAGGCCGCGCCACTGCTTGACCATGCCGAGCGGTTTTCGTTGACCAGCGGCGAATGGGCCAGCGACAGCGGGCGGGTGCCGATGCTGTGGCTACCGGAAACCGCCGTCTTGTCCTTTGGCGAGGAAATGGGCGGCCGCTTTGTCGAATGCGGCATTGTCGGGCGCGAAGGCGTGGTGGGATGGGAGCCGCTGACTGGCCTTGCGCCGACCCGGCATCCGGTCGGCGTGCTGGTCGGCGGCACCGCGCTGGCCGTCCCCGCCGACCGCGTGGCGCCGGTGTGCGACGGGCGCCCTCGCCTCGCGGCGACGCTGCTGCGTTACCGGGAGACCTTGGTGTCGCAATTGCGCTCGACCGTCGCCGCGCGGTTGCAGCTGCGGCCCGATGGGCGGCTGGCGCGGTGGCTGTGCATGTTGCACGACCGGGTGGAAGGCGACACGCTGGACATCACCCATTTACGGCTGGCGGCATTTCTGAACGCACGCCGTGCCAGCATCACCGATTGCCTGCATCTGCTGGAAGGCGAGCGCGTGATCCGCTGCACGCGCGGCAAGATTTTCGTGCGCGACCGCGCCGCGCTCGAAGCGGCAGCGGGGGCAGGCTATGGTCAGGCGGAGGCGGTCCACCGTTCCCTGATCGGCCCGTTCGGCAAAGGGCGTTGCTGAACCCTAAAGCCGGGTGATGCGCGCCGTGCCCAGAATGTCGCCGCTGGGCGCGGCGTGCGGTGCCCCTTCACGTGGCTCCAGCGTCAGCGCCAGCGTCGCGCCATCGACCAGCAATCCGCCGCGCGATCCATCCAGCGCGACCCGGCTCTCGCCTTCACGCGCAATCAGACCCAGCGATACCGGCGCGCCACCGGCGGGGATAACCCACAATTCGGGTTCGCCCGTGCCGTCGGGAATGTCCGTTGCGCGCACGCGCAACTGCCCATCGGTGTCGAGACGGATGGCAAGCATCGACGCCCCTTCCCCATCGTTGAGCTGCGCGACCAATGTCTCGGCGGGCGCGGGCGCGGGCGCCTGAACCACCTGCGGCTCCGGCGCGGGCAGCGGTTGCGGGTCGGGTCGCGTAATCAGAACCAGCGCCAGTGCGGCGGCAACGGTGCCGAACAGCCCGGTCGCCACCTTCCATGGCAGCACCGTTCCCGGACGATCGTCATTCGCCGCCGGCGCAACCGGCAGTCGCGCCTCGATCCGGGGCCATAGCGACGGGTCGGGCGCCACATCGGCGATCTCGTCGTAAAGCGGGGCCAGCCGACGCTCCCATGCAAGAACAGCGGCGTCGAACGCGGGATCGGCGGCGCGCCGCGCCTCGGCCTGCGTCCGCTCGCCCACCGGCAGCAGGCCCAGCACCAGTTCAGCGGCCAGCAGGTCCATATCTTCGGGAATGGGCGGGTTACTCGCCATCGATGCACCGCCGCAGCCGTTCCAGCCCGCGCCGGATCCAGCTCTTCATCGTGCCGAGCGGCACCGTCGCCCGCTCGGCCAGTTCGGCATAGGTGAAGCCGTCGAAAAATGCCGAGCGAATGAACTGGCGCTGATGCTCTTCCAATTCGCCCATGCACGCCGCAAGCTGCATTCGTTCGTCGTGACCGCGTATCATTTCATCGGAAGCTACGTCGTCACTCGCCAACTGGATCAACGTGTCGGGGTCTTCCGCCCGCCGGTCGCGCGCGCGGCGAATGTCGATGGCGCTGTTGCGCGCGATCGTCGCCATCCAGGTGATCGGGCTGGCCCGGTCGCGATCGAAACTGGCGGCGCGCTTCCATATCTTGAGATAGACTTCTTGAAGCACATCCTCGGCCGCTTCCCGGTCGTGCAGCACGCGCAGCACGATGCCGAACAGCTTGGCCGATGTGCGGTCATAGACCCGCGCCAACGCCGCGCGATCACCCGACCCCACCAGGGCCAGATCGTCGCTCAACCGCCCGCGTGCTGCCTCCGCCCCGGTCATGCCCTCTCCCACATCAACGCGGCGACGATAGCCGCCCGCGTCGTGCATGGGAAGGGCATTGACCGCATCGTCACGCGTTCAGCGCGCCGTGGCAGTGCTTGTATTTGCGGCCCGACCCGCATGGGCATGGCGAATTGCGACTGACCCGCCCCTCCCAGCTTGCCGGATCGTCGCCCAGCGCCTCGCCGGTCGGCTGCGGAATCTGGAACGGCGGAACCACCCCGGCCGAGCCATCCTGGTCATAGGTGTCGTCCTCGCCGGTCAGCGGGTCGAAATGGTGCGTCAGGAAATCGGGCAGTTCAGGCAAGGAGGGCGGTGCCTGCATCTGGAACTGGGCATAGGCAAAGGTGCGCGTTACATCGTCACGGATGCTCGCCAGCATCCGTTCGAACAGCCCGAATGCCTCCTGCTTATATTCGTTGATCGGCGTCTTTTGGGCATAAGCGCGCAGGTGGATGACCTGACGCAGCGCGTCGAGCATCGCCAAATGCTCTTTCCAGTGATGGTCCAGATTCTGGAGCAGGATCGACTTTTCGATACCCGCCCAGGTTTCGGGATCCAGGTCCTTTGCCTTTTCGTCGATCAACCGGTCAGCGGCCTCGCGGATGCGCGTTTCGATGTCTTCGGCCTCAAGCCCGTCCTGCGCGGTGATCCACTGGTCGACCGGCGCGTCGACGTTCAGGGTTTCGGCGGCGCGCGCCTTCAACCCCTCGATATCCCACTGCTCGGGATAGCTGCCCGGCGGCACCGCGTCGCCGACCATCGCGTTGACCGTTTCGGCGCGCATGTCGGCCACGACATCGCCCACCGTCTCGGCATCCATGATGTCGGCGCGCTGTTCGTAGATCACCTTGCGCTGGTCGTTCATGACGTTGTCATATTCGACCACCTGCTTGCGGATGTCGTAATTGCGCGCCTCGACCTTTTTCTGCGCGGTCTCGATCGCCTTGGTCAGCCATTTGCTGCCGATCGCCTCGCCATCGCCAATGTTCGATCGCATCATCTTGGCGAACATCGTGTCCGGCCCGAAAATCCGCAGCAGGTCGTCGTCAAGGCTCAAATAGAAGCGGCTGAGACCCGGATCGCCCTGACGCCCCGAGCGGCCGCGCAGCTGGTTGTCGATGCGGCGGCTTTCGTGCCGCTCGGTCCCCAACACGAACAGGCCGCCGGCGGCCAGCACCTGCTGGCGCTCGGCCTCGATCTCCTCGCGGATTAGGGCAATCGCGGCGTCGCGCTCCGGTCCCTCGGGCATTTCGGCCAGTTCGTCGGCGACCCGGAAATCCAGATTGCCGCCCAGTTTGATGTCGGTGCCGCGCCCGGCCATGTTGGTGGCGATCGTCACCGCGCCCAATCGGCCAGCCTGCGCCACGATATGCGCTTCCATCTCGTGATAGCGCGCATTCAGCACCTTGTGCGGCACGCCTTCCTTTTCGAGATATTCGCTCAGCAGTTCCGACTTTTCGATCGAAACGGTGCCGACCAGCACCGGCTGACCCTTTTCGGCCTGTTCCTTGATACCCTTGGCGATCGCGATGAACTTGTCCTGCATCGTCTTGTAGAACTGGTCCTCCTCATCAACGCGCTGGACCGGCACATTGGTGGGGATCGACACGACGTTCATCTTGTAGATGTCGAAAAACTCGGCCGCCTCGGTTGCGGCGGTGCCGGTCATGCCCGACAGCTTTGGATACATGCGGAAATAATTCTGGAAGGTGATCGACGCCAGCGTCTGGTTCTCCGGCTCGATCGTCACGCCTTCCTTGGCCTCGACTGCCTGGTGCAGACCGTCGGACCAGCGGCGACCATCCATCATCCGGCCGGTAAACTCGTCGATGATGACGACCTTGCCTTCCTTCACAATGTAATCGATGTCGCGCTTGAACATCGCATTGGCGCGCAGCGACTGGTTCAGGTGGTGAACCACCTGCGTATTCTCGAAATCATACAGGTTCGCGCCCTGGAGCAGCCCGGCGGCCTCCAGCAGCCGTTCCGCCCGCTCGGTGCCGTCCTCGGTCAGGACGATCGACTTCTGCTTTTCGTCCTTTTCGTAATCGTCGGACGTCAACTGCTTCACGATCGCATCGACGCCCAGATACAGATCGGACTTGTCGTCGGTCGGGCCGGAGATGATGAGCGGGGTGCGCGCCTCGTCGATCAGGATCGAATCGACCTCATCGACGATCGCGAACGAGAACGGTCGCTGCACCATCGACGCGCGCTCATACTTCATGTTGTCGCGCAGATAGTCGAAGCCGAACTCGTTGTTCGTGCCGTAAGTGATGTCGGCGGCATAGGCATCGCGGCGTTCGTGATCGGCCAGATTGGGAACGATCACGCCAGTGGTCAGGCCCAGAAAGCCGTAAACCCGCCCCATCTCGTCGGCGTCACGGCGCGCGAGATAGTCGTTGACGGTGATGACGTGCACACCCTCGCCCGACAGCGCGTTGAGATAGGTCGCCAGCGTCGCCACCAGCGTCTTGCCCTCACCCGTCCGCATCTCCGCGATTTCGCCCCGGTGCAGCACGATGCCGCCGACCATCTGCACGTCGAAATGGCGCATTCCCAGAACCCGCTTCGACGCTTCCCGGACGGTCGCGAACGCTTCGGGCAACAAGTCGTCCAGCTTTTCGCCATTGGCCAGCCGGTCGCGAAACCGCACCGTCTGCTGCTTCAGCGCATCGTCGTCCAGCGCCTGGATGCTCGGCTCGAAATCGTTGATCCTGGCAACGATGCTGCCCAGCGATTTGACGTAGCGATCGTTTGAGGAACCGAAAAAGGTCTTTGCAAGGCCGCCGAACATGGGAAATCCTGTCTATGCAATGGCCGCCGCCGGCTGCGTCATGGCGCACGAACGGGGCGTAACGAAATGGGGAAATACGGTCGGTTCGCGCGGACGCGCGCGGCTTCGGCGCTATTCCCGGCGGCGCGCAGGCATCCGGTTGAGCGGCGTTGCGATCAACGCCAGTGGCTGACCCGCGACGATGCGCGGTGCGACCGGATCGGGGCGCAACGTGGCAACAATGCGCGATGCCTCGATCGTGGAGGCCGCGACCTGTCTCGCCACCTGCACCGCCGCCGACACTGCCGGGCGGCTGGCGCGCGCTTCATCGACGCCACCCAGCGAAAGCCCGGTGATCGCCGCAAGCAGCGCATAGAGGATCGGCAACAGGTTCACGCGCCCCATCTATGCGGCCAACCGCCCCACGTCCACCGTCCAGCGCGTCAGTTCAGCGGAACGATGATCTCATCGGGATGCGCGACGTTCAGTTCACGGCGCACCAGTTCATCGACCATGTCGGGATTGGCGCCACGCTTGGGATCGAGCAGCGCGACCTGGTTGCGAAGCGCCGCGCGCTGCTTGTCGAGCTGTGCGTATTCGGCCTCTCGGATCGCATGGGCGCGCGTATATTCGCGATAGCGCAGCAGTCCGTTCGGACCCATCACCGCATAATAGCCGAAAAAGCCCATGAAAATGATCGCAAGCGCGGGGATGCCGGCGCTTTGCAACATGGGTGTCAGACGGTTTTTCGGCGGCGTTCGCATCGGTCGCTAATATCGACGCGAACACCGCCACAATCAAGCGCGATTTCAGGCGTTTCGCAGGACGCTCAGACCGGCGTAGCGCGCGACATCGCCCAGTTCCTCCTCGATGCGGAGCAACTGGTTATATTTGGCCAACCGGTCCGAACGCGCCAGGCTGCCGGTCTTGATCTGACCGCAATTGGTGGCGACCGCCAGATCGGCGATCGTGGCGTCCTCGGTCTCGCCCGAACGGTGCGACATGACCGCGGTGTAGCCCGCACGGTTCGCCATGCTGACCGCCTCCAACGTCTCGGTCAGCGTGCCGATCTGGTTGACCTTGACCAGCAGCGAATTGGCAAGCCCGCGCTTGATGCCATCGGCCAGCCGCTCAGGGTTCGTCACGAACAGGTCGTCGCCGACCAGTTGCACCCGGTCCCCCAGCAGGTCGGTCAGCGCCTTCCAGCCCTCGAAATCATCCTCGCTCATGCCGTCCTCGACCGACAGGATCGGGTAACGGTCGCAAAGATCACCCAGATATGCCGCCATTTCGTGCGGCGACAGGACGCGGCCCTCGCCGTCCAGATGATAGGCACCGTCCTTGAAGAACTCGGTCGCGGCGCAGTCCAGCGCCAGCATCACATCCTCGCCGGGGCGGTATCCAGCCTTTTCGACCGACTGCATGATGAAGTCGAGCGCGTCGGTCGCGCTGCCGATGTTCGGCGCAAAACCGCCCTCGTCACCGACGGAGGTGTTCAGCCCCTTGTCCGACAGCGCCTTTTTCAGCGTGTGGAAAATCTCCGCACCGCACCGCACTGCCTCGCTCAGGCTCTCGGCGCCGACCGGCATCACCATGAATTCCTGAAAATCGATTGGGTTGTCGGCATGGGCACCGCCATTCACGATGTTCATCATCGGCACCGGCAGCGTCAGCGCGCCGACCCCGCCGACATAGCGATACAGCGGCAGCCCGCGGGCATCCGCCGCCGCCTTGGCCACCGCCAGGCTGACGCCAAGGATGGCATTGGCGCCGATGCGGCCCTTGTTCGCGGTGCCGTCCAGCTCGATCATCGCCTGATCGACATCGGCCTGATCCTCGGCATCCATGCCCAGCACGGCTTCGGCGATTTCGCTGTTCACCGCCTCGACCGCTTCGCTCACGCCCTTGCCCATCCAGCGCGACTTGTCGCCGTCGCGGCGCACGACCGCCTCATGCGCGCCGGTCGAGGCGCCCGAGGGCACCGCCGCCCGGCCAAAGCTGCCATCCTCCAGCAGGACATCGACCTCAACGGTCGGGTTGCCTCGGCTGTCGAGGATCTGGCGGGCGTGAAGGTCGATGATTGCGGTCACGTAACGGTCTCCCTAATCTGGGTGCGCGCGGATCGGCGCTGCCCTTAATGGCTTCGTTGCCGGGGCGCAAACGGCGCATCGGAAACAATTGCATGGAACTCGCGGCCAGCGCTGCGGTTGTTCGGCAAACGACGGAGGGATTTCAAATGACGGACCAGAACCACCCCGGCACCACGCCACCGCCCGCGCCTCAGACCAGCTTCGAGCCGGCAGCCCCGCTCGCCAGCGACGCAGGTGCCGTGAACTTTGAACCGGCAGCGTCGGCGGATGCCTCGCGTTCGACCAAGGACACGATCAAGGCCGAGGCAGGCAAGCTCGGCACCCAGGCCGCTGAAAAGGCCCGCAGCTTCGCCGGTGATGGCAAGAGCAAGGCGACCGGCGCGATCAACGAATTCGCCAGGATGGTCGAGGATGCCGCCGGGCAGGTCGATGAAAAGCTGGGCGCGCAATATGGCGATTACGCTCGCTCGGCGGCGCAGTCGCTGGGCGGCTTCGCGTCGCAGCTCGATCAGAAGGACATTGACGAACTGCTTGAGGATGTTCGCGGTTTCGTTCGCAAAAGCCCCGCCATGGCAATCGGCACTGCTGCCGCGCTCGGCTTCGTGCTGGCACGCGTGCTGAAGGCAGGTGTCGGGCCGAACGACACCCCGACCGCGGGCCCCACGCCGACCAGCACCACCTGATCGGCGTGGAGCAACAGGGGATGGAACAGCACCGCATCGACCCGCCCGGCATTGCCGCACTGGCGGCCCAGACGGTCAACGACGCCAAGCGGTGGCTTGGCGCGGAGACCGCATATTACAAGTCGCTGGCGGGCGAACGCGGCGTCGATGCCGGGATCGGCACGGCGCTCGCGCTCGCCGCGCTGTTGCTGGTGCAGGCGGTTGTAATTGCGCTGATGGTGGGCCTGATCCTGACGCTCGCTCCGGCGATCGGCGCGGGCTGGGCCACGCTGCTCGTGGTGGCCATCGGCCTGATCGTTGCGGCGATCATCGCCATGATCGGAGTCGGACGGTTGCGTCGTGCCGCGCGTCCGCTGGGGAGTGACCGCTGATGGGATCGACACAGCATCGCCGGGAGGCCGACACCGCCCGCAGCGCCATGCTCGCGAACGCCAACCGGCTCAAGCAGCGCCTGTCCCCCTCCACGCTGATGAACGATGCGGCGCAAACCGCGCAGCAAAAGGCGTTGGCCGTCACGGAACAGGCGGTCGAAACCGCCCGCGCACGCCCGGCCCTCGCTGGCTCGATTGCGGGTGGCATTCTGCTGCTGCTGGCCCGCAAGCCGCTGGGACGGCTGTTCTGTCGCAAGCGCGCCGAACGCCCCGACCCCGAAATTACCGACCTCGAATTGGCCGAAGGACATCCATCATGACCGAAGCACAAAACGCCACTCTGACCCAACGCACACGTGAAGCCGCGACCCATGCTGTCGACACCACGCGCGACGCCGCGACCCATGCGATCGACACGACGCGCGACACCGCGTCAAAAGCCGCGCACAAGGCCGCTGACGGGATCGAGTCCAACCCGCTTGCCGCCCTGATCGGCGGCGCGGCGCTGGGCGTCGCGATCGGCGCGCTGCTGCCGCGCACCGAAAAGGAACGCCAGACGCTTGGCCCCATCGGCAAGCGCCTGACCGACAGTGCCGCCGCCGCCGCACGCAGTGCACGAGACGCTGGCAAGCAGGAGATCGAATCGCTGATGCCCGACAAGCAGGGTGCCAAGGACCGCGCCGCCGCGTTGCTTGGCAATGTGGCAAAGGCCGCGCGCGACGGAGCCAAGACGACGGCCTGAACGCCGGACGCATGAAGCGGCCTTGAGGATTTGGCGCAGTGCGCTATGCGCTGGCCCCTCAAGGCCCGCTTGCCCAGGCGGGCGTTCCACAGCACCGGGATCCTGGCGAATGAGCAAGCTTCACCTCGTCTTCGGCGGCCGCGTGAGCGACCCGATGACCCTCGACTTCACCGACCTGTCGGCCATCGACATGGTTGGCGTGTTTCCCGATTACGCCAGCGCCGAAAAGGCGTGGCGCGCCGCCGCGCAGCGCACGGTGGACGATGCCGAAATGAAATATGTGGTGGTGCACCTGCACCGCCTGCTCGAACCCGACCCCGCGCTGAACCGCGGCGCGTAAGAGCGGCCCTACAAGGATTTTGGGGTAGTTCGCGGGCTGCCCCACCGCCTAGCTTGCCGGGATGCAGATGCCTCTCGCCCGCAGCCTCGACAGCCTGACCGAAAAGGAGCGGCAGACGCTGCGTCTGATCGTGAAAGGGCATGACGCCAAGTCGGTCGCGCGATCACTGAACCTGTCGGTCCACACAATCAACGAACGGCTGCGCGGGGCGCGACGAAAACTCTCGGTGTCCAGCAGTCGCGAAGCCGCGCGACTGCTGCTCGAGGCCGAAGCCGCCGCTGGCAACAATTCCCTTGTAGACCAGGGAATGGGGGAAGCCTTCCCGACCAACGCCACCGATGACGTCATGGCGCCGAACGGCGGCGCAACGGGGGCCACCCGCCCCCGAACTCGCATCGGAGTGCTGTTGATGTCAGCCACGCTCGGCCTTCTGGCCATATTCGGATCGACCCTTGCCACCGCGCCGGTCGCGATACCGACGCAGCAATCACCGACCGATCAGGCGGTCGTCGATTTCGCACGACAATGGCTCGCGCTGGTCGACCGGGACGACTGGTCGGCAAGCTACAGCCAGACCGGCGCGGCGTTCCGGGACCAGAATACGCAGGCCATCTGGGCGTCAACGTCGGACGCAATGCGCGCGCGGTTCGGCAGGCTGGTGTCGCGCAGCTTCCTGTCGCAACAGGACTTGCCCGCCCCGCCCGCCGGCTATCAGGTCGTCAAGTTCAACGCACGCTATGCGAACAAGGCCGATGCCGTCGAAACGGTGACGCTTGAGCGTCAGGACGGCGCGTGGCGCGTCGTCGGCGTCATGATCGAATGATCCGCGCGATGCCGGTCGGTTCGGCCGACCGGCATCGCTTCACCCCCGCAACACCGCGCCCAGCTTGCCCGCCGCCGCGACCACCTTGTCGGCCACCGCCTTCAACTCGGCATCGGTAAAGCTCTTTTCGCCCGGCTGCATCACGACTTCGACCGCCAGGCTTTTCTGCCCCTCGCCAACGCTTGCGCCGGTGAACTGGTCGAACACGCGCGCATCGACGATCGCCGCCTTGTCGGCGCCTCGCACTGCCCGCACCAGTTGATCCGCAGCCAGCCCGACGGGCACGACAAATGCAAAGTCACGGCGCACCGCCTGCAACGCGGGTGGCGCAAAGGCCGGACGCATGAAGCCGCTGGCCCGTCGCGCGGGGATCGCGTCCGGGTAAAGCTCGACCGCCGCGACCGGGCCGCTCAGGTCGAATGCCTGCGCCACCAGCGGATGCACCATGCCGAATGTCGCCAGCACCGTTTTCGGCCCCAGCCGCAGCGTGCCCGACTGGCCGGGATGCCACGCATCGCCCGCCTCGCCCATCACGCTGATGTTGCCGACCGGCGCGCCCGCCGCTTCCAGCAGCGCCAGCGCCTCGCCCTTGGCGTCATAGGCGTCGAAGGGCTGTGCCTTGCCGCCCAGCCACTCGCGCGGCGACCGCTCGCCCGCCAGCAGCACCGCCAGCGTCGCGCGCTCGCCATCGGCCAGATAGCGGCGACCGATCTCAAACAGCCGCACGCTCGTCGCCCCGCGGCTCAGGTTGCGCTGCGCCGCCGCCAGCAATCCGGGCAGCAGCGACGGGCGCATCACTTTCATGTCCTCGCTGATCGGATTGGCCAGCGTCCATGCGCCGCCACCGAACACCGCGGCGTGCTTTTCCGAAATGAAGCTCCACGTCACCGCCTCGTTCAGCCCGCGTGCAGCGGCAGCGCGGCGCAGGCGGCGCTCGGTGCGCTGCTCCGGCGTCGCGGTGGGTCGCGCCACACCCTCGGCGCGCGGCAGCGGGGTGGACGGGACGTTGTCCAGCCCCTCGATGCGGATCACTTCCTCGACCAGATCGGAGGGGCCGTCGACATCGCGACGCCATGTCGGCGGCGTTACCTGCCAGTCGTCACTGACGGCAAAGCCCAGCGCCATCAGGATCGCCCGCTGCCGATCGGGCGCGATCGCCAACCCACCCAGCGTCTCGGCAAGCGACGGGTCATAGGCAAAGCGCGCCATCTCGACCGGCGGCTGTCCCGCGTGCGTCACGCTGCTGGCGCGCCCGCCGCACAGGTCCATCACCATGCGCGTTGCAATGGCGAGGCCGTCCTCAAGGAAGGCGGGGTCCACGCCCCGCTCGAACCGCGCACGCGCATCGCTGGTCAAATTCAGCCGCTGGCCGGTGCGCGCAATCGCCTCCGGCGTGAAATAGGCGCATTCGATCAGCACGTCGGTGGTGGCGTCGCTCACGCCCGACTCCTCACCGCCCATGATGCCGCCAATGTCGTGGACATGCGCGTCGTCGGCGATCACCGTCATCCCTGCATCCAGCGAATAGGTCTTGCCGTTCAGCGCCAGCACCTGCTCCCCCGCCCGCGCCGGACGCGCGACCAGCCCGCCCGACAGCTTGGCGCGGTCATAGACGTGCAGCGGGCGGCCCAGGTCGAACATCACATAATTGGTGATGTCGACCAACGCCGAAATCGGCTTCTGCCCGATCGCCTTCAACCGGCGCTGCATCCATTCGGGCGCGGTGCCATTGCTCACGCCCGACACATTCTGCGCGAAGAATGCGGGACAGCCGCCCTCGTCCTCGATCGAAACCGACGGTCCCTCCCCCTCGCCCGCGACCGGATCGACGGACAGCGGCTTCAGCGTGCCAAGACCGGCAGCGGCCAGGTCGCGGGCAATGCCGCGCACGCCCATGCAATCCTGACGGTTCGGCGTGATCGACACGTCGATGACCGGATCGTCCAGTCCGGCATAATCGGCAAAAGCGGTGCCGATCGCGGTGTCGGCGGGCAATTCGATGATGCCGTCATGATCGTCGCCCAGTTCCAGCTCGCGGCTGGAACACATCATGCCGTTCGATTCGACGCCGCGAATGGCCGACACGCGAAGCTGCATTCCGTTGGACGGCACCACCGCGCCGGGCGTGCCCAGCACCCCGACCAGCCCGGCGCGGGCGTTGGGCGCACCGCACACCACCTGCAACGGTGCGCCGTCGCCGGTTTCGACCGACAGGACCTGCAACTTGTCGGCCTGCGGATGGCGCTCGGCGGTCAGCACGCGTGCGACACGAAAGCCCGCCAGCCGCTCGGCCGGGTTCTCAACCCCTTCGACCTCAAGGCCGATGCGCGTCAGCGTCGTCAATATGATGTCGAGATCGGCCCCGGTGTCGAGGTGATCCTTCAGCCAGCTCAGCGTGAACTTCATGGATATGCTTTCCTGGGAATGTCGTTCAGGCCGAAACGCCGACGCCGCCCGACAGCGTCGGCACGTCGAGCGCGGCAAAGCCGTAATGGCGCAACCAGCGAAGGTCGCCGTTGAAGAACGGGCGCAGGTCGTCCATGCCGTATTTCAGCATTGCCAGCCGGTCGACGCCCGTGCCGAAGGCAAAGCCCTGCCACTCATTGGGGTCCAGCCCGCACGCCTCGATCACCTTGCGATGGACCATGCCGCTGCCCAGCACTTCCATCCAGCCCTCGGCTCCGCCGATCACGCGCTTTCCCTTGACGATCGAATAGCCGACATCGACCTCGACCGACGGTTCGGTGAACGGGAAATAGCTGGCGCGCAGCCGCAGCACGATGTCGTCGCGCTCGAAAAACGCCTTCAGAAACGTCTCCAGCGTCCATTTCAGGTGGCCAAGGGTAATGCCACGGTCGATGACCAGCCCCTCGATCTGGTGGAACATCGGCGTGTGGGTGGCATCGCTGTCGCTGCGATAGACCCTGCCCGGCGCGATGATGCGAATGGGGGGCTTGTCCTTAACCATCGTGCGGATCTGCACGGGGGACGTATGGGTGCGAAGCAGCATCCGCTTCCCCCCCTCATCGGGGAAATAGAAGGTGTCATGCATCGCCCGCGCCGGGTGCGTCTCAGGAATATTGAGCGCGGTGAAATTGTGCCAGTCGTCCTCGATCTCCGGCCCGGTCGCCACGGCAAAGCCCAGATCGGCGAAGATTTCGGCCAGCTCGTCCATCACCTGGCTGACCGGGTGCACCGTGCCCGCCGGCACGCCCGATGCTGGCAGCGTCATGTCCAGCGTCTCGTCCGCCAGCCGCGCGTCCAGCGCCGCGCGCTCCAGCGCCGCCTTGCGCGCGCCGATGGCGTTCGTCACCGCTTCGCGCAGGGCATGGATCGCCGGCCCCTCGACCTGACGTTGATCGGGCGTCATCGCGCCCAGCGATTTCAAAAGCGCGGTGATGCGCCCCTGCTTGCCCAGCGCCTCGACGCGGATCGTCTCGACCGCATCGGCGCTGTCGGCGGCGTCGACGCGCGCGATCAGGTCGGCCTGAAGTGTCTGAAGCTCGCTCATTTCAATTCCTGAATCGGCAAATGGATGCCCGTCCCCTCCCCGAAACCCGATGCGGCGCCGCAAATCAACCCGTGGCGACACTTTGACGCGAGGATAAGCCGCTGGCAGGGAGCATCGTCATGGCCGCTCCCTTCTATCGTCCCGCGCTGTTTGCGCTCGATCCCGAACAGGCGCACCGCCTGACCATCCGCGCGCTGGCCGCCTGGGGCAAGGCGGGCACGCCACTGTCCGCGCGGCCGCGGGGCAAGCCCGTGCGGATCGCGGGCCTCGATTTCCCCAACCCCGTTGGCCTCGCCGCCGGGGTGGACAAGGATGCGGAGGCGATTGACGGCTTTCTCGGTCTCGGCTTCGGCTTTGTCGAGGTCGGCACGCTCACCCCGCGCCCGCAGGCGGGCAATCCCAAACCCCGCCTGTTCCGGCTGGTCGAGGATGAGGGCGTCGTTAATCGCATGGGATTCAACAATGGCGGCATCGACGCTGCCCTGCCCCGCATCGCCGCCGCGCGCCGTCGCCATGGCATCGTCGGCATCAATGTCGGCGCAAACAAGGATTCGCACGATCGCGTGGCCGATTACGCGCATAGCGTCGCGCGCGCCGCGCCGCTGGCCGATTATGTGACGATCAACATCAGCTCCCCCAACACGCCGGGCCTGCGCGACCTGCAATCGCAACCGGCGCTGGGCGAGTTGCTTGCCGCCAGCGACGATGCGCGGCGCGCGGGGGGTGAGCGGGTGCCGCTGTTCCTGAAGATCGCACCCGATCTCGATACCGCCGCGCTCGATGTCGTCGCGCGCGCGGCGATCGATCACGGCATCGACGCGCTGATCGTGTCGAACACGACGATCACCCGCCCAGACAGCTTGCGCTCCCCCCATGCGGCTGAGGCAGGCGGCCTGTCGGGTAAGCCCCTGAAGCAACGCGCGCGGGAAATGCTGGGCGCAGCAATGGCGGCGACGGGCGGACAGATGCCGCTGATTTCCGCCGGCGGCATCGATTCGGCAGAGGAGGCGCAACGGCGGCTGGATGCGGGCGCCAGCCTGGTTCAGCTTTATTCGGCGCTGGTCTATCACGGCCCCGGTCTGGCCGCGCATATCGTGCGCGGCCTCAGACGGTAACGATCTGCCCGTCCTGCACCGTGACCGGCCACGGCGTCAGCCGCGTGCCGGGGCACGGCCCGCCCAGGCATTCGCCATCCTCCAGCCGGAAGATCGCGCCGTGCCAGCTGCACACGATGCGCGTGCCGTCGGGCGACAGATAATCGTCAAGCCGCTGCGCCAGCGGCACGCCCATGTGCGGACATCGATCGACATAACCGACCACGCCATCCCCCCGCCGCACGACAAACCCGTGAAAACGACCCGCGCGCAGTTTCAGCACGAAATTGCGCGTCGCCCCGTCGGCAATCGCCTCGACGGACGCCAGCGTCACGCCCGCCGGCGTCGCGAACACACGGCCATTCGCAGGCGCATCACTCATCCGGGCAGCTTCGCCTTGGGAAAGTCGCGCCACGCCGCGTCATAATCGGGCTGCGCCGTCGCCAGTGCGTGGGTCGTGGGGCGATACGGCCAGCAGCTTTCCAGCATGAACGCCATCGTGCCGTCGATCCGGTGCGGCTTCAGGTCAGCCGCGCTCGCCTTTTCCCACGTCGCCAAGTCGGGACCATGGCCCGCCATCAGATTGTGCAGGCTGATGCCGCCGGGCTGAAATCCGTCCGCCTTGGCGTCGTAAGCACCTTGGATCAGGCCCATCGCCTCCGACATGACGTTGCGGTGGAACCATGGCGGCCGGAACGTGCCCTCCGCCACCATCCAGCGCGGCGGAAAGATCACGAAATCGGCATTCGCACGCCCCGGCACATCGCTGGGTGAGGTCAGCACGGTGAAGATCGAAGGGTCGGGATGGTCGAAACTGACCGTGTTCATCGTGTTGAACCGCGACAGATCATATCGCCACGGGGCCAGATTGCCGTGCCACGCCACCACGTCCAGCGGACTGTGGTACAGCGTCGTGGTCCACAAAGACCCCAGGAACTTCTGCACCACCTTGACCGCCGCGTCCCGGTCCTCGAACCACGCGACCGGCGTCTCGAAATCGCGCGGGTTGGCCAGGCCGTTGGCGCCGATCGGCCCCAGATCGGGCAGGCGAAACAGGCTGCCGTGATTTTCAGCGACATAGCCGCGCGCCGTCCCATCGGGCAGCAGCGCGCGAAACCGCACGCCGCGTGGCACCAGCGCCACCTGCCCCGGTGCGACCTCGACCCGCCCCATTTCGGTCAACAGCACCAGCCGCCCCTGTTCGGGCAGGAACAGCATCTCGCCATCGGCATTCTGGAACACCCGCGCGTCCATGTCACGGTTGGCGGCATAGACATGCAGCGCCACACCCTCCAGGCTGGCGGGATCGCGATTGGCCATCATCGTGACCATCCCGTCGATCAGGTCGACCGGCGCTTCCGGCATCGGTTGCGGGTCCCAGCGCAGGCGATTGGGGGCCAGCGGCGCGTTGTCGGTCCCCGGCGCGAACTTCGCCGCGCCGTCATATCGCACGAACGGCGGATGCTCGGCAGTGGGGCGGAGGCGATACAGCCACGACCGGCGATTTTCATGCCGGGGCGCGGTAAATGCGGTGCCCGACAACTGTTCCGCATACAGGCCGAACGCGGGCCGCTGCGGGCTGTTGCGCCCCACCGGCAGCGCACCCGCCACCGCCTCGGTCGAGACATGATTGCCGAAACCGGGAATATATCGGGCACTGTCGTCCTGCTGCATCGTCTCTCTCCATCCGCCGGGCGTCGGACCCGGCAAAGCAGTGCCCCCGCGCTTAGCCGTCGACCGTAATCACGCCGCGCCGGATTTGATCCAGCTCGATCGATTCATAGAGTGCCTGAAAATTGCCGTTGCCGAAGCCTTCATTGCCCTTGCGCTGAATGATCTCGAAAAAGATCGGGCCGAACATGTTTTCGGTGAAGATCTGGAGCAGGATGCCCTCATCCCCCGTATCGCCGTCGATCAGGATGCGGTTCTTCTTCAGCCGGTCCAGGTCCTCGCCATGCCCCGGCACGCGCTTGTCGACCAGCTCGTAATACGTCTCGATGGTGTCCTGCAACCGCACGCCGCGTGCCCGCAGCTTCTCAACGGTTTCGTAGATATTGTCGGTGGTGAAGGCCAGGTGCTGGATACCCTCGCCATTATAATCGCGGATGAACTCCTCGATCTGGCTCTTGTCGTCCTGGCTTTCGTTCAACGGGATGCGGATCGCCTTGTCGGGCGCGATCATCGCCTGGCTGAACAGGCCGGTCGCCTTGCCCTTGATGTCGAAATATTTCTGCTCTTCAAAATTGAAGATGCGGTTGTAGAACTCTGCCCACACCCGCATCTGCCCCCGCCGGACATTGTGCGTCAGGTGGTCGAGCAGGTCGAGGCCGACCGAGTTCTCCCGCTCCGCTTCCTCGGCGCCGGGCACCGCGTTCCAGTCGTCATACAGGCTCCCGCGTGTGCCATGCCGGTCGATCAGATACAGCATCGACCCGCCGATCCCCTCCAGCGCATATCCGGTGCCCAGCGCCCCGCGCGATGCGTCCGCGGGCTTCGCCCCACGCGCAACCGCATTGTCGAATGCCGCCTTGGCGTCATCGACGCGAAACGCCATGCCCGCGGCCGACGGCCCATGCGCGCCATGGAAATCCGCCGCATGCCCGTCAGTCATGCGGTTGAGCAGCAGGTTGATGCGCCCCTGCTTGTATCGCACCACATCGCGGTTTGGGTGCGTCGATGCCGCGACAAAGCCCATCTGCTCGAGCTGGGCAGCCATGCGCGCCGGATCGGGCGAGGCGAACTCGCAAAACTCGAATCCGTCGAGGCCGAGCGGGTTCACGTCCATATGCGCCATGACAGCATCCTCCAGCGATGTGGTTTCAGTTGATACCACTATCGTTCGCGGTGCGGCGCGCGTCAAGCAGGGCTTGGAACCGCCACGTTTGCGAGGCATTGCGTGTTAAACGATGCAACAGGAGGATATGATGCGACTTTCGATGGCAACGACAGCGGTCGGCGCGCTCATGCTCGGCGCCTGCGCCATGACGGGTGCGGGCGGGGGCGGCGATCAGTCGGCGGTGGCCGATCTCATCACCGCCAATGGCCAATCGGTCGGACGCGCCACCGCGACCCAGATGGGCGACGGCATCCAGTTGATGGTCGAAGGGCGCAATATGCCACCCGGCGCACACGGGGCGCATGTCCATACCGTTGGCCGCTGCGATGCACCCACCTTTGAATCGGCGGGCGGGCACTGGAACCCGACCACGCGCAAGCATGGTCTGGAGAACCCCGCCGGGCCGCATGCCGGCGACGCGCCGAACCTCGATGTCGCCAGCGACGGCAGCGGCACGCTGACCTACACGCTGCCGGGCGGCACCTTTGACGGGCTGTTCGACGCGGACGGATCGGCGATGATGATCCATGCCGGCCCCGACGACATGATGACCGACCCGTCGGGCAACAGCGGCGGTCGGATTGCCTGCGGCATTTTCCGCCGCGCCTGATCGAAAGGATCGTTTCCGCACCGAGCGTGCTGCGCCACGGCTATTCGCGACGCCGGCGTAATTTTGTCATTTTCATACAAGACGAAGCAGCGCCGCCCGATTATCGGCGGCGCTGCGACCCAAGAGGTTCCTTCACAGGGGCTTCTTCTTTGGGCGGCCATTCTTTCGGGGATGGTCGCCCATTTTTGTCTGACCAAAGATAGTCGGGCAACACAAAGTCACAAATAACCCTTTTCGGTCACACTTCGATCAACCATATGTTTACCAATGAGGATTCGGTGTCCGGGGGACAAAGCACCGTTTCTTCCATGGGGGAAGTCGCGCCGAATGCACTTGGAGTTCTTGCCGCCACCCCCGTCGGTGGCGCATCTGGTGACGCTATTCTATCTGTATCGCAGTGACGACGCCTTGGTCGAAGGGGTGGAGCGCGCAGATGTCGGCCAGATCCGCTTCATGCTGAGCGGCACCGGCACGCTTCGGTTTCCGCAGGGCGATGTCGAACCCTCCTGCCCGGTGATGATAAACGGGCCGGGCACGGGTGCCGCGGCCTACCGTGTCGATGGGCCTTTCCACTGTTTCGGGATTGCGTTGCGGCCGGTCGGCTGGTGCTCGCTGATCGGCATTCCCGCGAACGAGCGCGCCGATCATGTCACCGATGGTCAGGCGCTGTTCGGTGAGGAAGCATCGCAATTGCTTGCCCGTTTCCGCGATCTGCAAACGCTGTCCGAAATGATGGCGCTTGCCGTGCCGTTCCTGGCCCGCCGTGCGCGCCCCGTGCCGCCCGAACATGTCCGGCTGTGCGAAGCGGTGCGACAATGGCTGACCGATAACCCAACGCCGCGCGTCCAGACGCTGTTCGACGCGATTCCGCTTTCGTCGCGACAGGTGGTGCGACTGGTGAACCAGTATTTCGGCGCGCCGCCCAAATTGCTCGAACGCAAGTTTCGCGC
>NZ_DATJLI010000075.1:0-27978 GCF_035490575.1 Sphingomonas sp. | reverse complement strand
CCGCTGCCGCCCCCACCACAGGCGGACAGCATAGCGACAATAGCGACCGCACCAGTCGCACGAACGCGAAGACGATTGGACATGCGCGCAGATTGACGCACGATTTTGCGATTGTCAGCCCGATTCGCGCGACCGGAACGAACCGGCCGCGCGACGGGATCAGATGTGGATGGCGCGCCCGTAAGCCGCCAGCACGCTTTCGTGCATCATTTCGCTGAGCGTCGGGTGCGGGAAAACCGTCTGCATCAATTCCGCCTCGGTCGTCTCAAGCTGCTTGCCGACGGTATAGCCCTGGATCAATTCGGTCACTTCGGCGCCCACCATGTGCGCGCCCAGCAGCTCGCCGGTCCTGGCGTCGAACACCGTCTTGATAAAGCCTTCCGCCTCGCCCAACGCAATCGCCTTGCCGTTGCCGATAAAGGGGAAGGTGCCGGCCTTGACCTCATACCCTTCTTCCTTGGCCTTCGCTTCGGTCAGGCCGACGCTGGCGACCTGCGGATGGCAATAGGTGCAGCCGGGAATATTGCGGACGTCCATGGCGTGCGGGTGCACGTCCTTGTTGCCCAGCGCCTGCGCGATCGCCTCGGCCGCGATCACGCCCTCATGGCTCGCCTTGTGCGCCAGCCACGGCGGCGCGGTGATGTCGCCGATCGCCCACAGCCCGTCGACATTGGTGCGGCACATCGGATCGGTTTTCAGGAAGCCGCGCTCGTTGGTCTCGACCTTGAGTGTGTCGAGACCGAGGTTTTCGGTATTGGGCACGATGCCGATTGCGACGATGACGTGGCTGAACGTCTCGGTCGATTCCTTGCCCGCCTTGTCCTTCAGCTTGACCGACACGCCGTCCGCGCCGGGCTTCACGTCGCTGATGCCCGCCTTGGTCATGATCTTCATGCCCTGCTTGACCAGCGACTTCTCCAGGAAAGCTGAAACGTCGGCATCCTCGACCGGCACGATGCGGTCCATCATCTCAACAACGGTCACATCGGCGCCCATGTCGTTGTAGAAGCTGGCGAATTCGATCCCGATCGCGCCCGATCCGATGACCAGCAACCTTTTCGGCATTTCCGGCGGCGTCATGGCGTGGCGATAGGTCCAGATGCGCTTGCCGTCCGCGGGTGTGCCGGGCAGGTCGCGGGCGCGCGCGCCCGTCGCCAGGATGATGTGCCTGGCCGACAATTCGGTGGTCTTGCCGTCCTTGTCCTTGACCGACAGCTTGCCTTTCCCGCTCAGCTTGCCCTCGCCCATGTGAACGGCGATCTTGTTCTTCTTCATCAGGTGCGTGACGCCCTGATTGAGCTGCTTGGCGACCCCGCGTGAGCGTTTGACGACCGCTTCCAGATCGGCGCTGATGCCCTGCGCTGCCAGGCCGTAGTCCTTGGCGTGCTGCATATAGTGGAAAATCTCGGCCGATCGCAGCAGCGCCTTGGTCGGGATGCAGCCCCAGTTGAGGCAGATGCCGCCCAGATTTTCGCGCTCGACGATCGCGGTCTTCAGCCCCAGCTGCGCCGCGCGGATCGCCGCGACATAGCCGCCAGGGCCGGAGCCGAGCACGATCAGGTCATAGGTATCAGCCACAAACAATCTCCCGAGGGAAAAATGGGATCAATCGACGCCGGCGATCGGGCGCGGCCGGCGCGCCTCGTCGATCGCGACGAACACGAAACGCGCCTTGGTGACGCGACAGCTTTGTTCGACATGGCGACCGCGCCGCCACGCCTCGACCTCGATCGTCATCGAGGTGCGGCCCGTGCGGACCAGATCGGCATAGACCGACACTTCGTCACCGACCGCGACGGGCGCCAGAAACTCCATCGCGTCGACCGCGATGGTCACGGCCCGCCCCTTGGAATGGCGTGCGGCGACCAGCCCGGCGGCCATGTCCATCTGGCTCATCAGCCAGCCGCCGAAAATGTCGCCATAGGGATTGGCGTCGGCGGGCATCGTCGTCACGCGCAGCGCCGGATGGCCGGCGGGCGGCACTTCCGGGGTTGGTTCAGTCATGCAGCCCTCCGCGCGCGGCGCGCAGCATCGGCGGGATGCCCATCAGCACGATGATGCCCATCGACACCCAGGTGACGAGCCAGACATTGGCGCGACCGACCGGATAGGCCCATGCGGCAGCGGCGCCGATGAGCCATGCGCCCGCCAGTCCCGCTACCGTATAGAATATCTCGAGGATCAGTCGCTGCCCGCGCATGTCACGCGATCATGCCCATCGGGTTTTCGACCAGTTCCTTGAACAGCTTCATCAATTGCGCGCCGTCCGCCCCGTCGATCGCGCGGTGGTCGAAGCTGCCGGTCGCCGACATGACCGTCGCCACGCCCAGCGCGTCGTCGACGATGTAGGGACGCTTCTCACCCGCGCCCACCGCAAGGATCATGCCCTGCGGCGGATTGATGACAGCGTCGAACTGCTTGATGCCGAACATGCCCATGTTGGACAGCGAAGCGGTGCCGCCCTGATATTGTTCGGGCTTCAGCTTGTTGTCCTTGGCCAGCGCGCCCAATTCCTTCATCTCGGTCGAGATTCTCGACAGCGCCTTGTTGGCGGCATCGCGGACGATCGGGGTGATGAGGCCGGTGGGCGTCGAGACCGCGACCGACACGTCGGCGCGGTGGTAGCTGACGAGGTCGTTGCCGAGGAAGGTGACGTTGCACTTGGGCGTCGCCTCCAGCGCGACGCCCAGCGCCTTGATGAGCATGTCGTTAACCGACAGCTTCACGCCCCGGCTTTCCAGCCCCTTGTTCAATTCGCCACGCAGCTTGAGCAGCGCGTCGAGGCGAATGTCGACCGTCAGATAGATGTGCGGGATCGTCTGCTTCGCTTCGGTCAGGCGGCGTGCGATCGTCTTGCGGATGTTCGACAGCTTCGACACTTCGTGTGGAATGCTCTCGTCATACCAGACCGCCTTGGTCTCGGCCGACGGTGCCGCGACGGGCGCCGGCGCGGCGGTTTCGGTCTTCGCCGCGGGCGCATCGGCCTTGGCCGCGCCGGGCTTGGCGCTGTCGATATCGGCCTTGACGATCCGGCCATTGGGTCCGCTGCCGCTGACACCCGACAGTTCGACACCCTTTTCGGCGGCAAGGCGGCGAGCCAGCGGACTGGCCTTTACGCGACCGCCGTCGTCACTTTTGGCGGAAGCAGGCGCGGCTTTGGCGGGTTCGGTCGAGCCGGTGGCCTTTTCTTCCTGCACTTCCTGCTTGCGCGCTTCGTCGGCGCCTTTGCTCTCGGCCTTGGGGGCATCCGCCTTGGGCGCTTCGACGCTGCCGGCATCCTCGCCCTCTTCGGCAAGAATGGCGATGACGGTGCCGACCTTCACGCCGTCCGATCCTTCGCTGACGAGGATCCTGGCGATCGTGCCTTCATCCACGGCTTCGAATTCCATCGTCGCCTTGTCGGTTTCAATCTCGGCCATGATGTCGCCGGATTTGACGGTATCGCCTTCCTTGACGAGCCATTTGGCGAGCGTGCCTTCCTCCATCGTCGGCGACAGCGCGGGCATCTTCAGTTCGATCGACATGAAGGGAGATTCCTGCCTTTCCTGGGGTTAGTGCCTCTTCGCCATCCCTTCGCTCCGGGTCAAGGGGCGCGGCGCGCGCATACGTATCTTGCCCGCACGAAGCGCCCGTCTCTTGCGCTTGGCCGCGGCTGCGTCCACGTCAGTGCGAAAAGGGGAAGGATGAAGCGCGATGCGGACCTATCTGGTGGTGATCGACGAAAGCCCTGAGGCGGAGATCGCGATGCGTTTCGCGGCGCGGCGCGCGGTCAAGACGGGCGGATCGATCGAAATCCTGGCGCTCGTGCCCTCGACCGAGTTCGTCCAGTGGGGCGGGGTGATGGCGACGATGGAGGAAGAAGCCCGCCTTCGCGCCGAAGCGCTGGTCGCGGGGGCAGCGGGCACTTTGCTGTCCGAATCGGGCATCAAGCCCTCGATCACCGTGCATCAGGGCGAAGGGCCGAAAATCGTGCGCGAGATGATCGCCGCCAATCCCGACATTGCCGCACTGGTGCTGGGGGCCGCCGCCAGTGGCCCGCCGGGTCCGCTGGTCAGCCATTTCGCGGGGCCTGATGCGGGCACGCTGCCGGTGCCGGTCATGATTATTCCCGGCAGCCTGGACCGGGAAGGCATCGACCGGCTGAGTTGAACCGGCGGCGTTGACAGCCGGGGGGCGGATGGCGCCTAAACACGGCCATGCGCTTTACCCTCCCCCTCATCGCCCTGATCGCCAGCCCCGCCGCGGCGCAGGACGCGCCCTCACCCGAGCGGCTGCGCGCCGATGTCGCCGCCATGGCGGGTTTCGGCACGCGCCATTCGGCATCGACCACCACCGATCCAAAGCGCGGCATCGGCGCCGCGCGCAACTGGGTCGAGGCGGAGTTCAGGCGAATCGGCAAATCGTGCGGCGGTTGCGTGACGACCGAGCGGCTGGCGCGCACCTTCACCGGCCCGCGCGCGCCGGACGGGGTTGAGATTGTCGACGTGCTGGGCGTGCAGCCCGGCACCGAACCGGGCCGCGTCGTCATCTTGATGGGGCATCTGGACAGCCGTAATTCGGACGTGATGGATGCATCGGGCGACGCGCCAGGCGCCAATGACGACGCATCGGGCGTCGCGCTGGTGATCGAGACCGCGCGCATCCTGTCCAGGACCAAGCACAAGGCCACGATCATCTATGCCGCGCTGTCGGGCGAAGAACAGGGCCTGTGGGGGGCGACGCTGCTGGCCGAAACCGCCAGGGCGCGCGGCTGGACCGTCGATGCCGCGCTGAACAACGACATGGTCGGCAATACCGTCGGCCAGAACGGCCAGCGCGTCGCCGACCGCGTGCGCGTCTTTTCCGAGGGCATCCGCATTTCGGAGACGATCGAGGAACAGATTCGCCGCCGCGGCAATGGCGGCGAGGATGACGGTCCCAGCCGCGCGCTGGCCAAGGCGATTCGCGGCACGGCCCAGGCGATGCCCGGCGCGCTCGAAGTGTTCGCCGTGCGCCGTCCCGACCGGTTCGGGCGCGGCGGCGATCATGAAGCATTCCTGCGCCTGGGCTATCCCGCTGTCCGCTTTACCGTCGCGGCGGAGAATTACGACCAGCAGCACCAGAATCTGCGGACCGAAAACGGCCGCGAATATGGCGACACCATCGACAAGATGGACTTCGACTATGCAGCCCGGGTGACGGCGATCAACGTCGCCGTCGCGCGGCGGCTGGCCGATGCGCCGTCCGCCCCCGGCGATGTCAGCGTCGACGGGGCGGTCAGTGCCGATTCGACCGTGCGCTGGTCGCCGGTGACGGGGGCCAGCGGATACCGCGTCCACTGGCGTCGCAACGACAAGCAGGACTGGACCGACCAGCGCGACCTGCCCGCCGATGCCACCGAATTGCTACTCAAGGACGTGATCGTCGACGATCACTTTTTCGGCGTCTCGGCACTCAGCGAAAACGGCGCCGAAAGCATCGTCAGCTTTGCCGGTCGCGCCGCCCCGCGACGCTGACCGGCCGGGAAAGGCTCAGGCCGCGGCCTGAGCCTCTTCCTCCGCAAACTCGGCTTCCGCCAGAAAGCGCTCGGCATCCAGTGCCGCCATACATCCCGTGCCCGCCGCCGTCACCGCCTGTCGATACACCTTGTCCATCACGTCGCCGCACGCGAACACGCCGGGAACCGACGTGCGCGTCGAACCCGTTTCGACCGCAATATAACCGTCGTCGTCCAGCGCCACATGGCCGCGGAACAGCTCGGTCGCGGGATGATGGCCGATCGCGACGAAACCGCCATCGACATCCAGGGTCGAGACTTCCCCTGTCACCGTATCGCGCAGTTCGATGCCGACCAGACCCGCCGTGCCGCCGCCGTCGATGAAGCGGACGACTTCCTTGTTCCACAGCGTCGAGATGCGCTCGTTCGCGAACAGCCGCGCCTGCAAAATCTTTTCCGCGCGCAGCGTGTCGCGGCGGTGGATCAGGGTCACGTCATGGCTGTGATTGGTCAGATACAATGCTTCCTCGACCGCGGTGTTGCCACCGCCGATCACCGCCACCTTCTTGCCGCGATAGAAAAAGCCGTCACAGGTGGCGCAGGCGCTGACGCCCTTGCCCTTCAGCAATTCCTCGCTGTCCAGCCCCAGCCATTTGGCCTGTGCGCCGGTGGCGATCACCAGCACTTCGCCTTCATACACATCACCGCCGTCGCCGATCAGGCGGAAGGGGCGCTGGCTGACGTCGACCTCGACGATGGTGTCATACATCATGCGCGTGCCGACATGCTCGGCCTGCGCCTGCATCTCGCCCATCAGCCACGGGCCCTGCACGACTTCGCGAAAGCCCGGATAGTTTTCGACATCGGTGGTCGTCATCAACTGGCCGCCCGGCTGGATGCCCTGAACGACGATCGGCTCCATGCCCGCCCGCGCACCGTAAATGGCGGCGGACAGGCCGGCGGGGCCGGACCCCAGGATCAACATGCGGGTCGTATGGGTGGTCATCGCAGCACTTTCGTCCATAATCGGCGTGGTATCGCCCAGCCTGTAGGTCAGGCGGGCATCAGCCTGCAACATGGGGCGGGCATGGGCACATCGCAAAGGAGTTCGGCTTGTGGGCATGATGGGGATCGTTTCGGCTGCAATCGGTCTGGCGTTGCAGGTCGCGCCGGTGCCCGCCCCCGCGCCGGCGGCACCCACGACGCCGGTCCCGCGCACCGAACGGGTTGCGATCGAAACCGACAAGGGCCGCTTCGTCGTCGCGGTCGAAGTCGAGCGCGCACCCGTCACCGCCGCCAATTTCCTGAAATATGTCGATCAGAAGCGGCTGGACGGCATCACCTTCTATCGAACGGTGAAGGCAGGCGACAAGTTCGGCTTCGTCCAGTTCGGCGTGCAGAACGACCCCAAGCGCGCGCTGCCTCCGATCCCGCATGAACCCACGACCAAGACGGGCGTGCGCCATGTCGACGGTGCGATCAGCGTGGCGCGGTTCGAACCCGGCAGCGCGCGCGGCGACTTCACCATCAGCATCGGCGACCAGCCCTCGCTCGACGCCGATCCGGCCAAACCCGGCGACAATCTGGGCTATGCGGCATTCGGCCGCGTGGTGGAGGGAATGGAGACGATCCACGCCATCCTCGATTCGCCGACCAAGCCCGGCGGGCATTTCCCCAACCAGATGATTGCCCAGCCCGTCACCGTGGTGAAGGCAACGCGTATTCAGTGAAGACTTTACCTGAACGACAATCCGCTGTCGCGTAAATCGCGGCGCTCCGCAGCGAAGCATGTCCAGTCCAGCACGCCGGGATTCGCCAGGGCATCGCCTGTCTCCGCCATCAGAACATGACCGGGTCCGACATTGGCGACGATCACAAGGAATATTTCGCGGGCGAAGCCGCTCTCAAGGCTGGGGTCGCCCACAGCACGATGAACCAGTTCGCCGCCTGACACGAGCTTCCCGGGGACGAAGGCGGCCCGCTGCGGCTTTCAGTCGAGGCGGGTCGTTGCTTGGGAACAGGCCGCATCACGCGCTCGTTGATTCACGACAAGGAGCCGCCGACATGAGCAACGAACACACCGAAACCCAGCCGGACCCCAACCTGTCCACCGAACCCGGACATAAGCCGGTCGCCCCCGACACTGCGACCAAGACCCAATCCACGCCAAACCTGTCGACCGAGCATCAAAAGGAAGGCGACGCGCGCAAACCCAGCGACACGCTCGATCGCGGCCAGTGAGGAGCGGTTTTGCCGCGAATATCGGGTGGTGGTAGCGAAGGAGGGACTTGAACCCCCGACACGCGGATTATGATTCCGCTGCTCTAACCAACTGAGCTACTTCGCCCCACGGCCAAGCCGCTGGATCAGCGGCAAGGCGGGCCACATACGCACTGGTGCGTATAGCGTCAAGCGAACATGTGGCGCGAAAGCGGCTCCCACGGGCCGCCGCGATACCACCATGCGCCAAGCCCCGCGATCGCCAGCGGCCGGGGCGCGTAATCGGCCTCCAGTCGTGCCTTCAAGGTGCGTGCAACGCCCGGCTCGACCTTGTTCTGGATGGTGACGTGCGGGCGCCATCCGGCCTGGTCCTGCGGCATCAACATACCGAGAAACGCGTCCGCCAACCGGGTGCGAATTGCTTCAAGCTCGGGACTTTCAACACGAAACGCCGTGCCGCGCCCCAGCGACATCACGCCCGCCAGCATCGCGCGCGGTGCGGCAACGCCCCGCGTCTCCTGCGCCAGCCGGCGCTTCAGTTCGTCGGCCAGCGCGGGGGCGATATGGTGGAACAAGGTTAGATGCGCGTCGAGATAATTGCGCTCGGGCGGGAAATGCCGGCGGCGCATCCCCGTCAGCCATGCCGCGTCCTCATGCCCGAACAGCGCCGTGACGATGATCGGCGCGGGTTCGGGGGCCGTGCTCAAATCTCGACCTGACTGCCCAGTTCGACCACGCGGTTGGTCGGCAGGCGGAAGAACTCCATCGCGCTTTCGGCGTTGCGAAGCATCCAGGCGAACAGCTTTTCGCGCCAGATCATCATGCCCGGCTGCGTCGATGGCAACAGCGTCTGGCGCGCAAGGAAGAAGCTGGTTTCCATCATCCGGAACTCGCCCTCGCAATTGTTCACACGTTTGAGCGCGGCGGGGACGTCGACCTCCTCCATGAACCCATAGCGCAGGATCATGCGGTGAAAGCCCCATTCCAGATGTTCCAGCCCCACGCGCTCCCCTTCCGCCACATAAGGCTCATCGACGATCTTGACCGTCAACAGGATGACACGGTCGTGCAGCACCTTGTTGTGCTTGAGGTTGTGGAGCAGCGCGTGCGGCACCCCCTCGGGCGTCGACGTCATGAACACCGCGGTGCCCGGCACGCGCGTCGCCGAATTGGCGGCCGACTGGATGAATACCTTGATCGGCATCGCGCTTTCCCGCAGCCGCGCGATCATCAGCTTGCGCCCCTTGGACCAGGTGGTCAGCAGCGTGAAGATGACGAAACCGACGAACAGCGGAAACCAGCCGCCATCGGGCACCTTGGTCAGATTGGCCGCGAAATAGGCGAGGTCGACCACGAAGAACAGCAGCAGCAAGGGCGCCGCCTGCCACCATTTCCACTGCCACAGCACGAACAGCACGACCGCCAGCAGACACGTGTCGATGAACATCGCCCCCGTGACCGCGATGCCATAGGCCGAAGTCAGGTTGGACGACGACTGGAACGTCAGGACCAGCACGATCACCATGGCCATCAGCAGCCAGTTGATGAGCGGGATATAGATCTGCCCCGCCGTCGCCGCGCTGGTGTGATCGATGCGAAGGCGCGGCATGAAGCCGAGCTGGATCGCCTGCTGCGTGACCGAAAAGGCCCCGGAAATTACCGCCTGGCTGGCGATGATCGCCGCCATGGTAGCCAGCAGCACCAGCGGCAGCCGCAGCGATTCGGGCGCCAGCATGTAGAACGGGCTTTCCAGCGCCCCGGCATCGCGCATCAGCAGCGCGCCCTGCCCCATATAGTTCAGCATCAGTGCGGGCAGCACGAACCACAGCCAGGATACGCGGATCGGATTGCGGCCGAAATGCCCCATATCGGCATACAGCGCCTCTGCCCCTGTCACCGCCAGCACGACCGAACCCAGCGCCAGAAACGCCGCCAGCGGATCATAGACGAAGAACATGACCGCATGGTCGGGCGTCAGCGCCCACAGGATGCCGGGATCGGCGACGATGCTGATGACCCCCAGCGTCGCGATGACGACGAAATAGGTAATCATGATCGGTCCGAAAAACGCACCGACACGCGCCGTGCCGTTACGCTGGATCGAAAACAGGAATACCAGGATCATCACCGCGATCGGCAGGACCAGCCCGGCAAATGCGGGTGCGGCGACCGACAGCCCCTCCACCGCGCCCAGCACCGACACCGCCGGCGTAATCATCGAGTCGCCGTAAAACAGTGCGGTTGCGAACACGCCCAGCAGCACGATGCCCCGCGTCCAGCGCTGTCCCGACGACCGGCCCGAAATCAGCGCCAGCAACGCCAGGCTGCCGCCCTCGCCCTTGTTGTCGGCGCGCATGATGATGCTGACATATTTCAGCGTCACCACGATCATCATCGACCAGAACATCAGGCTGATGACGCCCATGATGTGCAGCCGGTCGAGCGCCAGCGGGTGATGCCCGGCAAAGGTTTCGCGGAACGCGTAAAGCGGGCTGGTGCCGATATCGCCGAACACGACGCCGACGGCGCTGACCGCCAGCTTCCAGCCGGCCTGTGCGTGGTGATGATGACCGTCCGCAGCGGCCAAATCGACCGTTGACACCGGGGTCACGCCATCGCCTTCAGCCACGGGCGCGACATTTCTGGCTGGCGGGTGCAAACGACATCATCGCGAACGCGACTTTCCGATCCTTCAAATCCAACCGGCGGCGCGTTAGCACCGGCGATACCGCACCGCAACGCGAAGCGATCCGGTGGGGATTGGACCGGTTCAGCCCAGCACGGCGTCCGCTTCGGTCAGGGTGGGCACTTCGCGCAGGACAAAGCTGGACGCGATCGTCGTAACCCCCGGCAAACGGCCCAGATGTTCGCGGTGCAGCCGTTCGTAATCGTCCAGGTCGCGGGCCAGGATGGTCAGCCGGTAATCCTGATGCCCCGATACCAGCGCGCAGGAAATAATGCCGGGAATACGCCCGACCGCGCGTTCGAACGCCGCCAGATCCTCTTCGACCTGAGTCGCCAGTGTGATGTCGACCAGGGCGGTCACGTGAAAGCCCAGCCGCTTGCCGCCCAGCCGCGCGCCATAGCCGCGAATGGCCCCGGCCTGCTCCAGCGACTGGATGCGCCGCGAACAGGCCGATTGCGACAGGCCGCATTGTTCGGCCACGCGGGAGACGGTGGCGCGCGCATCGCTCGCCAGCGCGCGCAGAATGGCTTGATCGATCCGGTCAATCTGCATGGTTCGGGCGGATATCATAGATCGGACGCACGGATCATGCACATTCGATGTCGATGGCCGCCCATTTTGCACGGATATCGAGCCGCCAATCTGATAGTGTCGCTGGAAACGGGTTTCAGGAGAATTGCGATGCGGATCGGTGTCCCCAAGGAAATCAAGAACCACGAATATCGCGTCGGGCTGACCCCGCCGTCGGTCGCCGAACTGGTCGCCGCCGGGCATGAGGTGATTGTCGAAACCAATGCCGGCGGCGGCATCGATTTCGAGGACCAGGATTATGTGAACGCCGGCGCCCGCATCGTCGCGACCGCCGCGGACGTGTTCGCCGCGGCCGACATGATCGTGAAGGTCAAGGAGCCGCAGCCGCAGGAAGTGGCGATGCTGGAGCCGCGCCACACGCTGTTTACCTATCTTCACCTCGCCGCCGACAAGCCGCAGACCGAAGGGCTGATCCGGTCGGGCGCGACCTGCATCGCATATGAAACCGTGACCAGCGACTCGCGCTCGCTGCCGCTGCTCAAGCCGATGAGCGAGGTTGCGGGCCGCATGTCGGTGCAGGTCGGCGCGCATTATCTGGAAAAGGAACAGGGCGGGCGCGGCGTGCTGCTGGGCGGCGTGCCCGGCGTGGCGCCGGCGCGTGTCGCCATCCTGGGTGGCGGCGTCTCTGGGGTGAACGCGGCCCAGATGGCGGTGGGGATGCGTGCCGATGTCACCATCTATGACATCAACAACGATCGTCTGGCCGAACTGGACATGTTCTTTTCCAGCCAGATCAAGACCGCCTATGCCAGCAAGGCCGCCGTCGCCGCCGCCGTCCGCAACGCGCATCTGGTGATCGGCGCGGTGCTGGTCCCCGGCGCCGCCGCGCCCAAGCTGGTGACGCGCGAAATGGTGAAGACGATGAAGCGCGGTTCGGTGCTGGTCGACATCGCCATCGACCAGGGCGGCTGTTTCGAAACCAGCCATGCGACCACGCATGAAGACCCGGTGTTCGAGATCGACGGCGTGATCCATTATTGCGTCGCCAACATGCCCGGCGCGGTCGCGCGCACCAGTGCCTTTGCACTGAACAACGCGACTTTGCCCTATGCGCTTCGCATCGCCAATCTGGGCGCTGAGGCCGCGATGCGTGCCGACCGGCATCTGGCGAACGGCCTGAACGTGTCGAACGGCAAGATCCGCCACGCCGCCGTGGCCGAAGCACTCGACCTGCCGTTCGAGGCATGGACCGCCTGACGGAACGCAATAAGAACATCGGGCGTTTGGCCACGGAAGGAGATGCTTTCGTGGCCAACACCCCCGATCCCAAGACCGAACCGTTTTCGAACGCCGAAAAGGACCCCGACGACTGGACCACCGGCGACGAGCCGATGACGGGCGCGCAGGCCAGCTACCTCAAGACGCTGAGCGAGGAAGCGGGCGAACCGTTCGACGACACGCTGAACAAGGCCGACGCGTCGAAGCGGATCGACGCCTTGCAGGAAAAGACCGGGCGCGGCACGGGTTGACCCATTGGAATCGCTGGCTTGGCGAACCTTTCCGATTGTGGAATGTTGGTATCACATACCAATAAAGGAGAGGTGTCATGACCGTTTCAAGCGTCGACCCCGCCACCAAATTGGAGGTGCATGAACTGCTCAGCCGCTATTGCTGGGCGGTCGACCACCGTGACAGCGGCGAATGGGAACAGGTGTTCACCATCGACGCGCGCTATCGCACCGCCAGCAGCGGCGTGCTCGACGGACGTGCCGCAATCATGGCGGTGCCCGACACGCTGCACGACAAGAGCGGCGGGAACTGGCGGCACCATTTCACCAACATCATCGTCGACCGCTCCGAAAGCGGACGCGAGTTGAGGGTTCGCGCGTTCCTGACGATCCGCGACTGTCAGGACGGCGCACCGGTCGCGTCCGCCGATTGCGTGATCCTCGCGCGGCGCACCGATCACTGGCGCATCGCCGATTTCGAGGCGGCGTCGGTATGCAAGGGACAGGGTCTGCCCCAGGCTCGCACCGAAACGACTCAGGCGGCATTGCACTGATCGCCGCGACCGAAATGGGCGTCAGTCGAGGTTGCTGACGCCCATCTTGAAATAAACGCGGTCGACGCAGCCCGAATAGCCGGCGCCATTGACCGGCTTTCGCTTGGCTGCGCGTAGCACGCCCAGCGCGGCCGTTCCGAAATCGGCGGCGGGTTGTGCGGCAAGCACGTGCAGATTGCCGACCTGCCCCCACGGGGCGACGTCGTAGGCGATGACCGCCCACCCCTCGATCGAGCGCCGTCCGAACGGTTCGGGAAAGGTCAGACGTGGCGGCGTCTCCCAATCGGCCTGTCTGGGGCAAGTCGCCCCGGCGGGACGGAGCGCGGCGATTTCGGGTGGTTCAGGCGGCAGCAATCGACCCGCCGGTCGAACGAAAGGGGCGAGGCACCCACGTCGCGGCCCATCGGTCACGAGTTGGGACTTTTCCAGCGCTTCGTTCGCGGCGGCTTCCACGTCGGCATTGCCGGTGCCGGTTACGACACGCACCTGCTGCGGTCGGCCGTCGCCGTCCATCTCATACCCCATCAGCACCCAGTCGCGCGCGCCCGGCTTTCCCGGCACATTTCGCCAGTCCGGCATGACCCGCGTCAACCATTCGGCGCGCGGCGGCCTGATGCAATCATCGACGCCGCCGCGAATCCGCGACCATCCCGCTTCGGGCATCGCGCCGTTCAGCGGAGTGATGGTGTAGGAAATCAGGTCAGCCACCGGCGCAGTTTCGATCGGAACAGCTTGGGCGCGATAGGTGATGCGGCAATCCCGCTTGTCGCGCGCCGCGCTCAGGTCCGATGCCGCGAGCGAAGGCACCACATCCTCGCGCCCCGGTTGCCATATCGGTTGCGCCGGTCCCGGCGTTTCGACCATCGCGATGCCGACCGCACGACCGCGCGCATCGATGTCGAACCGCAGTTGCTGATCGACCGGTTCGCGCGACCCCCGCGCCAGCGCGCCATAGGGTCGAAGCGCCGTGGCATCCACGTCGGCACCAGCGCATCGGATCGGGGACGGCATCCATCGCAGCAGTCGCGCATCGCCCGACGGATCATATACTGGCGGCGGCGGTCCGGGGGGCGGCGCGGCGGGTTTAGACTGGGTCAGGGCAATCGCTGACAATATCGCTGCACGGATCATCGCCGACCTCTTTCCGATCGCTCCTGCCGCGACCATCGCGAGCGCCCATGCGACTGTCAACGCGTGCAAATCCGTCTGCGACGATCGGTTTCGGGGCGGGGGTGGACGCGCGAGCGCTGGACAGTGATTTCGGTTGCGCTATGAAACGTGTCATGGCGCTACCTCCTCTGTTCGATCGTCTGCGGTTGCCGATCGTGGCCAGCCCGATGTTCATCATTTCCGGTCCCGAACTGGTCATCGCCCAGTGCAAGGCAGGGATCGTCGGATCGTTTCCCGCGCTCAATGCCCGGCCGCAGACGATGCTGGATGAATGGCTGCACCGCATTACCGAGGAACTGGCCGCGTGGAACCGCGCCCATCCCGACACCCCCGCCGCGCCGTTCGCGGTCAATCAGATCGTCCACAAATCGAACGACCGGCTTGAGGCCGATCTGGCGACCTGCGCCAAATGGCAGGTGCCGATCATCATCACCTCGCTCGGCGCGCGGGAGGAATTGAACACCGCCGTCCATGGCTGGGGCGGAATCACGCTGCATGACGTGATCGACGACCGCTTCGCGCACAAGGCGGTGGAAAAGGGCGCCGACGGCCTGATCCTGGTGACGGCGGGCGCGGGCGGCCATGCCGGCCGGCTCAATCCCTTCGCCTTTACCCAGGAAGTGCGTCAATGGTTCGACGGCCCGGTGCTGCTGTCGGGCGCCATCGCCAATGGCGGTGCGGTGCTGGCGGCGCAGGCGGCGGGCGCCGACCTTGCCTATATCGGCTCCCCCTTCATCGCCACCACCGAAGCCAATGCCGAAGCCACCTATAAACAGGGTATTGTCGACGGGCGCGCCGCCGATATCGTCTATACCAACCTGTTCACCGGCGTTCACGGCAATTACCTGCGCGCCTCAATCGAGGCGGCGGGGCTGGACCCAGACAATCTGCCGGTCAGCGATCCGTCGGCCATGAATTTCGGATCGGGCGGGAACAGCAAGGCCAAGGCGTGGCGCGACATCTGGGGATCGGGCCAGGGCATCGGCGCGGTCAATGCGGTGGAAAGCGTCGCAACCATGGTCGACCGGCTGGCGTCCGAATATCAGGCGGCACGCACGCGACTGACCGGCTGAGCCGCCGGCGCCCTTGCCGACAGCCGCCGCGGCGGGCATGGAACCGCGCGAAATGCCCCGCATCATCACCGCCTATTCCAACCCCGCCGTAAAGGCCGCGCGCGAGCTGCGCGACAAGAAGCATCGCCGGTTGCAGCGCCGCTTCCTGGCCGAGGGGCTGCGAATCCTCACTGAAGCGCGCGAGGGCGGTCGATTGCCCGAACAGATGTTCTTCGCCGCCGACAGCGCGCGGCATCCGCTGGTCGTTGCACTGGTCGACGCGGTAGAGGCCGCGGGCGGCGACGCGATCGAGACGACGCCCGACATCCTGTCAAAGCTGTCGGGCAAGGATAATCCGGGCGCGGTGGTCGGCGTGTTCGCCGAGTTCGAAACGGCGCTTGCCGATCTGGACCGGCATTCAGCGGGCATCTGGCTGGTGGCGGAGCGGCTGCGCGATCCCGGCAATCTGGGCACCATCCTTCGCACCGGGGATGCGGTGGGTGCGGGCGCGCTGATCCTGATCGACGATTGCGTCGACCCCTTTTCGGTGGAGGCCGTGCGCGCCAGCATGGGCGCATTGTTCACCGTGCCCATCGTGCGGACGCACTGGACCGATTTCATTGCATGGCTGCGGCAGGGGCCGGGACAATTGGTCGCGCTCAGCCTCGATACCGACGTCGATTACCAAACGCCCGATTACGCGCCCCCGACATTCCTGCTGACCGGGAATGAGGCGCAAGGGCTGCCCTCTGCCTATGCCGATGCGTGCGACACCCGCGTGCGGATGCCGATGCTGGGCAAGGCCGACAGCCTGAACGCGGCGGTGGCAACGGCGGTGATGGCGTATGAGGTGCTGTCGCAGCAACGGCGGCGCGGCTGATGCTGTTGGCGCAGCTTGCCGATCTGGAGGCACTGACGGCGATCGGTCGGCGCCGGTCGCTCGCCCCGCGCGCGGGTGCGGACTTTGCGTCAAACGATTATCTGGGGCTGGCAGGATCGCCCCGGCTGGCGCGCGCGGCCAGCGACGCCATCGCGCGCGGCGTCGCGGTCGGCTCCGGCGGGTCACGCCTGCTGCGCGGCAACCACACGGAGATCGAGGCGCTGGAGCATGAGGCGGCGGCGCATTTCGGCCATCCGGCGGCCTTGTGGTTCTCCAGCGGCTATGTCGCCAACCTGACCTTGTTCGCCACCCTGCCCCAGCGCGGCGACCTGATCGTGCATGACGAACATGTCCATGCCAGCGCGCATGACGGTATGCGCCTGTCGCGCGGCGAACGGCGGACAGCGGCGCATAACGATGCCCAGGCATTTGATGACGCCATTGCCGACTGGCGGCGCGCGGGCGGCACGGGCACGCCGTGGATCGCGGTCGAAAGCCTTTACAGCATGGACGGCGACCGCGCGCCGCTGGCCGATCTGGTTCAGGTCGCGATGCGACACGATGCGATGCTGGTCGTCGATGAAGCGCACGCGACGGGCGTGTTCGGCGATGGCGGGCGCGGGCTGGCACACGACCTGCCTGCCGACCGCGTTATCGCGCTGCACACTTGTGGCAAGGCGATGGGGGCCGAGGGCGCGTTGCTGACCGGGCCGGCGGCAATGCGCGATTTCATCATCAATCGCGGACGCGGGTTCATCTTTTCCACCGCCCCTTCCCCCATCATGGCGGCGGTTGTCCGCGAATCGCTGCGCGCCATTGCCGACGAACCCGAACGTGGCGCGGCGCTCTGGGATCGCATTGCCCATGCCGAACGCCGCCTGTCGCGGGTGGGCGTCACCGCCACGGGATCACAGATCCTGCCGCTGATCCTGGGCGACGATGCGCGCGCGATGGCGGTCGCGGGCGCGGTTCAGGCCGCCGGGTTCGACGTTCGCGGCATCCGTCCGCCGACGGTGCCGGCCGGGACCGCGCGACTTCGCATTTCGATCACCAACAATGTCGGGCCGGACGATATCGACGCGCTGGCCGATGTGCTGGAGGCGCTTTCATGACCGGCCGTTTCGTGATCGCGGGGACCGACACCGGCGTCGGCAAGACGGTGTTCGCCGCCGCGCTGACCCGCGCGATCGGCGCGACTTACTGGAAACCCGTGCAGGCGGGCACCGATGAGGGCACCGACAGCGCGAGCGTGACCGCGCTGGGCGTCGATCCCGCAAACATCCTGCCAGAGGCCTATGTGCTGTCCACCCCCTGCTCCCCGCACCGCGCGGCAGAGATTGACGGCGTGACTATCGATCCCGCGCGGCTGACTCCGCCCGCGACCGACGGGCCATTGGTGGTCGAGCTGGCGGGCGGATTGATGGTGCCCATGACGCGCACATTGCCGACCGCCGATCTGGTCGCGCGATGGGAACTGCCGGTCATCCTCGTCGCGCGAACCGAGCTTGGCACCATCAACCACAGCCTGTTGTCGATCGAGGCAATGCGGCGCCGCGACATTCGCGTTCACGGCATCGCCTTTGTCGGCGACAGCGTGCCCGACAGCGAAGCGACGATCGCCGCAATGGGCGGCGTGCGGCGGCTGGGGCGGCTGGACATGCTGCCCGAACGCACGCCCGATGCGCTGGCGGCAGCGTTCGCGCGCGGGTTCGACGCCGGGGATTTCGCATGACGCGCACGCGGATCTGGCATCCCTTCACCCAGCATGGCCTGGACGAGCCAATCCCGAACATCGTCCGCACACAGGGCGCGCATCTGTGGACCGACGGGGGCGATCGGCTGATCGACGCGATTTCCAGCTGGTGGGTGACGACGCACGGCCACGCCCATCCCCGCATCGCCGACGCGATTGCCGAGGCAGCGGGCCAGTGCGACCAGATCATCTTTGCAGGCCACACGCACCCTTATGCCGAAGCGGTAGCCGAGGGACTGGCTGCGCTGTTCCCATCGGCGCTGGCGCACATCTTCTTTTCCGATTCGGGGTCGACCAGTGTTGAGGTCGCGCTGAAAATGGCGCTGGGTTATTGGGCCAGTCGGGACGAGGCGCGGCACCGCATCCTCGTGCTCGAACACAGCTATCATGGTGATACCATCGGCGCGATGTCGGTCGGCGCGCGCGGCGTATTCAACGCGGCCTATGCGCCGCTGCTGTTCGATGTCGAAACCCTCCCCTTTCCCGGCGGCGATACCGCGCAGGCCACGCTGGATGCGCTGGAGGCTGCGTGCCGCGCCAAACCGGCGGCGCTGATCGTCGAGCCGCTGGTGCTGGGCGCAGGTGGAATGCTGATCTATGCGCCATCGGTGCTGGCCGAAATGCACACTATCTGCGCGCGGCACGGCGTGCTCTTCATCGCCGACGAAGTGATGACCGGCTGGGGCCGCACCGGCACGCTCACCGCCTGCGAACAGGCGGGCGTGGTGCCCGACATCATGTGCCTGTCAAAGGGATTGACCGGCGGCAGCCTGCCACTGGCGGTCACGCTGGCCAGCGCGGCGATTTACGACGCGCATTATTCGACCGATCGCGCGGCGATGTTCTTTCATTCATCCAGCTATACAGCGAACCCGATCGCGTGCGCGGCGGCGGCCGCCAATCTGGCGATCTGGCGCGAAGAGCCGGTGCCGGACCGCGTGGGCGATCTGGCGGCACGACAGGCTGGATGGGCGGCGCGCGTCCGTGGCTGGCCGGGCGTCGCCAATGTCCGGCACCTTGGCACCCTCACCGCGTTCGAGGTCGCGGACCCCGACCGGCCGGGCTATCTCTCGACGCTCGGCCCGGCGATCAAGGCGCAATGCGCGGCGGCGGGCGTGCTGCTGCGCCCATTGGGGAACACGGTCTATGTCATGCCGCCATATTGCATCGACGCGGACGATCTGGGCATGGTCTATACCGCGATCGAGGACGCGATTTCAGCCGGATGCGCCGCGAAAGCGTGAAAAGCACGCGCAACGATCTTGCGCGCGCGAACATTTGGCGTTAGGCGCGACCTCCTCACGGCGGTCGTAGCTCAGTTGGTTAGAGCATCGGTTTGTGGTACCGAGGGTCGCGGGTTCAAGTCCCGTCGTCCGCCCCATCTTTTCCCCTCGCGACCGGCGGATCTGTTCAGTGCTTACCGACTGGGGCTTTCCCGACTTCGACGACCATGAGGGCGTCCATCTGCTCACCGATCGCGAAAGCGGCTTGCAGGCGGTCATCGCCGTCCATTCGACGGCGCTTGGCCCGGCGGCGGGTGGCGTGCGTTTCTGGCATTATGGCGATCCGCGCGCGGCGATCACCGATGCGCTGCGCCTGTCGCGCGGCATGAGCTTCAAGAATGCGATGGCCGGTCTGCCGATGGGCGGCGGCAAGGGCGTGATCCTGGCCGATGCCAACCGCACCAAGACGCAGGAAATGCTCAAGGCATTTGGCCGCGCGGTCGATTCGCTGGGCGGGCGGTATGTGACGGCGGAGGATGTCGGCATTTCCGAGGCCGATCTGACGACGATTTCGGGCGAGACGCGCTATGCCTCCGGCCTGCCCGTCAAGTCGAGCGGCGGCGCGGGCGGCGATCCCGGCCCGTTCACCGCAATGGGCATCTATCTGGGCGTCAAGGCGGCGGCAAAGCGCGCGCTGGGCACCGATGACATGGCTGGCGTGCATGTCGCGATCCAGGGTCTGGGCAGCGTCGGCGGCGGCCTGGCCCGGTTGCTGGCAAAGGACGGCGCGCGGCTGAGCATCGCCGACGTCAATCGCGACCGCGCGTTGGCAATGGCTGGTGAACTGGGCGCAACGCTGGTCGATCCCGACACGATCCTGTCGGTCGAAGCCGATATCGTCAGCCCCAATGCACTGGGCGCGATCCTGACCGAAACGTCGATCGCGGCGCTGAAGTGCAAGGCAGTGGCCGGCGGCGCGAACAACCAGCTCGCGACCGGAGCCGAGGGGCAGGCGATCCATGATCGCGGCATCCTTTACGCGCCCGATTACGTCATCAATGCAGGCGGCATCATCAATGTCGGCCTCGAATATCTCGGCCAGGGCGACCGCGCCGAGGTGGAAAGCCGCATCGCGCGCATTCCCGAACGCCTGGAAGCCGTCTGGGCCGAGAGCGAGCGCACCGACATGCCTGCCGCGCGCGTGGCCGATGCCCAGGCGATGCGCCTGATCGGGCGCGCCTGAACATGACGGCACGGGCGCGCGGCTGATGGGCTGGTTCGCGCTCGCATTGATCGCGGCGGCGGTGCTGGCACTGATGTGGTTTATGCGCCTGCCCCGCGCACTGACGGGGTTCGTCGGTGCCGCGATCATGCTGGGCGCCACGGGCTATGCGTTGCAGGGGCGACCCACGCTCGCCGCTTCCCCCGCCCGCGCGGCCGAGGTAGAAGCGATGGCGGACGAGGAACTGGTGGCGCTGCGCCAGCAGATGTTCGGCCGTTTCCAATATGCCGACAGCTATTTCTTCATTGCCGACGCGCTTGCCCGCTCGGGTGACGAGCGCGGTGCGGCGCGCGCGATGCTGGGCGGGGTTCGATCCTCACCCGAAAATCTGCCGCTCTGGACGGGTCTGGGCTTCCGGGCGGCTGGTGCCGACGGGGCGATGTCCCCGTTGGCTCGAATGGCGTTCCACCGCGCGCGACAGCTCAATCCCGATCATCCGGCGCCCTATTTCTTCGAAGGGCTGGCCCATGTGCGAACCGGCGATCTTGCCGCCGCCCGGCCGCTGTGGTTGCGCGCGCTGGCGGTCAGCCGCCCCGATGCACCTTGGCGGCGCGGGATTGCGGAGCGGCTGGTCCTGCTGAACCGCTTCATCGAAATGCAGCGCGCCGCCGCCGCGCCCACCCCATGACTCAGGCGCGCGCCGCGATCAGCAGCGCGCCGATCGCCCCGGCATCCTCCAGCACCGGCGAGACGATTCGCGTTTCGATATTGTCGGCACCGACGAACGGCAGATAACCGGCGAGCTTCCCCACCGTCATTTCGCGAACGGTCGCCAACAAGTCTGGCCGAGCCGAAATCACGCCGCCGCCAATCACCACCCGCTGCGTCGCCAACCCCAGGAACAGCGTCGCCATCGCCTCGGCCAGCGCATCCGCGACATAACGCCATCGCGGATCGTCGCCACGCACCCGATCTCCCGGCACCCCGAACCGATGCGCCAGCGAAGGTCCGGCGACCAGCCCTTCAAGGCAATCGCCATGAAACGGGCAGGCGCCTGAAAAATCATCGTCGCAGTGGCGGCGCACGCGCCAGTGCCCGGCCTCCGGGTGCATCGCGCCGACAACCGGCACACCGCCGGCGATCAGCCCCATGCCGACGCCCGTCCCGACCGTGACATAGGCAAAGTCATCCAGCCCACATGCCGCGCCATGCTGTCCCTCCGCCAGCGCCGCGGCGACGACATCGGTCTGGATGGCGGCGCGATCAAAACCCGGCGCCAATGTTCCCAGCACATCGGTCCCGGACCAGCCCGCTTTGGGCGTTGCCAACATGCGCCCGTAATCGGATGCCACCGGATCGACGCGGATCGGCCCGAAGCTGGCGACGCCAAGCGCTCTGACGCCATGCTCCGAGCGCCACTTTGCCAGCCGTTCGGCCAAGGTGCATAAAGTAGCGTCGGGCGTGGTGGTCGGTATCTGGATGCGATCAACCAGATCGATACCGTGCCCCAACACGGCAATCGCCTTGGTCCCGCCCAGTTCGATACCGGCCAACAGCTCTGCAACCATGTGCCCGACCGTAACGCACGCCGCCGCGCACGCCAGCGAAAGTTCAGCGCTGCCCGCGTGACAGGCGCACCGCCTCGGTTGCGCCGATCAGCCCCTCGCGAACCATCGAGCGTGCCGCAGAATCGAGGCGCGGGGCATTCAGGAACAAGTGGCGCGTCAGCAATGCAGCGTCCGCGCCATCGTTGATGAGCCGCGCGACCGCGCTGTCGACGGCGACGCCCTCGAACACGCCGATACGGCCAATTACGCCCGTGCCACGGCAATCGCCGCAGCCCGTGCTTTCATAGATCACCGCGCCGGGATCGAAGCCCAGCAATGCCGCGACGGCGTTGCTCGCCTGCACGGGCTGGCGACAGCGCGGACACAGCCGGTCGGCGAGCCGCTGTGCCGTGACCGCGATCAGGTGCGACGCCAATGCCAGCCGGTCGACGCCCAGCGCACGCAGCCGGTCGATTGCCGCCACGGCATCGGGCGCGTCGAGACGCAGCAGCACACGGCACCCGCCGGCCGCGACCTGAAATGCGACCGCTGCTGATTCGCGGTCGGGCACGTCGCCCAGCACCAATATGTCGGGGTCGAGCATCAATGCCCGCTCGATCGTCGCACGCATCGGCAATTGGGGCGCGACGGCAATCGCCAGCGCACCCGGCACTTCGATCCCGATCGCGACGATGCTGAGCGTCCGCGCTTCCCCGGCAATCCACGACGCAATCGTCGACCGCCGGCCCGAACCCGACCGCCCGGCGACCACGACCGCACCACCGGGCCGCTCCAGAGAGCGCACCATCAACCGCGCCTGCGCCGCGGCCATGCCCAGGTCGGTCAACTTGTCACTGGCCATGCCGGCCCGATCAGCGCGCAGGCGCAGCGCCAGATGCTCGCCATCCGCATAGGCAGCCACCCGCCAGTCGAGCAGCCGGTCGGCACCGGTGTCGACCACTTCCCATGCCGCGTCGCGCAGCCGGTCGGGTTGCAGCCGCGCGGGCACCCATGCACGCAACCGCCCATCGACACGCAGCCTCACGCGAACCGCGTCGGGATCGAAATCGAGATGAATGTCGCTCGCCCCCTGCGCGGCGGCATCGGCGGCCAGTGCCTCGATCGCGGTTCCGGTCTTCATCGACACACCCGTTCCATGCCGTTCCTCACAGCGCGCTGTATGATGACCGCGATGCGTCAGAAAGGTTACGCTTTGATGGCAGACTTTGCCTCGCCGTCCGGGTTTGGCAGAATAGGCGCATGACCAATCTCGGCTCCGGCTATCCCAGCGAACCCGTCATTACCCATATTGCCGCCCGGCCCGGTGTGCAGCGCTTGCCCAGTCCCAAGCTGGCACTGTTCATGGCGCGCGGCTTTCTTGATGCCGATCACTGCGCGGCACTGTGCTCGCTGATCGACCGCGAGCGCCGCCCCTCCACCATCGCCGACCCCAATGGCGACAATGCGTTTCGCACCAGCGAAACCTGCGACCTCGATCCGGCCGAGCCGATCGTGGCACAGCTGGAAGCGGCGATCCTGGCGTTTTGCGGCCTCGACCCCGCCCATGGTGAGCCGATTCAGGGTCAGCGTTACGCCGTGGGGCAGGAGTTCAAGGCGCACACCGACTATTTCGATCCGCAGGGCGTGGACTTTAGTCGCTTTTGCAGCGTTGCGGGCAACCGGACCTGGACGGTCATGCTTTATCTGAACGAACCGGAGGCCGGCGGCGCGACGCGGTTCAAGGTAGTGGACAAGACGATCCAGCCGGAAACCGGCAAGCTGGTGGCGTGGAACAACCTGCGCCTCGATGGACGGCCCAATCCCGCCACCCTGCACCACGGGATGAAGGTTCGCGCGGGCACCAAATATGTCATCACCAAATGGTTTCGCGAACGCCCCTGGGGCTGGTGATGCAACGAAAAAGGCCCCGGATGCACGGTCCGGGGCCTTTCATTTGACGCGGGCGCCGATCAGAAGCGCGTGCTGATCCCGAAGGTGATGACGCGACCGAGATCATAGGTGTTGGTGTCGACCCGGACATCGTTGGGAAAGTTCTGGAACTCCTGGTAGCGCGTGCGCGTCAGGTTACGGGCCTCGACCTTCAACTCGACCTGCTGATCGTCGCCGAAGCTGATGCCCTGACGATAGACGAGGTCGAAGCGCAGGCCCGGACGCTCGACAATATCGGGCAGGCGCAGGCCGTCGAACACCGGACCACGGCTGGTCACGCGGTCGCTCGCATAGTTGATGAGCAGCGTCGCCTGGCTCTTGGTCTCTTCGTTTTCCAGGCCGATCTGGCCATTCACCAGATGGTCCGACTGACCGATCAGCGGCGCGCCGTCCTGGAAGATCTGGCTGGCGGACACGTCAGGCGCTCCGAAAATCGGGCTGGAGACGAGCTGCTCACCGATCTGGAGGTTCGACTGGGTGTAAGTATAGTTGGCCACCAGCAACAAGCGCGTACCAGTAAACAGCGAGCCAAGCGTATCGAGCGGGAAATATTTCTGCGCCTCGATCTCGCCGCCCCACAACCGCGCTTCAGGTGCGTTGGAAAAGCCGGTCAGCAATGTGCTCGACCCCGGTGCGATCTGGGCGATCGTTTCAATCGGGTTTTCAATCCGCTTGAAGAAGCCCGCCGCGGTCAACCGCTCGTTACGGCCAAAGAACCATTCATAGCGCGCTTCGAGATTGTAGAGTTCAGAATCGGTCAGGTTCGGATTACCGAAGAACTGACGGTTCGAATCGAAGTCGAGATAGATTTGCGGGGCCAGTTCGCGAAACTGCGGACGGGCGATGGTCTTGGACGCATGCAGACGGATCTGCATATCTTCGGCGAAGTTCCAGGTGATGGTCGACGCCGGCAGGAAATAATTGTTGGCGAGGTTGGTGCCCGGAACACGGCCATCGGCCCGGATCAGCCCGACGGTCTCGGTCGCGTCCTCATACCGCACACCGATCGTTGCGCGCACGCCGTCGAACGCTTCGGCCTCAAGCTGCGCGTAGCCGGCATGGGTCTCAAGCGAGGCGTCATAGGCAGGTGCGGCGTTGGCGCCCGAACCGGAGATATTCTGTAGATTGATGCCGTAATAGCCAATCGTCGCCTGCGACAGCAGGTAATCGGGGCGCAGCTGACCGACCGTGTTGTTCAGCGTGGCGTTGTTCGGCCCGACATAGCGGAACACGTAGCGGCTCGCTTCGCGCTGGGCATCGCTATAGGCATAGCCTGCCGACAGCGTGACCGGCCGATCGAAATTGAATTCATAACTGAAATCGACCGCGCCCGACCAGAGATCCTCGTTCAGATCGCTGAACGCGACCGAAGCGGTCTGGGTCGTGCCGCCCAGCGTGTTGATATAATCGTTGATGCCGTTGGCCGTCGTATACTCATACCGGAACGCGCGCTCATACGGCGCCTTGCGCTTGGTATTGGCATAGGCCCCGCGGAAATCGACCTGAAGCGCGTCGAAATCCAGCTCGCCGACGAATTGCGACGTGAACAACTGGCGCTCGAACCAGTTGGTATATTGCTCGATATAGGTCGGCAGCGGCGCGAAGGGGCCGGGAATGCCGAGATTGTCGAGATCGCCGGCCGACAGGATGCCCTGCTTCAGCGTGTCATGGATATAGACGTTGGTCAGGCGGAAACGGTGGTCGCCCACTTCGGCGCCCAGCCCGAACAGGCCGTTGACCAGAATGCGGTTGTCGGTCGTGACGGCGGTGAAATCGCTGGCGAGGTTGCCGTCGGCCGAGTTCGCCACCTGCTGGATCGCTTGGCGCGTGCGCCAACTGTTTGAAATGCCGCCGCCCGCGATCACGCCGATCCGGGTGTCGCCGCCCGCGTCAAACGACGTGCCCATGCTGATATCGCCACCCCAATTGGCGGGCAGGTCGTTGTTTTCCTGAAGCAGCGTGGTTTCAGCATTACGAAGCGACGCGGCTTGCGCCGACGACAGGCCGACATTGTTGATGCCGGCTTCCTTGATGAAGCCCGGCACGGTGCGCGTGCCGTCATCATAGCCAAACACGTCAGCCGAACCGCCATCATAGACATAGCCGAGCTGGCTGGTCGTATAGGTATCGAACGCGACCGATCCGCCGACCTGAATGAAGCTCTCTTCGGGAACCGCGCGCGTCGTCAGGTTGATCGCGCCACCGCCGAATTCACCGGGATAGTTGGCCGAATAGCTCTTCTGGACCAGCGCCGATGCGACAAGGTTGGTCGGAAAAATGTCGAGCGGCACGACGCGGCGCAGCGGTTCGGGGCTGGGCAGCGGTGAGCCGTTGAGCAGCGCCGACGAATAGCGGTCGCCAAGCCCACGCACGAAGACGAAGCCGTTGCCGACCACGCTGAGGCCGGTCACGCGCGTCAGGGCACCGGCAATATCGCCTTCACCGGTGCGAGCGATATCTTCGGTCGAGAGGACCGACACGACCTGCGGCGTCGAGCGGACGATGTTGGGAATGTTGCGGCCGATGACGACGATGTCTTCATTGACGTCGCCGGCGCCGGGCGCGGAAATTTCGACATCCTGGTCGATACCCGCCTGATTGGTGGTCGTATCGGGTGAGAGCGTCTGCGGCGTGGTCTGGCTATCGCCCGAACCGTTGGGCGTCGTCACCTGACCTGCCGGTGGATTGGTGGTCGACACGCCTCCCGATCCCGTGACCTGAGCGAGCGCGGCGGGCGCCACGAGCTGCGAGGTGAGCAGGAGCATGGTCCCGAATGCGAGTTTTTTTGTCATCATGGGTTTCCGGATCAGGAAGCTGTCGAAAAGTAACGGCAAAACCGAGGGCGGCGGCCCCTTTGCCACCGCCCTCGGCCATTGGTTCACCGTTGCTTAGAGGCCAGGCACCGTGGTGCAGCTCTGGCTGGTCGAACCGAAGTTGGCGCGGTTCGAGTTGCAGGTCCAACCGCGGAACCAGTTGTCGTTCGGGCCGGCGACCGCACCGATATAGCTGGTCTGGACCAGGAACGACGAACCCGACGGGTTGAGCGTCGAAGCGTTGAACGGCGTGACGGCGGCGGCGCCCGTGCCTGGCAGCAGACCATCGGTCAGCGCAGCGGCGGCGGTGCCGTTGGTCACGTTGTTCGAACCGGCGGCGACCACTGCTGCCTGTTCGGCATTGGTCACGGTCACGCCGTTTTGCGTGGTTTCGGCCGACAGGCCGTCACCGCAGGCGAAATAGACCGAGTTGAACACCGGCGCGCCGGCTTCGTCGATCGCCGCATTGGCGGGACGGATCGTCGACTTGCCGCCGTTGGCGGTCGTGCTGGCGACGATGTTGAGGCACGGCTCGGTCAGCGAGGTGATGATGCCGTTGGCGAAGGTGAAGTCCGCACCGCCGCGCAGACGCAGCGCCGCGTTGACGCCGTTCGAGCGATGGATGAACGTGAAGTTCGCGATCCGGCCATTCTGGCGCGGCGTCGCATCTTCGTTACCGTTCGAATCGATTTCCATCATGTAGGTGTCGGACTGGGTGTTGTTCGGACGCTGGGCAGCGATCATGAACTGCATGAAGCCCTTCCAACCCACATCGGTATCGATGCTGTCGTCATCCGCGCCGGTCACCACGAAGTAACGCGCATTGTGCGTGCCGCCGAAGATTTCGACGCCGTCGTCCGAGCTGTTGTGGATCTGGATGTTTTCCAGACGCGTGCCCGAACCAACGCCCGCGGTGGTCAGACCCTGAAGCTCGTTACCGGGGCTGATGACAGTGCCCGAATAGCGGATCTGGACATAGCGCATCACACCCGAGCTGTCGGTTGCGACATTGCCACCATACAGCGCGTTGCCGGTGCCTTCGACCAGCGCTTCGCAATTGACCGCGCCGCCGGCAACGCCCGACAGGTTGCAGTTCGAGATCGGCGCGCGGCCCGACAGGATGACGCCGCCCCACAGGCCCTGCGACTCGTCGGTCACATTGCCGGTCAGGTTCTGCTGCGCGGTGAAGATGATCGGGTTGGCTTCGGTGCCCTCGGCCGAGATCACCGAGCCGCGGTTGACGACCAGGAAGTCGTTGTCTGCGTTGGTGGTGTTGGCATAGATCAGCGCGCCCGGCTGAATGGTCAGCGTCGCCGCATCGCCACCCGCGCCGTTGCCGCCACGATCGATACCCACGTCGACGCGACCGTTCATTTCATACGCCACGCCCGCC
>NZ_DATJLI010000074.1:0-9172 GCF_035490575.1 Sphingomonas sp. | reverse complement strand
CCCGCCGAACCGACGATCGCCGATTGGCAGCAGATGTGGTGGTATCCCGCGATCGCCGCCGCGCTGATCGCCGTGCTGTTCCAGTTCAGCTTTCGTGACGATACCAAGAAGGAGAATCTGGCGTGACCGCAATGAAAGGCCCGGGCATCTTCCTGGCACAGTTCATGGGCGACACCGCGCCCTTCGACACGCTGGACCACATGGCTGAATGGGCCGCGGGCCTGGGTTACAAGGGCGTGCAGATCCCGTGCGATACGCGTGTGATCGACGTCAAGCTGGCGGCCGAGAGCAAGGATTATTGCGACGACCTGCGGGGGCGGCTGGACCGTTTCGGGATCGAGCCGACCGAATTGTCGACGCATCTGCAAGGCCAGCTCGTCGCCGTTCACCCGGCCTATGACACGCTGTTCGACGGGTTTGCGCCGGCCGAACTGCACGGCAAGCCAGCCGAGCGTCAGGCCTGGGCCGTCGATCAGGTCAAGGCCGCGGCCAAGGCCAGTGCCAATCTGGGGCTGAAGGCCCATGCGACCTTCTCCGGCGCACTTGCCTGGCCCTATGTCTATCCTTGGCCGCAGCGCCCGGCGGGTCTGGTGGAGGAAGCCTTTGCCGAACTGGCGCGCCGCTGGACGCCGATCCTCGACACGTTCGAGGAAGCGGGCGTCGATTGCGCGTTCGAGATTCATCCGGGCGAGGACCTGCATGACGGTGCCACCTGGGAGCGGTTCCTGGCCGCGGTCGACGATCATCCGCGCGCGCGCATCCTGTTCGATCCGTCGCATTATGTGCTGCAACAGCTCGACTATCTGGACTTCATCGATCGCTATCACGACCGGATTTCGTGCTTCCACGTCAAGGATGCCGAGTTCAACCCGAACGGGCGGACCGGCGTTTACGGCGGCTATGAAAGCTGGGTCAATCGCGCCGGGCGGTTCCGTTCGACCGGCGACGGTCATGTCGATTTCAATGCGATCTTCAGCAAGCTGGCGCAATATGGCTATGCGGGCTGGGCGGTTATCGAATGGGAATGCGCGCTCAAGCAGGCCGAGGATGGCGCGCGCGAAGGCGCACCCTTCATCCGCGATCATATCATCCGCGTGACCGAACGCGCGTTCGACGATTTCGCCGCCAGCGGCATCGACCATGACGCAATCCGCGACGTGCTGGGCCTGTCGCGTGACGGCGGGGCGCCGGCATGATGCGGCAGCCCCTGCGGCTGGGCATGGTCGGCGGCGGCGAGGGCGCGTTCATCGGCGCGGTTCACCGGATGGCGGCGGCCCTCGACGGTGACTGGCGGTTGGTCGCGGGCGCGTTCAGCACCGATGAAGGGCGCAACCAGCGCACCGGCGCGCAGCTCGCGCTCGATCCCGCGCGCGTCTATCCGACGATCGAGGCGATGCTGACGGGGGAGCAGGCGCTGCCCGCCGACGCCCGCATCGACGCGGTCGCGATCGTCACGCCCAATCATCTGCACGCACCGATGGCGATTGCCGCACTCGACGCGGGCTTCCACGTCTTCTGCGAAAAGCCGATGGCGATGAGCGTGGCGGAAGCGGAGGCGATTGCCCGTTCGGCCAAGGCCAGCGGCCGCCATTTCGGCCTTGCCTTTACCTATAGCGGCTATCCTCTGGTCGAGGAGGCACGGGCGCGGATCGCGCGCGGCGAACTGGGCGACATCCGGCTGGTGCAGGTCGAATATCTGCAAGGCTGGCTCAGCCAGCCGATCGACAATGGCGGCAACAAACAGGCCGAATGGCGCACCGATCCAGCGCGCGCCGGGATCGGCGGTTGCCTTGGCGACATTGGCACCCACGCCTTCCACCTGGCCGAACATGTATCGGGCCGCCGCGTCACCGCGCTGTCGGCCGACCTGTCGATCCATGTCCCCGGCCGCCGTCTGGACGACAATGTCGCGGCGTTGCTGCGCTTAGACGGCGATGCGCGTGGCACGCTCAAGGCCAGCCAGGTCGCAGCAGGCGAGGAAAACGGGCTGAAACTGCGGGTCTATGGCTCGCTGGGCGGGCTGGAATGGGCGCAGATGGAGCCGAACACGCTGACGCTACGTTGGCTCGATCGCCCTGCCGAAGCGGTGCGCGCGGGCGGCCCCGGCCTTGGCGACAGCACGATGCTGCTGCTTCGCACGCCGGCCGGACACCCGGAGGGGTATGTGGAGGCGTTCGGCAACCTGTATCGTGGCTTCGCCGCCGCCATCCGGGGTGAGGCGGGCCCCGCCTTTCCCGGCGTTCCCGACGGGTTGCGGACGATGCGCTTTGTCGAGGCGATGGTCGCCAGTTCGAAGTCGGACGAGAAATGGACACCGCTGAACCTGGCAACGGACGCATGACCATCCCCCCGATCCCAAAGGATATGCGATGAACCTGTCCCGCCGGAATATGTTGGCCGCAGCCGCCGTCGCTCCGCTCGTTATCGGGACGGCGTGCGCGCAGGGGACGGGCAGCAACGCCGCCCGCTTCTCGCTGGGCTATGCCCCGCATGAAGGCAGCTTTGCCAGCCGCGGCGGGCTGATCGAACAGATCGCTTTTGCCGCCGATCAGGGTTTCACCGCCTGGGAGGATAACGAGGCGCGCAACCGCCCGGTCGAAGAACAGAGGCGCATGGCAAAGGCGCTGGCCGATCGCGGCATGACGATGGGCGTGTTCGTGGCCAGTATGCCCAAATGGTCCGAATCGCGCCCCCGGCTGGGCGCCAATGACGGTGCCGAGCGCGAGGCATTCCTGGCTGACATCCGCAGCGCGGTCGAGGTCGCCAAACGGCTGAACGCGAAACACGCGACCGTCGTGACCGGCTTCATGGACCCGCGCGTGCCGGTCGACATTCAGACCGGCCGCGTCATCGACGTGATGCGCCGCGCGGGCGATATCGTCGCGCCGCACGGCCTGACGCTGGTGATGGAACCGCTCAACACCCGCCGCGACCATCCCGGTGTCTATATGCAGAGCATCGCACAGGGCTATGCCGTAGCGCGCGGCGTCAATGGTCCGGGCGTCAAGATCCTGGCCGATGTCTATCATGAGCAGATCCAGTCGGGGAACCTGATCCCGACGCTCGACACCTGCTGGAACGAGATCGGCTATATCCAGTTCGGCGACAATCCCGGCCGCAACGAACCCGGCACCGGCGAGATCAATTATGCCAATGTCGTCAAATGGTTGCGCGAACGCCGCTATTCGGGCGTAATCGGCATGGAACATGGCAATTCGGTCAAGGGCCGCGTGGGCGAGGATCGGCTGATCGCCGCCTATCGCGCGATCGACCGGGCTTGAGGAGGGAGACGCAGATGCTTGTCCGGCTAACGGCCTGTCTGATCGCCGGCGCGGCGGCGGTCACCGTCGCTTCGGCGCAGGAACGCCCCGGCTTCACCGACACACCGGTGCTGCCCGATGGCAAATGGCGCGTGCACGACGCCGACCGGCCGGTGGCCAAGGTCGTGACACCCGCTCCCAATCCGGGCGGCGCGCCATCGGATGCGGTGGTGCTGTTCGACGGCACATCGCTCGACGCGTGGCAGACGACGGGCACGCCCTGGTCGATCAGCGAGGGCGCCATGATGATCCCGCCGCGCAAGCAGGGCGGCGGCGGCAGCGATCTGGTGACGAAGCAGAGCTTTGGCGACGTGCAGTTGCACCTGGAGTTTCGCTCACCCAATCCGCCGACCAAAAGCTCGCAGGACCGCGGCAACAGCGGCATCTGGTTCATGCAGCGCTACGAGATCCAGATCCTCGACGGCTATCAGAACCCGACCTATGCCGACGGCACGGTCGGCGCCGTTTACGGCTGGAAGCCGCCGCTGGTGAACGCCGCGCGCAAGCCCGGCGAATGGCAGACCTATGACGTGGTGTTCGAACGCCCGCGCTTCGCTGCCGACGGATCGCTGGAGCGTCCGGCCTATATCACCGCGTTCCTGAACGGGGTGCTGGTCCAGAATCATCAGGCGATGCTGGGCACGACGATCTGGCGACAGGTCGCCAAATATGAAGCGCATGGCGACGCCGCGCCGATCCAGTTGCAGGATCATGATTCGGCGGTGTCGTTCCGCAATATCTGGGTTCGGCCCCTGCCCGAAACCGCTATCGACCAGGATTTGCCCGGAGAAGCCGAATGATTGATCGCAGAACCGCATTGGCCGGTGTCGTCGCGCTGTTCGGCGCGGGCATCTTTGCCCCGATCGCACGCGCGGCGGGTCAGGCGCAGGCAGCGGGCGTGCCGGTCATCAGTGAAGGACCGCCCAGTGCCGCGGTGTTCAACCCCGCGCAACGCGCGCTGGTCAGCGCGCTCAGCGAGCGCGTGATCCCAACCACCGATACGCCCGGCGCCATCGAAGCCGGCGTGCCCGAATATATCGAGAAGTTGCTGGCCGATTGGTCGCTGCCGCAAGAGCGCGTGCCGATCATCGCCGGGCTGGAGGCGATCGAGGCGCGCAGCCTGACCGACAACAAGGTGTCGGCGGCCAAGGCCACGCCCGAACAGCAGGACGCGCTGCTGACCCTGGCGATGAATGGCGCCATGCCCGGCGGAAAGACCTTTTTCGAGGCGTTCCGGCAATTGGTCATCACCGGATATTACACGTCGGAAGTGGGGATCATGCAGGAACGCGAATATCTGCCCGTGCCCGGCAAATATGATGGCGCCTTTCCCTATTCTCAGGTCAACAAGGTCTATAGCGCATGATGAATCGTCGATCCTTGCTCGCCGGGGCGGGCGGCGTTGCCGCACTCACGCTGGCGGGCCGCTTCGCCGCACCGGCATCGGCCGCGCAGATCGGCGCGATCGGGGTGCAACTCTACACCGTTCGCGATATTTTTGAGAAGGACCCGGTAGGCACGCTCGAACAGGTCGCGCGCATCGGCTATCGCGAAGTGGAGTTTGGCGGCGGCGGTTATGACCGGATGGACCCGGCGATGCTCCGCGAGGCGATGGACCGCCACGGCCTTCGCGCCCCGTCGATCCATGTCGGCTATGACCAGTTGCTGGGCCAGATGGATCAGTCGATCGCGATGGCGCGCACGCTGGGCGCCGATACGATCATCCTGCCTTATATGACCGAAGAGCATCGCACCGATGCCGGATGGGCGGCAGCGCTGCCCAATTTCGCCCGTTTCGGCGCGACGCTGAAAAAGGCAGGGCTGGGCTTTGCCTATCATAACCATGATTTCGAGTTTACCGGCCGTTCCGGCGGCATGAGCCTGTTCGATCGCCTGTTGCGCGAAACCGATCCCGAACTGGTCAGGATCGAACTCGACCTGTTCTGGGCGATCATGGCCGGCGCCGATGCGGGCGCCCTGATCGATCGCCTGTCGACCCGGCTTTATTCCTTCCATGTAAAGGATATGCGCGCCGACCGCAGCATGGTGGCGGTGGGCGACGGCACGATCGATTTCGCCAGCCTGTTCAAGCGTCCCGGCGCCGCCGGGGTGCGGCATTTCTTCGTCGAGAATGATCGCGCGCCCGCGCCCTATCTTCCCGACATCACCACCAGCTTCAAAACGATGCGCGCGCTGCGCTTCTGATCCATTACGGCAGGGGAAAGATCATGGCTTCGACCGACAGGTTCGATGCAATCGTCATCGGCTCGGGCGTCAGCGGCGGCTATGCGGCCAAGGAACTGACCGAAAAGGGGCTGCGCGTGCTGATGCTCGACCGCGGCGTCATGGTCGAACATGGGGAGGGCTATCCCTATGACGGCCGACCGGCGTTCGAGGTGCCGGCGCGCAACATCATGCCCAAGCCACTGATCGAGAGCGATTACTTCATTTCTCGCCACGGCTATGTCGCGCCCAGCAGCCAGAAGTTCTACAATAATGACCGGCTGAACCCCTATGCCTATGACGACGGCAGCAAGTTCTACTGGATTCGCCCCGGCGCAGTCGGCGGCAAGTCGCTGATCTGGGGACGCTGGAGCTTTCGCTGGGCGCCAGAGGATTTCGAGGCGAACAAGCGTGAGGGCATCGATGGCGAATGGCCGATCGGCTATGACGACATCGCGCCATGGTATGATTATGTCGAAAACTATATCGGCGTGTCGGGTTCGCGCGAAAACCTGCCCTATCTGCCCGACAGTCAGTTTCAGCCGCCAATACCGATGAACATCGCCGAGGAATGGCTGAAAAAACGCCTGGAAGGTGAGTTTCCGGGCCGCAAGCTCATCAACACCCGCCTGTCCAACATCACCGAGGATAAACCCGACCAGAACCGCACCAAATGCCAGTTCCGCAACCAGTGCGGCAATGGCTGTTCGTTCGGCGCCTATTTCTCGACCCAGGCGGTAACGCTGCCCGCCGCGCGCGCGACGGGGCGGCTGACGCTGCAATCCGACGCGGTCGTCACCAATCTGGAATATGATGCCGCGCGCAAGAAGGTGACCGGCGTTCGCTATGTCGATGCCAAAACGGGTCAGGCGCAGACGGTCAATGCCGATCTGGTCTTTCTGTGTGCGTCGGCCATGGCATCGACCCAGATCCTGATGAACTCACGCGCGCCGGGCACCGGCCGGAGCCATTTCGACAACAGCGGCACGCTGGGCCGTTATGTGATGGACCATATCTTCCGCGTCAGCATCAACGGCGACATTCCGGGGATGGAGGAATATATCGAATATGGGCGGCGCCCTGGCGGCGTCTATATTCCGCGTTTCCGTAATATCGGTGGCGAGGAAGGCGTCGGTTTCAAGCGTGGCTATGGCTATCAGGGCAGCGCGAACCGGCAGCCGATGCGGCCCGAGGGCTTTGGCGCGTCGATGAAGCATGCGATGCGGCGTTATGCGCCATGGCAGTTCGGTATGACGGCGTTCGGCGAATGCCTTCCCTATCGCGACAATCGCGTGTCGCTGCACGCCGATAAGGTCGACCGCTTCGGGATGCCGCAGATGCGCTTCGACGTGACGTTCCGCGACAATGAGCTGAAGATGATGGCGGATGCGCGCGCGCAGGGCGAAGCGATGCTCAAGGGCGCGGGCCTGCAAAACGTCACCAGCTATGAAGGCGAGCATGTACCCGGCGACGCGATCCATGAAATGGGTGGCGCGCGCATGGGCGCCGATCCGCGCGCATCGGTGCTCAACAAATGGAGCCAGGCGCATGATGCGAGCAACCTGTATGTGACCGACGGCGCGCAGATGGCGTCGGTGTCGTGCGTGAACCCGTCGCTGACCTTCATGGCGATGACGGCGCGGGCCGCCGATCATGCGGTGAAGCAGCTGCGCGCCTGACCTGACGGATCGAGGGACGGCGGTGCGGCGACCATGCCGCGCTCCGTCCCTCGTCCGTGATGGAGGAGGCTCAGGGCGGAAGGCCAGTCAGACGCCACCGCTGTCACGAACTTAGACGCAGCAACGCAAGCTTAACCTGATCCCCGGCGCCGCCGACAAGCGCACATTTCGGATTGGCGGTGTGATTCCAGCGGCGAAACGATTTCCGTGTTCAGGAAATCCATTCCCCTTCATGCTAATCCGCCAATGCCCGTCTAGCGTCACGGGTGTTTCGGGGGATCGCATGTGTCGTTGAAACGCTCGCTCGCCATAATGGGTTGCGGTCTTGCCCTGTTCGTCGCCACGCCCGCGCTGGCGGAAGAAGCGGCACCGGCAAGCGAAACACCTTCGGTGATCGAGACGATTGGTGAAGGAATCGCCAGTTTCTTCGGCCGCGAAATCGCGGGCAACCGCACGGCGAGCGGTGAAAAATGCGATCCCGAGGCGCTGACCGCCGCGCATCGCACGCTCCCGTTCGGCAGCCTGGTGCGCGTGACCGACGCGCTGACCGGCAACAGCGTTGTCGTTCGCATCAATGATCGCGGTCCCTTCGCGGGCAAGCGCGTCATCGACCTGTCGAAAGCGGCGGCGCGCGAACTGGGCATCGTAGGCCGCGGCACGGCCCGCGTGCTGCTGAGCCTGGCGTCAAAAAACTGAAATCTTGCTGCGTAGATTTGGTCGCTTGCATTCGTATTGATGCGTTGACCTGAGCGACGCCGCGGTGCAGCAACCGGGCATGGCCAGTTTACCCCCGATCGCGAACAATCCCGACATCCGCTTTCTCGGGCGGCTGCTGGGCGATGTCATCCGCGCCTTTGGCGGCGACGCGCTGTTCAAGCGCATCGAATATATCCGCTCGACATCGGTCGACCGCCACCGCGGCGTCGCGGGTGCCGACGCGATCGACCCGGGCCTGGACCGGCTGACCCTCGACGAAACGCTCGATTTCGTGCGCGGCTTCATGCTGTTCTCGATGCTCGCCAATCTGGCCGAGGATCGACAGGGAATCGCGCGCGACCAGGATGCCGATGTCGAACATGCGCTCGCCCGGCTAAAGGCCGATGGCATCGACAAGGCGCGCGTTCTGGAACTGATGGCCGATGCGCTGGTCGCGCCGGTGCTGACCGCCCACCCGACCGAAGTGCGACGCAAGTCGATGATCGACCACCGCAACCGGATCGCCGAACTGCTGGCGCTCAAGGACCGCGGACTCGAAGAGACCGAGGACGGCGATCACATCGACGAGGCGATCCTGCGACAGATCGCGCTGCTTTGGCAGACGCGCGTGCTGCGGCGTGAACGGCTGTTCGTCGCGGACGAGGTGGAAACGGCGCTCAGCTATCTGCGCGACGTGTTCCTGCCGGCGCTGCCCGCGCTCTATGCCCGATGGGACCGGGCGCTGGGCGCGCGCTGTCCCGCCTTTCTGCGGCCAGGCAGCTGGATCGGCGGCGACCGCGACGGCAACCCCTATGTCACTGCGGACTCGCTGACCCATGCGCTGGCGCGCGCGGCGGAGACCGCACTGGGCCATTACATGGCCGAGGTGCACGCACTGGGCGCCGAGCTGTCGATCTCGACCGAAATCACGCCGGTCAATGGCGAAGTGGGCCAGTTGGCCGAAACGAGCGGCGATACCGCCGCCAGCCGCGCCGACGAACCGTATCGCCGGGCGCTGTCGGGCATCTATGCTCGCCTCGCCGCGACGCACCGCAAGCTGGTGGGCAAGTCCGCGCCACGGCCGGGCCCGCTCACGGGCGCGGCCTATGACGATCCCGCCGAACTGCGCGACGAACTGGTGGGGCTGGCGCGCGGTCTGGCCAGCAAGGGCGAGGGGATATTGGCGTCGGGCGGCGCACTCGGCCGGCTGATCCGCGCGGTCGAGATTTTCGGCTTTCACCTGGCAACGCTCGA
>NZ_DATJLI010000073.1:0-11952 GCF_035490575.1 Sphingomonas sp. | reverse complement strand
GGCGTGACCTTTGCCGATCCCGCCTATCCCGGCGTCGACATCATCCTGCCGGATCTGAGCTTTATCGAGGATCGGCTGGACGATCTGGTCGGCATCGTCATCACCCACGGGCATGAGGATCATATCGGCGCGCTGCCCTATCTGGCCGCCGATCTGGGCGTGCCGATCTATGCCACCCCCTTCACTGCGGGGCTGATCCGCGGCAAGCTGGAGGAAGAAGGCGTCGCCGATCAGGTCGTGCTCAAGATGGTCGACTTCGGCGGCAGCGTCGATATCGCGCCTTTCAAGGTCCGGTTCGTGCCGGTCGCCCATTCGATTCCCGAAGGCAGCGCGCTGCTGATCGAAACGGCGCATGGCCGCGTGCTGCACACCGGCGACTGGAAGCTCGACGATTCGGTGTCGATGGGCGTGCCTTCGACCGCGGCGGAACTGACCGCGATCGGCGATGAAGGCGTGCTGGCGCTGGTCTGCGATTCGACCAATGTATTCAATGACGATGCGTCGGGTTCCGAGGCCGATGTCCGCGCCGGGCTGGACCGCGCGATCGAGGAAGCCGCCGGACGCCGCGTTGTCGTCACCACCTTTGCCTCCAACGCCGCGCGGCTTCAGACGCTGGGCGAATGCGCGCGCGACACCGGGCGTCGGCTGTGCCTTGCGGGGCGTTCGCTCGACCGCATCGCGCGCGTTGCGCGGGCGACGGGGTATCTCAAGGATTTCCCCGAAACCGTCGATTTCGAGACCGCGATGAAGCTGCCGCGCGGCAACGTCCTGATCGTCGCGACCGGCGGGCAGGGCGAAGCGCGCGCCGCGCTGGCGCGCATTGCCGATGACAATCACCCGATCAAGCTGGAAGCCGGCGACCGGGTGATTTTCTCCTCCAAGCAGATTCCCGGTAATGAAGTTGCGATCGGCCGGATCATGAACCTGCTGGCTGAACAGGGCGTCGATCTGATTACCGATCGCCAGGCCTTTGTCCATGTGTCGGGGCATCCCGGCCGCCCCGAATTGCAGGCCATGTATCGCTGGATCCGCCCGCAGATGGTCGTGCCCGTGCATGGCGAGATGCGGCATTTGACCGAACATGCCCGCTTTGCGCTGGCCAATGGCGTGCCGCAGTCCATCCGGCAGAAGGATGGCGAAGTGCTGCGCCTGGCGCCGGGTGCGCCGAAGCGCATCGGTTTTGCCACGGTCGGCCGCCTTGTGCTCGACGGCGACGTGATCCTGCCATCCGACGGCGCGACGATTGCCGAGCGTCGGCGGATCGCCAATTACGGACAGATGTCGGTCGCGGTCGCCTTTGGCCGTGACGGACGCCTGATCGGCGAGCCGCAGGTGCGGATTCAGGGTGTTCCCGTCGAAGAGGATCGCGAGCCGTTCCTGGATGAAGTCGCCAGCGCCGTGGTGCAGACCGTTCGCAAGGGCGAGCGCGATCCCGACCGCCGGCGTGAGGCGATCCGCCTTGCCGCGCGCAAGGTGGCGACGCGTTGGACCGGCAAGAAGCCGGTGGTCGACGTGCTGGTGATCGGCGGCTGATCCATGCCCTGGCAATCGGGTCTGGCCATCTGGTTCCTGTTCTGGTTCCTCTGCCTGTTCTTCGTCCTCCCCTTCTTCGCCCGAACCGGGGAGGAAGCGGGGGACGCCCGTGTTCCCGGTCAGGCGGAAAGCGCCCCGGCGCGCTTTCCGATCTGGCGGGTCGTGGGATGGACGACGTTGGTTGCAACCACGATGTTCGGTCTGTTCATCGCAAATTATGTGAATGGTTGGGTCACGGCCGAAATGCTTGATTTCGCGCACGCCCGCCGTTGAGGCGGGTTCAGCCTGTCGTTCCCAGCACCGGCACCCATAAAGACATGTCACCGCGCCCCATCAGCGGGTCGAATCCCTCGCCATAACGCTCGAACGCGGGGGTCCAGGCGATCTGGCACGGCGCGGTGGGCAACCATTCGCGTATGATCCGCCCCCACATCGCGCGCAGGTCCGCGACATGGTCGAAGCCGGCAAACACGGCATAGCTGGCGGCGGGCACCTCGATCGCGATGGCGCCGTCCGGCAGCGGCGCGTCCTGCGCGACTTCGACCGTGGCGGCATAGCGAACGATCGGCTTTCCCACATCGGCGATATCGCGCACGCCGTAACCGACTTCGTTACACTGGCCGGGTAGCGGGGAGGCGCCCATCAGTTGCGCCCATTGCAGCGGCACGCGAGCCGCGAAACGCTCTTCGGGATGCTCCGTGGCAAAGCCGGCCAGGCGCATGGCGGGGCGCTCGATGAAACGGGGTCGAACCGGCATGGATCAGGTCCGCAGACGCTCGATCGCCTGTGCCAGCGCGACATAGAGCTTGCCCGAATCGGACGACAACAATGTCACGCCCATTGGCGACCCGTCCCGCTGCGCCAGCACCATTCGCAGCATCGCTTCGAAATCGTGGATATAGCGATTGACCTGTTCGTGGAAACCGGGATCGGCGTCGTAAAGCGCGGCGATCTCCCGCAACTGGCCGGGTTCGAGCAACCGGACGGCGCGGCGGGTGAACACACCGCGATCGCCTTTGAGATAGGCCGCCCATGCAGTGTCGGCGACATCGGCCGACAACGCCTTGGCAATGTCGATCGAGGCCGAATTGAGCGCTTCGATCAACAGCGACACGCGCCGTGCGAAGCTGTCGCGATCGGCCGCCTCGCGCGCGGCGTCGGCCTGTTCGATGCGGGCTTCGACCTGCGCGCTGGCTTCGGCGATCGCCAGCGTTTTCTGGCCCACCCGGTCGGCGGCCTGCGTCGCGATCCGCACCGCATCGTCGGCGGCTTCGGCCAGCAGATTGAGCTGGCGCGCGACCGCATCGTCGAATGCCCGCGCGAAATGCTCGACCGCGGCATGTTCCAGCCGGGCGGCGGCATCGGGAATGACCGCGCCCAGCGTCTTTCGCGCATGGTCGGCGGCCGCGCCCGCCGTTTCGCGGATGCGGACCAGCGCATCGACCAGCCGGGGGGCCGCGTCATCGGCAAAGTCGCGCGTGTCGGCGATGGTGCGTTCGATCGTCGCCTGAATATCCTCAATCCGCGAACTGCCGGTGCCCAGCGCGTCGACCAGTGCGGCCGACAGCGCCACCAGCGTGTCGCGCTGGGTGTTGACGGTGACGTTGATCGCCTCGATCGCGCTGTGCGTGCTTTCGGCCGCAGTGACGAGCGCCAGCAGCTCGGGTTTTGCCGCCGACACGATCCGACGGCTGTCGCCGACGCGGCTGTCGAGGCGGGCAAGCGCGTCGGGCAGCGTCTCGTCAATCTCGCGCGTTGCGGCGTCGAGTGCGGTCAGCAGCATCTCCGCCGTCGCCATCGTCGTGCGGGCCACTTCGTCGCCGCCGGTCATGGCATCGCGCATCGCATCGAGACCAATGGTCACGGTCGCCACCTGTTCGGCCAGCGCCAGCGCGCGCTTGGTTCCGGCTTCGTGCAGCAGGTCGATCTGCGCGTTGGCGCGCGCGACATTAGCGTCGAGCGACTCGAACAGCGAATCGGCCTGTTCGCGCTCGCGGTCGAGCGCGTCGGCGATGCTGCCGATGCTCGCTTCGACCATGGCCAGTCGTTCGCGCAAACGGTCCAGTCCCGTCTGCGTATGCTGGTCCAGCGCGGCCTGATTCGTTGCGATCATCGCGGCGGTGGCGTCGCCCTGCGCCGCGATGCCGCGCCGTGCCTCGTCAATGGCGGTGGCGGCGCGTTCCAGCACGGCGTCGACCTCCTGCGTCATATGCGCCGTGACTTCTTCAAGGCGCGCGCCCGCGCTTTCGCTGGTCGCCTCCATCCGGGTGATGTGCGCGGCCAGCCGCTGCGCCGCGCCGCCCGCGACTTCATCGGCATGGCGCCCGCGTTCGGCCAGCGCGGCAAGCTGGGCGTCAAGTGCCGACACCCGCTCGCCGGCATCCATGCCGATGTCGCCGAAGGAAGCGGCCAGCGCCTGCACTTCGTCCCGCGCCTTGGGCAATTGCGCGAGCAGGATCGCGAGCCGCCTGGCCGCGCCCTCGCTCGATTCGCCCAGCGTCCGGGCGGCGGCGTGGATCGAGGCCACTTCGGTCGTCATCGCGTTGGACACCGCCTGCATCCGCGCGGTCGCGCTGTCGCCGGTTTCCATCAGCTCGCGCATATGTTCGTCGAGCAGCGCACGATCGGCGGCGATGCGTTCGGACAGCATCAACATGCGTGCTTCGAACTGGTCGGCTTCCTCGCGCATCGCACGCTGGAGCGCGGTAAAGCGGCGCGCCTGTGCATCACCGGTGCGGCGCGCGACCAACCACAACAGGCCGACCAGCGCGATAGGCGCCAGGATCGCCGCTGCCGTCTGCAGGATATCGGCGGGCCGCATCGCGGCAGCGCGTGGGTCCGCCCACAAAAGCCAGCCTGCCGCCGCGATCCACAGCATGGCCGCGATCGCCGCAACCGCCGAAATCCATCGATCAGCGCCCCGGCCGGGCGGCGGTTCAAAGGCAGCGCTCATGGCGGTGCGCTCCAAAGGCAGGATGTCGTCCTCGCCCGGCGCGGCATCGCGTGGTGCCCGGTCGGCGTGGAAATCGATGATGCGAGAACCCCCGTTCATCCCCCGACCCTAACACATCGACATGTTTTCGCGAGCGAAACCATGCCTTAACGACAACGGCCTATCGTATCCGGCGATGGCATATGATCCCGGCGCAATCGATGCGACGCTGGCGGCGGCGGTGGGCGACGAACCCGCGCTGATCGCCGAGCTTCGCGAGGCTTTTCTGGATAGCGCGCAGCGTGCGCTGGCGATGATGATCGCTGCCGAGTCGGCAGAGACATGGCGCCAGGGCGCATGGCGTCTGAAAGGGCTGGCCGCCAGTTTCGGCGCGGTGCGCCTGATGGCGCTGGCGAGCGACGGGGCCGCGGCCCCGATCGGCGACGGGGAGACAATCCGGCGCCTACGCCGTGCCATCGACCGTCTCTGACACCGATTCGCTGCACCGCATCGCAACTGCTTGGCGGCGCGTGCGTCACGCGATAGAAGCACGGGTATCAACTAGTGTATTGCACGACTAATACGGCTGTGCAAAAAGGGCGGGCATGATGACCACGGCAACCATCGACGGGACGACGATCGCGGCGGAGCGTAGCGAGGCGCTGCGCCACGCGATGGTCGCCAGCCAGTTGCGGACCAGCGCAGTCAACGACCCCCGCGTCGTGGCCGCCATGGCGCAGGTGGCGCGGGAACGGTTCCTGCCGCCGCCGGTCGCGCGCTTCGCCTATGCCGACATGATGGTCGAACTGCCCGGTGGGCGTCGGCACAACAGCCCGCTGGCGACCGGCCGTCTGCTGACCGAGGCGCGCGTGGAACCGGGCGACCGGGTGCTGCTGGTGGGTGCCGCCGGCGGCTATGCCGCTGCCCTGCTCGCGCGGCTGGCACGTGAAGTCGTCGCGCTGGAGAGTGAAAGCGAACTTGTTGCGATTGCCCGTGCCGCACTGGCCGGGACCGGAAATGTCGAAGTGGTCGAAGGGCCGCTGAACCAGGGCTGGAGCGCGGGCGCGCCTTATGACCTGATCGTCATCGACGGCGCGGTGGAGCAGGTGCCGCACGCGCTGGTCGAACAGGCACGGCCGGGCGCGCGCATGGCGACGGGACTGGTCGATTGCGGCGTGACGCGGCTGGCGACCGGGGCGCGTGCCACGGCCGGTTTCGGCCTGGCCGATTTCGCCGACTGCGCTTGCACGGTGCTGCCGGGATTTGAAAAGCCGAGTGGCTTTACCTTCTGATCGAGACATGAACGCCGCGGTGCCGGTCGATCCGGTCGCCGCGCAAACGACGGAAGTATTGGGATGATGCGGGGGATGCGACTGGCCGTTATGGCCGGAACTATGGTGCTGGTCCCGGTTGCGGGCCAGGCTCAGAATATCGCGCCGCTGCCCCCGGCCGATTCGGTGCCCGCGGTGCCTGCCACCATCCCTTCGGCCACGCCGATGACGCTTCGCGACGCGCTGCTGAATGCATATCGCGACAGTCCGGTGATTGCGGGCGAACGCGCCAATCTGCGCGCCACCAACGAAGGCGTGCCCTTGGCGCGCGCCGATGCGTTGCCGCAACTGGGCGTGCAGGGCAATTTCACCGAGAATGTCGTTCAGGGCCAGAATGCCTTTCTGCAACCCGATCGTGCGATCAACGCCAATCTGAACGCCAGCCTCAACATCTTTGCCGGCGGGCGCATCCGCAATTCGGTGGCTGCCGCCAAGACGCGCGTGCTCGCGGGACGGTCCAACCTGCGGACCAGCGAAGCCAATCTGTTCACCCAGGTCGTCGCTTCCTATAACGATGTGATCCGCGACGAAGCGGTGGTCCAGCTCAACCGTCAGAATGTCCGCAGCCTTGAGATCAACCTTCAGGCGACGCGCGACCGGTTCGAGGTGGGCGACCTGACCCGCACCGATGTCGCCCAGTCCGAAGCGCGCCTGTCGGGCGCGATCGGCACGCTGCGTCAGGCCGAGGCGCAGTTGATCGCCAGCCGCGAAACCTATCTGCAGGTCGTCGGCGTCCCACCGGCCGAACTGGCGCCGCCGCCGGCGCTGCCCAATCTGCCCGGCGATCCGCAGGCGGCGGTCGGCACGGCGCTGAACAACAATCCCGCGCTCGAAGCGGCGGAGCGTTCGCGGGAGGCAGCCGGGCTGGATGTGCGCGCCGCGCGCGCGGCGCGCCTGCCGCAGATCGACGTCGTGGGGGGCGGTAACTACTTCAATTATCTCGGCACGTTGCAGTCGTCGGTCGTCGGCGGCAGCGTGCCGCAGACCGGCACCGCGGCGCAGGCGGGTCTTGGCTTCTCCATCCCGCTTTACCAGGGCGGTCGCCCTTCCGCACAGGTGCGTCAGGCGCAGGCCCGGCAAAGCGTCGCCATTGAACAGGTCACGGCGACCGAGCGTCAAGTCGTGGCACAGGCACGAACCGCCTTTGCCAACTGGCAATCGGCGCAGCGCGTGATCGAGGCGTCCGAAGCCGCCGTTGCCGCCAATCGCCTGAGCCTTGAGGGCGTGCGCGCCGAGAACAGCGTCGGCAACCGCACGATCATCGAAGTGCTGAACGCCGAGCAGGAACTGGTGAACAGCCAAGTCAATCTGGTGAGCGCGCGGCGCGATGCCTATGTCGCGGGCTTTGCGCTGCTGGCGGCGATGGGCCGTGCGGAGGCGGAGGATCTGGGGCTGGATGGCGGCGCGCTTTACGATCCGTTGACCGATTATGAGCGAGTCGACCATGCATGGTTCGATTTCGACGACGAACCCACGCCCACCCCGGTGGGCACGCGCACCATCGACGCACCGGCCCAGACGCCGATCGTCACGCGGCCGCTGGCGCCCGAACTGCAGCGACCCGTTGACACCGACCCCGCCAATCCGTCAGTTGAAGCGGATGCGCCCCGCTGACATACGGGGCCTGAACAGGGTGGCGAGGGCGTGATGGGGGATTTGAGCAACGAGCCGTCGATGGAGGACATCCTGTCCTCGATCAAACGGATCATCGCCGAGGAAGGCGACCCGCTGTCGCAGCGTGGGCGCCGGATGGGTCGGCCATTGTCCGGCCCTCGCGACGATGAAGCGGACGATGCCCCACCGGAAGCGGTGCTCGAACTCGATCAGCCTGTGGCCCCCACGCGCCGGCCGGACGCCGCGCCGCCCGAACCGCCCCGGCCCGAACCGCAGCGCGCGACCTTTGCCGCTGCCGATCCGACGCCTGATCCCGATATCCTGTCCCCCCGCGTGGCGGAGGCGACGCGCGGTCGGCTGGAGGCGCTGTCGCGGCTGATCGTGAAGCCCGAGACCGCTGGTGGCGATACGCTGGAGGGTCTGGTTCGTGAGATGTTGAAGCCGATGCTCAGCGAATGGCTCGACGCCAACCTGCCGCGCATCGTCGAAACCATGGTTTCGCGGGAAATCGCGCGCATTTCCGGTCGCGACGACCGCTGAACTTGGCCAAAAGTCTGTATCGACCAAGGGCTGTTGCACGCAACCAACCGCCTCGCCAGCGGTTTCGGCCCCTATGAGTGATGACGAACTCGAAAAGCTGCCGGGGGACCCGATGGTCCCCGGACAGCTCGATTCCCCGGCGCCGCGTCTGCACGACGCGACGACGCCGGGGGAGGCGCGTCACGACATCTTCTTCGCCGCGGTCGAGACGACGCGAATGCCGATGATCGTCACGGACCCCTATCAGGACGATAACCCGATCATCTTCTGCAACCGCGCGTTCGAGAAGATGACCGGATACAGGCAGGCCGAGATTGTCGGCCGCAATTGCCGTTTTCTGCAGGGACCGGAAACCGATCGCGAAGTCATCGCCCAGGTCCGCGATGCGATCGCGCGGCAGGAAGAAGTGGCGGTCGAGGTCCTAAATTATCGCAAGAACGGCTCGACCTTCTGGAATGCGCTGTTCGTCTCGCCTGTGTGCGACGAATCGGGAAAACTCCTGTTCTATTTCGCCAGCCAGCTCGACATCTCACGCCGCAAGGAGGCTGAGGAAGCGCTGCATCAGGCGCAGAAGATGGAGGCTGTCGGCAAGCTGACCGGCGGCATCGCGCACGATTTCAACAATCTGCTACAGGTCGTGCTTGGTTATGTGGACTTGCTCGACGGACGGATTGCGGAGGAAGACCGTGCTTCCCGCCGCGCGATCGAGGCGATCGGGATGGCGGCCAGCCGGGGTGCCACGCTGACGCAGCAATTGCTGGCCTTTGCCCGCAAACAGGAATTGCGCGACCGGCTGCTCAACCTGAACACCCTGATTGCCGATTTCACGCCGATCATCGAACGCAATCTGGGCGACGGCATTACCGTGCGCCGGAAATTGTCCGACGATCTGTGGAACAGCCGCATCGATCCGGTGCAGGCCGAAATGGCGCTGCTCAACCTGCTGTCCAACGCCCGCGACGCCATGGACGGTGCGGGCATGGTGACGATCGCGACCGAAAATGTCGTCACGACTGCCGACACGCCGCCCGCAACCGGCATGGAGGCGGGCGAATATGTCGCCATGTCGGTGGCCGATACCGGTGGCGGCGTCAGCGAGGATCATGTCGCGCGCATCTTTGACCCGTTCTTTTCGACCAAGGGCGTTGGCAAGGGCACCGGGCTTGGCCTGTCGATGGTCTATGGCTTCATGCGCCAGTCAGGCGGCGGCGTCGCGGTCGAGAATGTCGAATCAGGCGGTGCGCGCTTCACGCTGTATTTCCCCCGTGCGCGCGGAATGGTCGAGCGCGACAAGGTGCCGGTCCAGCGGGTGCAGGGCGGCGGCGAAGCCATCCTGATGGTTGAGGATCAGCCGCAGGTCGCCGAACTGGGGCAGGCGATGCTCGAGGATCTGGGCTACAGCGTCGTCCATGTCGACAATGCCCAGCGCGCGCTCGATCTCCTGCGCGGGGGTGGGCAGTTTGGCATGATGTTTACCGACATCGTGATGCCCGGCATGTCGGGCGTCGCGCTGGCGCAGACGGTGCGGCGCGAGTTTCCCAACCTGCCGATCCTGCTCACTACCGGCTATTCCGATCGCGCGCTGGACGAGGATAGCCGGGCGTTCGAACTGGTGCGAAAGCCGTATCGCCGCGCCGACCTGTCGCAACGGATCAAGAACCTGCTTGAGGGGCCGAACGGCATCGCCTGATCGCCGCTGCGGGTGCGCGCCATCTTGTCATCTCGGCTCGCTCGGATAGAGCAGCGGCATGACCGAATTGCCCAAGACCTTCGACCCCGCTGCCATCGAAACGCGCTGGTATTCGCACTGGGAACAGGCCGGCCTGTTCCGCCCCGAACGGCCGGGTGCCGAGCCGTGGACGATCGTCAACCCGCCGCCCAACGTCACCGGATCGCTGCACATCGGCCATGCGCTGGACAACACGCTGCAGGACATTCTGGTCCGCCATGCCCGGTTGCAGGGCAAGGACGCACGCTGGGTGGTCGGCACCGACCATGCAGGCATCGCGACGCAGATGGTGGTGGAGCGCAATCTGGCAAGCCAGGGCATCAAGCGCACCGACATGAGCCGGGAGGCCTTTGTCGAGCATGTCTGGGAATGGAAGTCGCAGTCGGGCGGCGCCATCACGCGCCAGTTGCGTCGGCTGGGCTGTTCGATGGACTGGGCCAATGAACGCTTCACCATGGACGAGGGCTTTTCAAAGGCCGTGCTCAAGGTGTTCGTCGACCTGCACCGCGACGGCCTGATCTATCGCGACAAAAGGCTGGTGAACTGGGACCCCGGCCTTGGCACCGCGATCAGCGACCTTGAGGTCGAGACGCGGGAGGTCAAGGGCGGCTTCTGGCGCATCCGCTATCCGCTTGAGGACGGCAGCGGCCATGTCGAGGTGGCGACCACCCGGCCGGAGACGATGCTGGCCGACATGGCGGTCGCGGTGCATCCCGACGACGACCGTTACCGGTCGCTGGTCGGCAAGCGCCTGCGCCTGCCGGTCACGGGCCGGTTGATCCCGATCGTCGCCGACGAACATGCCGATCCCGAACTGGGGTCGGGCGCGGTCAAGATCACGCCGGGGCATGACTTCAACGACTTCGATGTCGGCCGCCGTGCCGGGATCGAGGCGCGCGACATGCTCAACATGCTCGATGCCAAGGCGCGCATCGTTCAGTGCGGCGGCGTGCCCGACGAGCTGGTCGGCATGGATCGCTTCGACGCGCGTAAAGCGGTGGTCGAGCGGCTGAAGGCCGACGGCTTCCTGATCCCGCACATCGACAAGGACGGCGTCGAGCACGACGCCGAACCGCGCACCATTCAGGCGCCCTATGGCGACCGTTCGGGCGTGGTCATCGAACCGTGGCTGACCGACCAATGGTATGTCGATGCCAAGACGCTGGCCGCCGGCCCGATCGACGCCGTGCGCGACGGGCGCATTCAGGTGGTGCCCAAGGCGTGGGAAAAGACGTTTTTCAACTGGATGGAGAACATCCAGCCATGGTGCGTGTCGCGCCAGCTTTGGTGGGGGCACCGGATCCCGGCCTGGTATGCCGATGATGGCCGCGTGTTCGTCGCCGAGACAGAGGCGGAGGCGCAGGTAGCGGCGGGTGAGGGCGTTGCCCTGAACCGCGACCCAGACGTCCTCGACACCTGGTTCTCCTCCGCGCTGTGGCCGTTCGCGACGCTGGGTTGGCCTGAGGCTGATCCCAAGGCGGCGGGCCGCTACCCCAACGACATCCTGATTTCGGGCTTCGACATCCTGTTCTTCTGGAACGCGCGGATGATGATGCAGGGAATGCACTTCCTGGGCGATGTGCCGTTCCGCAAACTGTATCTGCACGGGCTGGTCCGCGCCGCTGACGGCGCGAAAATGTCGAAGTCCAAGGGCAATACCGTCGATCCGCTGGGCCTGATCGACAAATATGGCGCCGATGCGCTGCGCTTCTTCATGGCGGCGATGGAAAGCCAGGGCCGCGACATCAAGATGGATGAAAAGCGGGTCGAGGGGTATCGAAACTTCGCGACCAAGTTGTGGAACGCCACGCGCTTTGCCATGGCCAACGGCATCGGCGCGTCGCAGTCGATCGAACCGCCGGTCGCCACCCATGCCGTGAACAAATGGATCATCGCCGAGACGGTCGAGACGGTGCAGGCGCTGGACCTGGCGCTCGCCGACCTGCGCTTCGACGCGGCGGCCAATGCGATTTACCAGTTTGCGTGGAGCCGGTTCTGCGACTGGTATCTGGAACTCATCAAGGGCGCGATCGACGACGAGACCAAGGCGGTGGCGGGTTGGGTGCTGGATCAGATTCTGGTCATGCTGCACCCGTTCATGCCCTTCATCACGGAAGAATTGTGGCACGCGCTTGGCGCCCGCGAGCACGATCTGATCGTCGCGAAATGGCCGATGCCCGACGCCCGCGCCCTCGACGCGGATGCGCGGGCCGAGATCGACTGGCTGATCCGGCTGGTCAGCGAAGTGCGCGCCGCGCGTAACGAACTGAACG
>NZ_DATJLI010000072.1:0-2690 GCF_035490575.1 Sphingomonas sp. | reverse complement strand
GCTGTACTGGAAGCCTTATGAAAAGCCGGGAATGCGGCCCCATGCCGCCACCGTCGCCACCGCGCGCATGGGCGGGGGCACACCGCCGATCGAGACGCCGCGCGGCTGGCTGACGCTGTGGCACGGGGTCGAGCCGGGGGCGGAGGTCGGGATTTACCGCACCTATTGGTCGATCCTCGACACCGACGATCCTTCGCGCGTCGTCGCGACCGATCATGTGCCGCTGATCGAGCCGGCCCCGCACCTGACGGCGCATCTGGATAGCCTGAAATATCTGGACAGCGTGGTGTTCACGACCGGCATTGTCGACGGCGGCGACCATTATCTGGTGGCGAGCGGGGAGGCCGATCTAGCGTGCCGCCTGACGCGGATCGACAAGGCGCGTTTCGCATGACGACGCCGTGGTGGCACGGTGCGGTGCTGTATCAGGTCTATCCGCGATCCTTTCAGGATTCGGACGGAGACGGAGTGGGCGATTTGCGCGGTATTGCCGTGCGGCTGCCCGCTCTGGCCGAACTGGGCGTGGATGCGGTTTGGATTTCGCCGATCTTTCCGTCCCCCATGGCCGATTTCGGATATGACGTGGCCGATTATTGCGGCGTCGATCCGCGTTTTGGCACGCTGGCGGATTTCGACGCGCTGCTGGCGCGGGCGCATCAGCTTGGTCTGAAAGTGTTGCTCGACTTCGTGCCGAATCACAGTTCGGACCAGCATCCATGGTTTCAGGAAAGCCGCGCATCGCGCGATAACCCCAGGCGCGACTGGTATATCTGGCGCGATCCGGCGCCGGGGGGTGGGCCGCCCAACAACTGGATCAGCGATTTCGGCGGACCGGCATGGGAATATGATGCCGCCACCGGCCAATATTACAGCCATGCGTTCCTGAAGGAACAGCCCGACCTGAACTGGCGCAACCCGGACCTGCGCGCGGCGATGATGGACGTGCTGCGCTTCTGGTTCGATCGCGGCGTCGACGGGTTTCGGATCGATGTGCTGTGGCACATGGTCAAGCATCCCGACTTTCCCGACAATCCGGCCAACCCCGATTATCGCGAGGGGATGGGGGAGATGTGGCGCGTGCTGCAACTGCATTCCACCGACCAGCCCGACGTGCACGACGTCGCCGCCGAGATGCGCGCGATCGCCGACGGTTATGGGGAGAAGCTGCTGATCGGGGAGATCTATCTGCCGGTCGAACGGCTGATGCGTTATTATGGCAGCGCCGACTCGCCGGGCGTGCATCTGCCCTTCAATTTCCAGCTCATCGACGCCCCTTGGAATGCGCGCGCGCTGGCGACATTGATCGAGGCGTATGAACTGGCGCTGCCCGGCGACGGCTGGCCCAACTGGGTGCTGGGCAATCACGATCGGCCCCGCGCCGCGACGCGGTTCGGCGCGGCACAGGCGCGGGTGGCGGCGATGCTGCTGCTGACGCTGCGCGGCACGCCGACCATTTATTATGGTGACGAACTGGGCATGGTCGACGTCACCATCCCGCCCGATCGCGTCACCGATCCGCGTGAACTGCGCGAACCGGGGCTGGGCCTGGGCCGCGACCCGGTGCGGACGCCGATGGCGTGGGACGACACGTCACAGGCCGGATTCTCCACGGCGGAACCATGGCTGCCGCTGCACGCCGACTGGCAAACGCGCAATGTCGCGGCTCAGCGGGCGGAAAATGGGTCGATGTGGCGGTTGCATCGCGAGCTATTGGGGTTGCGCCGCGCGACACCGGCGCTGGCGACGGGCGACTGGCATCCGGTCCATGCCGACGATGCGGTGCTCGCCTATGAGCGGCGACAGGGCGAGCAGCGGGTGTTGATGGCGCTGAACCTGACAAGTTCGGCGGCGCGCTTTGAATTGCCCGACTGGGCACGGTTGTTGACGCCCCGCCTTGGCACGCTTGCCACTTTGTCCGCGCCCGATGACACGGAACTGACGCTGATGCCCGATGAAGGCCTGATCCTGACATGAAGATCGCGATGATCGCGCCGATCGCGTGGCGCACCCCGCCGCGCCATTACGGACCGTGGGAACTCGTGACGAGCCTGCTGACCGAGGCGCTGGTTGCGCGCAGCGTCGACGTTACGCTGTTCGCCACCGCCGATTCGCTGACCGCCGCCACCCTCGCCGCCGTGGTGCCGGCGCCGTATAGCGAGGATGGCAGCGTCGATGCCAAGGTTTGGGAACACCGCCATTTGGCGCATGTTTTCGAACGCGCGGGCGAGTTCGACCTGATCCACAATCAGGCCGATTTTCCGGCCCATGCCTTTGCCAATCTGGTCGACACGCCGGTGGTCACGACGATCCACGGCTTTTCGTCGGACCGCATCCTGCCAATGTATGCGCCCTATCAGGACAGGGTGCATTATGTGGCGATTTCGGATGCGGACCGGCATCCGGCGCTGCGTTATGCCGCGACGATCCATCACGGCATTCCGCTGGCCGACTTCGCTTTTGACGAACGCGGCGGTTCGGACCTGTTGTTCTTTGGCCGGATGCACCCTGACAAGGGCGCGTCGGAAGCGATCGCGGTGGCGCGGGCCACCGGGCGGCGGCTGGCCATGTATGGGATCGTGCAGGATGAAGGCTATTATCAGCGCGCGGTCGCGCCGCATCTGGACGGCGTGCGTATCCATCATCCGGGCGCGGTCGGCGGGGCAGCGCGAATCGCTGCCCTAGGGCAGGCG
>NZ_DATJLI010000071.1:0-16698 GCF_035490575.1 Sphingomonas sp. | reverse complement strand
GGCGTGGCGTGCCAGGCTTGCCCCGCCGTCAGAACGGCGATCCGCCGCGCGATGCCGGGACCGCCATCGACGAAGCGGATCGGGCGCGGCGAGACGGTCGCCAGCCGGTCGGCGACCAGCGGGAAATGCGTGCAGGCATTGACCACCACATCGATTCGCTCGCCACCGGGTTGATCCAGCAGTCCGCGCATGACCGCGCGATACGCCGCGTCAGGTTGCCGCTCGCCCGCCAGTTCGGCTTCCGCCAGCGCGACCAGCGCCGCCGATCCGTGGCGCAGCACCCGGCAATCGCCGGCGAAACGATCGGTGAGGTCGTCGACATAGGGCTGACGCACCGTCGCGTCGGTGCCGAGCACGCCGATTACGCGCGTGACGCTGACCTGGGCGGCGGGCTTGATCGCGGGCACGGTGCCGACGATCGGCAAGTCCAGCGCGGCGCGCACCGCGGGCAGCGCGATGGTCGATGCGGTGTTGCACGCGATCACCACCAGTCGCGGATGATAGCGTTCGACCAGCCGCCCGAGCAGCGCGGGCACGCGCGCCGCAATCTCCGCCTCGCTGCGCGTGCCATAGGGATAGCCCGCCGAATCGGCGACATAGATCACCGGCGCCTGGGGCAGCAGCGCGCGCGCCGGGGCAAGCACCGACAGGCCGCCGACACCCGAATCGAGAAACAGAAGCGGTCGTTCGTCCACCATCGCCGGCCGTTACCGCGCGCCGCGTCCCCGCGGCAACCATGTGCGGACTGATGCAGGTCGTTGCGCGGCCGTGCCGCTGTCGCCTAAAGCCGGTCAGGCAAGCATGGGGAGCGCATTGACCGACGCGATCATCTGGTGGCCGCCGACCGCGGCGTTGCTGATTGGGTATCTGCTGGGGAGCATTCCGTTCGGAGTGCTGTTGACGCGGATGGCCGGCGCCGGCGATCTGCGCGCGATCGGGTCGGGCAATATCGGCGCGACCAACGTGCTGCGAACGGGCCGCAAGGGGCTGGCGGCGGCGACGCTGCTGCTGGATGCGCTGAAGGGGGCCGTGGCGGTGTGGATTGTCGCCGCGGCGCTGCCGGGGCTTGAGGCCGTCACGGCGGCAGCGGCGTTCGCCGGCCATTGCTACCCCGTCTGGCTGCGCTTTCGCGGGGGCAAGGGGGTGGCGACGCTGATGGGCATCGCACTGGCGCTGAGCGGCCCGGTCGCGGCGGTTTATGCGATCGTCTGGCTGGGCCTGCTGGCGATCGTGCGGATTTCGTCGGTCGCGGGCATGTTGGCGGCGGTCAGCGCGCCGGTCAGCGCGGCATGGTTCGGCCGGTTCGACCTGGTGATGCTGCTGATCGGCCTGGCCCTGATCGTCCTGTGGAAGCACCGCGCCAATATCGAACGGTTGCTGAGCGGCAACGAACCGCGCATCGGCCGTTCGCGTGGATGACCCCGAACGGCGCGCCCGGCTGCGGCTGGCGCGTTCGTCGCGGATCGGGCCGGTCACCTTTGGTCAGTTGATCGCGCGGTTCGGCACCGCCGCCGCCGCGATCGAGGCCGTGCCGACGCTGGCGGCTCGCGGTGGCGGGCGGCCGCCCGAACTGGCCGATCCCCGCCGCCTGAACGACGAATTGCGCCGCGTCGCGAGGGCCGGTGCGCGCCATGTGATGATCGGCGACCCTGATTACCCGGCGCTGCTGGAACAGGCCGACGCCGCACCACCGGTGCTGACCGTGCGCGGCGACCTGTCGCTGCTCGACCGGCCGAGCATCGCTATGGTCGGCGCGCGCAATGCCTCCGCCGCGGCATGTCGCTTTGCCCGGCAACTGGCGCACGAACTGGGACAGGCGGGCGCGACGATCGTGTCGGGGCTGGCGCGCGGCATCGATACCGCCGCGCATCACGGGTCGATCGACAGCGGCACGGTGGGCGTCATCGCATGCGGCATCGACATCGCCTTTCCGCCCGAAAACGCCGAACTGCAGGACCGGATCGGGGAACAGGGCCTGGTCATTGCCGAACAGCCGCCGGGGACCGAACCGCTGGCGCGCTTTTTTCCGCGCCGCAATCGCATCATCGCGGGCGTAGCCTTGGGAACCGTGGTGGTCGAGGCGGCGCTGCGTTCCGGCTCGCTCATCACCGCGCGACTGGCCGCGGAAGCGGGGCGCGAGGTCATGGCCGTGCCCGGCAGCCCGATCGACCCGCGCGCGCAAGGCTGCAACGCGCTGATTCGCGAGGGCGCCATTCTGATCCAGAGCGCCGCCGACGTGATGGAGCAGATCCGCCCGATCGATGCGCGCGCGGTTCGCGCACCGGCCAGCCATTGGGGCGCGCCGCCCGCCGACGATGCGACCGACAGCGACCGCATCGCCATCACCGCATTGCTGGGTCCGGTGCCGGTGCCGGTCGACGAGCTGATCCGCCAGTCGGGGCGGCCCCCGGCCATCGTCCAGACGGTGCTGCTGGAGCTTGAACTGGCCGGCCGGCTGGAGCGACATGCCGGCGCGCGGGTCAGCCTGACCGGTCCCTGAGCGAAATCTGGCCGCTGGCCAGCGCCGCAGGATAGAGCAGTTCGTCCTCTTCGCTGATGCGCGCCAGCAGCCGGTGGATGAGCGCCGTCGCCTCACCCGCGAAATCGTCCGGCGCCTTGGCGATTCGTGCCTCCTCCCAATGCGCGATCAGCGCCAGCCAGTCGCGTGCCAGCGTTTCATATCGCAGCCGCGCCGCGCGCGCGGCGGTCGCGGTGGCGCCGTCGCGCGATGTCATCAGGAACGGGTGCAGGTCGTGATCCTCGCTGTCCAGATGGTCGAGCAGCAGCGTCGCCAGTTCCTCAAGCGCGGCACGCATCGACCGCGCGCAGTTGCGGTCGCACGCATCCGACAGCCATTCGGCGCGTTGCGCGATCGCCTCATGCTCCGCGATCAGGCGGGCATAGGAAGCCGGCGGGAGCGGTGAGTCGGACATTGCCGCAGGATTAACGGCCAGGGGGTTAACGCGGGGTCATTGTCGTGTCCGTCATCGACATGATGGGTTGACGCGCCCCGAACCGGCTCCCCATGCTCGCACGCACACGTAAGGGATGATCCGGTTTCCATGCAGCTCGTCATTGTCGAATCGCCCGCCAAGGCGAAAACCATCGAGAAATATCTGGGCGGCGATTATCGCGTGCTGGCATCCTATGGCCATGTCCGAGACCTGCCGCCCAAGGACGGGTCGGTGAACCCCGATGACGGGTTCGCGATGGAATGGGAAACCTATGCCGACAAGGCGCGCCAGTTAAAGGCGATCACCGACGAGGCGAAAAAGGCCGACCGATTGATCCTGGCCACCGACCCCGATCGGGAAGGGGAAGCGATTTCGTGGCATGTGCAGGAAGTGCTCGCCAAGAAGAAAGCGCTGCCCAAATCGGTCGAGCGCGTCACGTTCAACGCGATCACCAAGGCCGCCGTGACCGAAGCGATGGGCCGCCCGCGCAAGCTGGATACCGACCTGATCGACGCATATCGCGCGCGCCGGGCGCTGGATTATCTGGTCGGCTTCACCCTGTCGCCGGTGCTGTGGCGCAAGCTGCCGGGGGCCAAGTCGGCGGGGCGGGTCCAGTCCGTTGCGCTGCGCCTGATCGTCGAGCGCGAGCGCGAGATCGAGGGCTTTGCCCCGCAGGAATATTGGTCGGTCACGGCGGAGCTGGAGGCCGACGGCACCCGGTTCCAGGCGCGGCTGGCGCGGTTCGACGGGAACAAGCTGGACCGGCTGTCGATCGGCGACGAAGGCACCGCGATGCGCGCCAAGGCCGCGGTCGAGGAAGGGCGCTTTACCGTCACCACGGTCGAGACCAGGCCCGCGACGCGCAACCCGCCGCCGCCCTTCACCACATCGACCCTGCAACAGGAAGCCGCGCGCAAACTGGGCTTTTCGGCCAGCCACACGATGCGGGTCGCGCAGAACCTGTATGAGGACGGCGCGATCACCTATATGCGGACCGACGGCGTCCAGATGGACGGGTCGGCCATCCAGGACGCGCGAAAGGCGATCGCCGGGCGATATGACGCCAGCTATGTCCCCGACAAGCCGCGCCAGTATCAGACCAAGGCCAAGAACGCGCAGGAAGCGCATGAGGCGATTCGCCCCACCGATTTCACGCGCGACCGCGCCGGCACCGGCGACCATGCACGGCTGTATGAGCTGATCTGGAAGCGCGCGCTGGCCAGCCAGATGGCGTCGGCGCGGATGGAACGCACCGCCGTCGAGATGGAGGACGGCACCGGCCGCCACATGCTGCGCGCGACGGGACAGGTGGTGCTGTTCCCCGGTTATCTGGCGCTGTATGAGGAAGGCCGCGACGACGTGTCCGCTGGCGGCTCCGGCAAACATGCCGACGCCGCTGATGAAGAGGATTCGCGCCGCCTGCCGCTGCTGCGCTCGGGCGACGCGCCGGCGAAGCACGGCGTGAATGCCGAACAGCATTTCACCCAGCCGCCGCCGCGCTTTTCAGAGGCGTCGCTGGTCAAGCGGCTGGAGGAACTGGGGATCGGGCGCCCGTCGACCTATGCCTCGATCATCCAGGTGCTCAAGGACCGCAATTACGTCCGCGTCGAAAAGAACCGCTTCTTCGCCGAAGAGAGTGGTCGGCTGCTGACCGCCTTTCTCGAACGCTTTTTCGAGAAATATGTCAGCTACGACTTCACCGCCGGACTGGAGGAGGAGCTGGACGACGTGTCGGGCGGGCGCGCCGAATGGCAGTCGGTGCTGACCGATTTCTGGCGCGATTTCCGCCCCCGCACCGATGAGGTGATGGAACAGAAGCCGAGCGATATCACCGCCGAGCTGGACAAGTTCCTCGAACCCTATCTGTTTCCCAAACAGGCCGATGGCGGCGATCCGCGACTGTGCCCCAATTGCGGGGAAGGCCGCCTGGCGCTGCGCGGCGGGCGATACGGCGCGTTCGTTGCCTGCTCCAACTATCCCGACTGCAAATATACCCGCCGCTTCGCGCAGCCGGGCGGCGAGGCGGGCGAGGATACGGGACCGGAAACGCTGGGCAACGATCCTGAGACCGGGTTGCCGGTCGAGCGTAAATCGGGACGTTTCGGTCCCTATATCCAGCTGGGCGAGGGCAAGGAAGCGAAGCGGGCATCGATCCCCAAGGATGTGCCCGAACTCGATCTTGAAATGGCGCTCAAGCTGCTCAGCCTGCCGCGCACGATCGGCAATCATCCCGAAACGGGCGAAACGATTACCGCGTCGATCGGGCGCTATGGCCCCTATCTGGCGCATAACGGCAAATATGCGCGCCTGTCCTCGACCGCCGACGTGTTCGAGACGGGCATGAACGCCGCCGTCGTCAAGCTGGCCGAGGCCGCGCAAGGCGGCGGGCGCGCGGCGCGCGGGGCGCAGGCGCCGCTCAAGATACTGGGCGCGCATCCGGTCAGCGGGGGCGAGGTCAAGTTGATGGAGGGGCGTTACGGTCCCTATGTCACCGACGGCGCGACCAACGCGACGCTGCCCAAATCGGCGGACAAGGACGCGCTGACGCTGGAAGAAGCCGTGGCGCTGATCGACGCCAAGGCGGCCAGCAGTCCCGCCAAGGGCAGGAAGGGCGCGAAAAAGGCCCCCGCCAAGAAGCCCGCGGCGAAGAAGGCGCCACCGAAAAAGGCGGTTGCAAAGAAAGCCGCGAAGAAGGCGGAATAGGGCCGATATTCCCTTTGTTAAGCGACCCGCGCTAAGGCCGGCGGCATGGCCGGCCTTTATCTGACCCGCGCGGATGACCCCGACACAGCCGCCGTGCGGCTGGACGCCGCCGCACGCCAATATGCCGACCACGGCTTTGGCGCGGCGGCGGCAATCGCCTTTCCGGGCTGGCGCGGTTTTCACCATGGATATGTGCAGGGCGGCCCGGCGACCTTTCACCGCGAGGGCGAGGACTTCGTCGCGGTCGCGGGCACGCTGACCTATGGGGGACGGATCGGTCAGGGAGCGCTGGCGGCGCTGCTGGCCGAGTATGACGGCGGCGACCCCGACTGGTCGCGACTGGGCGGGCAGTTCAGCGTGCTGGTGGTCAAGCGCGGGCGCGCATGGCTGTTTTGCGACTGGTTCGCCGCGCACCAGCTGCACCATGATCGCGAGCGCAGCCTGTTTTCCACCTCGCTGACCGCCGCGCTGGTGTCGCTGCCGCGCGTGCGGTTCGACGCGCAGGCGGTCTATGAATATGCCTTCAACGTCGTGCCGATCGGCGACGATACCGTATTTGCGGACATCAAGACGCTGGGACCGGGCATCGTCATCGAGCTGACGCAGGGCGGCGCGGTGGCGTCGCGGTTCGCGCGGCCGCTGCCCGATATCGCCAGCCACGAAGCGCTGGATGAGCGGATCGAGCGGCACCGCGCGGCGCTGTCGGCCACGGTGCGCGCGCATCTGGGGCATTTCCGCACTGTCCATGCGCCGTTGTCGGGCGGTCTCGATTCGCGCCTGCTGCTGGCGACGTTGCGCGCGCAAGGGTGCGACCCGGCGCTCTATGTCTATGGCACACCCGATGACGAGGATGTGGTGATCGCCCGCACGATCGGCGCCGCCATGGGCTTCGATGTCGAATGGGTCGACAAGGACGGGTATCGCGATCCCGCGCCCGACCGGTTTCCCGACATCGTCGCCGCCAGTTTCCGCGCCTGGGATGCGCTGCCGACCTTTGGCAACATCTTCGACAATGGCGCGGCGGTGTGGGCGCGCGACAAGCGCCATGGCGGCGGCGCGCTGGCGGCATCGGGGGGCTGTGGCGAGGTGTGGCGCGATTTCTTCTTCCTGCCGGACCGGCCATTGTCGGCGCGCACGGTCGCGCGCAGTTTCTTTGCGCGGTTCGACGCGCGCGATACGACCGGTGCGTTCGACGCACGGGCGTTTCTGGCCGCGATCGAGGACAAGATCGCCGATGCGCTGGGCGCGCCGTCGGCCACCGCGCGCCTGTCGCGCCAATGGATCGAACAGGCCTATCCGCGCGTGCGCTGCCGGTCGCTGTTCGGGCGCGAGATCAGCCTTGAATCGCGGCAGGGCGCCTATCTGATGCCGTTCCTCGACCAGCATGTCGTGCGTGAAGCGATGGCGCTGCCGATGGCGCTGAAGCAGGCGGGTGATTTCGAATCGCGGCTGTTGTCGGCGATCGACCCCGCGCTGGCGGCGCAGCCATCGGCCTATGGCCATCCGTTTTCCACGGGGCCAAGCGCGCGGCATCGCCGATCCGAATGGAGCGCGCGCAACCGCCCGACCTGGCTGCGCCAGCACAGTTACGCGATCCAGCGGCGGTTGCGGCCGATGGGCGACGAACATGGCGGCTTGCTGACGCCCGATTATATGGGCCGGGTCATCGACCTCGACATGCCGCTGATGCGCCGGTTCTTTGACATCGGGCGGATCACCGACAGCGCGGTGTGGCGTCGGCTGGCCGCGCTGGAATATCTGGGGGCGTGGCTGGGCAGCCGACTGGTCTAGCGACGGGCATAGGCCGTGATGCGCGGGGCCAGCATATTGCCGCGCACGGTCACGCCGTCCTTTGCCCAGTCGCCCACGAACGTGGTTTCGTGCCTGAACGCGGGGGCCAGCGACGCGCGGTTGTTCTCGATCACCAGTCCGCGCGACGTATGCTCGATCCCTTCGGGCGCCACGGTAATCAGCGTCGAATAATTTTCCTTGTCCGCCCCCTGAACGAAACTGTTGTCGGCGATGCGGCCGCTGGCGCCGTTGGGCAGGTCGATCATATAGTTGGTGGTGTGGCCCCGGCTGTCGTCAAAGCTGTTGTCCACGATCTCGATCCGGGGTGCGCGGCTTTTGAGGTAATGGCCGCCCGTGCCCTGTTCAAAGCGCGAGCGCGTGACGCGCAGCGACCCGTAGCCGCCGATATACAGCGCATGTGCGCCGCTGCCGTCGGGATGCTTGCCCAGCCGGGCAAAGGTCGATTTGTCGACACGGATCGCCGATGCGGGATCGTCGGCCGACAGGATGCCGCACTGACCATCGACGAACATGCTGTTGGCGACATCCAGATCGCCGGTTTCGATGCGGATGCCCGCGCCATTGCCGTCGGGAACGAAGGTGCGGGTAAAGACGATGCCGTCGACCCGCGCGCCCTGGCCGCGCAGCACCAGCGTCGCCTTGCCCTCGCAAATGCCGCCGTCGAAGGTCACCTTGCCTGGTTCGGCGACAAAGGTGATGCGCCCCTGTTCCTGCACCGCGCAGTCGCGGTAGCGGCCGGGCGCGATGCGGATCGTGCCCGTCCCGCCACCAATCGCATCAACCGCGCGCTGCAGGCTGGCATAGCGGCCGCCGCCCTCGACCTGATAGGGGCCGCTGCCTTGCGACTGGGCGGGCGCGGCGAGCAGGGCACTGGCGAACAGGGCGACGATCAAGCGCATGGGCGGTTCCTTCCGGGTCATCGCCGGACCATATCACCCCCGCCGTGGCGGGTCGGCGGTTAATCAGAGGCGCCGCAGTATCGTTGCGGGACGCGCGGACAAGACCGGCCAGCTTCCTGCCAATCCGATGCCCAGCGTCAGCACCGCGCCGCCCAGCAGCGTCGCCAGGATGACGCCCCAGTCGGGCGCCCAGCCGAACTCGAACACCTGAACGATCACGAACCATGCCGCGCCGATGCCCAGCGCCAGCGCCAGCGCCGCGAGCACGGTGGCCAGCAGCGCATATTCGACCGCCTGCGCCCCCAGCACCTGCGCCCGCGTCGCGCCCAGCGTTTTCAGGATCGTGCTGTCATAGGTGCGGGCCGCGCGCGAGGCGGCGATCGCGCCGATCAGCACGGCGATCCCCGCCAGGATCGCGACCGAGGCCGACAGCAGGATCGCGGCCGCCATCTGGTCGAGGATGGTCCGCACCTGTCCGACAATTTCCCGCGTGGCGATGATCGAGGCTGAAGGGAAGGCGGCGAGCAGCGCGCGCGTGACGGCGCCTTGATGGCGGTCGTCCATCTCGATCGTGGCGGTCAGGCTGTGCGGGGCGGCGGCGAGGGTGTCGGGGGAGAAGACCATGATGTAGTTGAAGCCCATCGTCTCCCAATGGATCTCGCGCAGATTGGCGATCCGCGCCTCGATCTCGCGACCGAGAATGCTGATCGTCAGCGTGTCGCCCACGGTCACGTCCATTGCGCGGGCGGCTTCGCGGTCGAGCGAGACCAGCGGCGGGCCGGCATAGTCGGCGGGCCACCATTTGCCCGCCGTCAGCACGCTCCCCTGGGGCAAGGTCGCTGAGTAGGTCACGCCACGTTCGCCGCGCAGGAACCAGGCATCGTCGGGCAGGGTCGCCAGGTCGGCGACGCGCGTGCCGCCGAACGCGGTGATCGTGCCGCGCAGCGACGGGACGATGTTCAGCGTCGCGCCGGGGGCATTCGCCTCGACCAGCGCGGCGAAGCGCGCGCGTTGATCCGAAGGCACGTCGAGCACGAACTGATCGGGCGCGCGGGCGGGGACGGCGCGCTCGATCTCCGCATCCAGACTGGTCTGGATCGCCGCGAGCGTGACGAACAACGTGAGCGCGAGGCCCAGCGCGATGACCAGCGCCACCGTCTGCGACCCCGGCCGGTGCAGATTAGCGATGGCAAGGCGCAGCAGCGGCGCGCGCTGTCGCGGCAGGCGCGCGGCCAGCCGCCGGATGGCGACACCGAGCGCTGCCAGCAGCAACAGCACGCCGACGACGCTTGCCAGCACCGCCGCCGCGAACAGCGGATCGCGCGCGGTGGCGACGGCCAGCGCGACGACGGCGCCCGCCGCCAGTGCGACCCCGGCCAGCGTTCGTGCATCGGGCCGCACCGACCGCTCCACCAGATCGCGGAACAGCGCCGCCGCCGGCAGCGAACGCGCGCGCGCCAGCGGGGGAAGGGCAAAGGCGAGCGCGATCAACAGGCCAAAGGCGCCGCTGGTCAGCAGCGGCAGCACATGAAGGCCGGTGGCGGGGCGCACCGGCAGCAAGTCCCCCACCAGCGCGACGATGACCGACGGCAGCGCGGCGCCGACCGCAAGCCCGCTCACCACCGCAAGCAGGGCGACCGCGGCAATCTGCATCAGATAGATGCGCGCAATGTCGCGCGTGGTCGCGCCGAGCACTTTCAGCACGGCGATGCCGCCGCGCTTGGACGCCAGATAGGCACCGACGCCGTTGCCCACGCCGATCCCGGCGATCACCAGCGCGGCAAGGCCGATCAGCGACAGGAACTGGCCCAGCCGCTGAAAGAAACGGTCGGCGCCCGGCGCGGCGCGGTCGCGCGTCTTGTATTCCCATCCGGCAGCGGGGAAGCGCGCCTTCAGCCGATCGACCACGGTATCGGGCGCGGTGCCGGCGGGTAGCGTCAGGCGATATTTGGTTTCATACAGCGCGCCCGGCTGGACCAGCCCGGTTCGCCGCAGCGCGTCGAGCGAGACGATCGCGACCGGGCCGAGCGTGAAGCCTTCGCCCACGCGGTCGGGTTCCTCCACGATGATGCCCGCGACGCGGAACCGCGCGGTGCCGTAACGCAGCCTGTCCCCGACGCGCAGCAGCAGCCGATCGGCCAGCGCGCGGTCGACCAGCACCGCGTCGTCGCCCAGCGGCAACCCCGCGCCCTCGACGCGCAGCGCGCCGGTCAGCGGATAGGCGCGGTCGACGCCCTTCAATTCGGTCAGCACCGCCCCCGGCGTGCCCGGTCGTGCGGGACCATTGGCCATCGCGCGGATGCGGATCGTCTCGGAAAAGGCCGACGCGCCCTGTCGCATCGCCGCGCGCTCGGTGGATGACGCCTCGCGCTGGGTCATCTCGACCTCGACATCGCCGCCCAGGATGACGCGGCCCCGCGCCGCCAGTTCGGACGTGATCGATGCGGTCAGGCTGCCGATCGTCGCCAGCGTGGCGACACCCAGGAACAGGCAGACGAACAACAGCCTGAGACCCCGGAACCCGGCATGAAGATCGCGGCGCGCGATGCGCCACAGCGTGGTCCAGTTCATCGGCACCAGCTTATCGACCGCTGTCTTCGGCGATCAGGCCGTCGCCCATGCGGATGATGCGGTCGCATCGTTTCGCCAGCGCGGGGTCGTGGGTAATCATCACCAATGTCGCGCCCGCCGCCCGTTGACGCGCGAACAGCAACGCGACGATATCGGCGCTGGTCGCCTCGTCCAGATTGCCGGTCGGTTCGTCGGCGAACAGGATGGCGGGCGCTGGGGCGACCGCGCGCGCGATGGCGACGCGCTGCTGCTCCCCGCCCGACAGTTGCGCGGGATAATGATGCGTCCGGTGTCCCAGCCCGACGGCTTCCAGCTCCCGCGCGGCGCGGTCAAAGGCGTCCTGCGCGCCCGACAGCTCCAGTGGCACGGCGACATTTTCCAGCGCGGTCATCGTGGGCAATAAATGAAAGGCCTGAAGCACGATGCCGATCCGCCCGCGCCGCGCGCGCGCCAGACCGTCTTCGTCCAGCGCGGTGAAATCGACGCCGGCGACCGCGACCGAACCGCCGCTCGCGCGCTCAAGCCCCGACAGGATCGCCATCAGTGACGACTTGCCCGAACCCGACGGGCCGAGGATCGCCACGCTGCTGCCCGTCGTGATCTCCAGGTCGATGCCGCGCAGAATCGCGGTCGGCGCATCGCTGCTGCCCAGCGACAGGGTGACATTGCGGGCGCGGATCGCGATATCGTCGCCTTTGAAAGACTGGTTCATGGGTGGCGAATGCGTCCTTTGATGAAATCCCCGCTGTCATATGCGTTGGCGGCGGCACTTATCCAAATGCTGGGCGCCTGTTCGACCGAGCCGGGCGCGCCCGCGCCCGCGCCGACCCCCTCCGCCACCGCCGAGGCCGCCGACCAGCGTCTGGTGCTGGCGTTCGGCGACAGCCTGTATGCCGGTTACGGCGTATTGCCGCAGCAGGCGTTCCCCTATGTCCTCGAACAGCGGCTGCGCGGCGGCGGCGTGTCCGCGAGCGTTCGCAATGCGGGCGTGTCGGGGGATACCACGGCGGCGGGGCTGCGGCGGCTGGCGTTTACGCTGGACGGCTTGTCGCGCAAGCCCGATCTGGCGATTGTGGGCCTGGGCGGCAACGACATGCTGCGCGGGATCGACCCGGCGGAGACGCGCGCGAACCTGGACGCGATCTGCGCCGAATTGCAGCGGCGCGGCATTCCGATCGTGCTGACGGGAATGCGCGCAGCCCCCAATCTGGGCGCCGATTATGTCGAGGCGTTCGAGGGCATCTATCCCGATCTGGCGGCAAAATATGATGCGCCGCTCGATCCCTTTTTTCTCGACGGGGTGGTGACGCAATCGGCGCTGATGCTGCCCGACCGCATCCATCCGAACCCGCAAGGGATCGAGCGGATTGTCGACCGGGTGACGCCGCTGATCGTGCGTGCGCTGTCCCCCTCCCGTTCGTCATGACGGGCTGCTAAGGGCACGGCCATGACGCTACCGCCCCCCCCCGAATGGGCCGCGCATGACGCGGTATTGATCGGTTTCCCCAGCCATCCCGAAATCTGGGGGCCGCCGCTGGACGGCGCGCGCGCCGAAACCGCGGCCTTTGCCGATGCCATCGCCGATGGCGGGCGAGGCGAACGGGTGCTGCTGGTGTGTGCCGACGACGAAGCCGCGGCGGCTGCCGAACGGCTGATCGGCCGCGATGTCAGCCTGGTGGTCGAGCCGTTCGGCGATGTGTGGTTGCGCGATACCGCCGCGATCATCACCGGCGACGGGACGGGCCGCGATTTCGGCTTCAACGGTTGGGGCGGCAAATATGACTTTCCCGGCGACGAGGATGTGGGCGAGCGGCTGGCGCGGCGACAGGGTATCGCGTTCGAGGCGTGCGACTGGGTGCTGGAGGGCGGCTCGATCGACGGCGACGGCACCGGCCTGGTCGTGACCACCGAACAATGCCTGCTCAATCGCAACCGCAATCCCGGCCTGTCGACGGAACGGGCGGAGGCGCTGCTGGCGCGCGACCTGGGGCTGGACCGGGTGCTGTGGCTGGGCGACGGACTGCTGAACGACCATACTGACGGGCATGTCGACAATCTGGCGCGCTTTGTCGGCCCGAACCGGCTGGCATTGCCGATGCCGGAGGAGAATGATCCCAACTGGCTGATCTATCTCGACGCCGCGCGCCGGGCCGAGGCGTTCGGGGTCGAGGTGGTGCGGTTGCCGTCGCCGGGGCGCGTGCTGGTGGACGAGGAAATCGTGCCCGCCAGCTACATGAACTTCTATATCGGCAACAGCGTGGTCGCCGTTCCCGTTTACGGCCAGCCCAATGATGCCCGCGCGGTCGAGGCGGTGCAGGCGCTGTTCCCCGATCGCCGCGCGGTCGGCCTGCGCGCCGGCCACATCCTGACCGGCGGCGGCAGCTTTCATTGCATCAGCCAGCAACTTCCGAGGATCGCATGACCGAAGTGACCGTCGCGGCGATGCAGCTCGCCTTCACGCGCGATATCGACGCCAATATTCGCGCCGTCAGCGACCTGATCCGCGAGGCCAAGGGGCGCGGCGCACAGGTCGTGCTGCCGCCCGAATTGTTCGAGGGCGAATATTTCTGCCGCACCGAGGAAGAGGAATGGTTCGCGACCGCCCGACCCGTGGGCGAGCATCCGGCGGTGCTGGCGATGCAGCGGCTGGCCGACGAGCTGGACCTGTTTATCCCGACGAGCTTTTTCGAGGCGGACGGGCCGCATCATTACAATTCGCTGGCGATGATCGGCCCCGACGGGCGCATCGAGGGCGTGTATCGCAAGAGCCATATTCCCGACGGGCCGGGATATGAGGAGAAATTCTATTTCCGCCCCGGCAATACCGGGTTCAAGGTGTGGAGCGGGCCGGGCGCGCGGCTGGGCGTCGGCGTGTGCTGGGACCAATGGTATCCCGAAACCGCCCGCGCGATGATGCTGATGGGGGCGGAAATCCTGTTCTACCCCACCGCGATCGGGGCCGAGCCGCATGATCCGACGCTGGATACGCGGCACATGTGGCGCCGCGCGATGCTGGGCCATGCGGTATCCAATGTCGTGCCGGTCGTCGCGTCGAACCGGATCGGCAACGAACATGGCCAGCAATTCTATGGCCACAGCTTCATCTGTGACGAGTTCGGCGAGATGCTGGCCGAGTTCGGCGCGGATGAAACGGGCGTGCTGACCGCGACGCTGGACCTGAACCGCGTGAAGAAGAATCGCGCGGGCATGGGCTTTTTCCGAGACCGCCGCCCGGAACTGTATCGCCGGCTGGTCGAGGACGTCTAGGCGGCCCGCACCGCGTTCAGCCCATGCGCTGGGCGGCGCGGGCGATGGCCAGCCCCTCCACCTCGGCCAGGATCGCGCCGGGGCTGCCCGGTGCCATCATCGCGCGTTCGGCGGCGCGCACGCGGTCGACCGCGCGGGCAAGCTGCGCGCCGTTCCAGCGTTGCAACGCCTGCATCGTCGCCTGTTCCTCCTTCCAGAACACGCGGTGGCGCTTGACGACGACGGCGGCGCTGTCGCCGCTTTCGACTTCGCGGCGCATATCGGCCAGCGCGATCAGCCTTTTGGCAAGCTGGCGCAGCGTCGGGACGGCCATGTTGTCGGCCGCGATCGACGCCAGTTCGGCGCCGGCGCGCGCCGGATTGCCGCCCACCACCGTTTCGATCGCCGCGCCCATCGCGCTTTCATCGAGCACCGCGCCGATGGCGTCGAGCACCTCGACCCCGCAATCCGCCGGGCGTTCGGGCGCGGCGTCGAGGTAGAGGGCGATCTTTTCGACCTCCCGCGTCATCACCGCGCGGTCGCCGCCCGTCGTCGCAACCAGCCGGTCGGCCACGCCGCCGGCCAGCCGCAGGCCATGATCGCGCGCAATCTGTCCCGCCAGCCGCGTGGCGTCGGCGCCCTCGGGCACATACAGCGCACAGGCAACGGCACCCGGCGCGGCATCGACCAGCTTGAGGAGCTTGCCCGTCTTGCGGATCGTCGGCGCGATCGCGACCACGGGATTGCCCGCGCGCTCGGCATTCAACAGCAGCGTCACCGCTTCCAGGCTTTCCTCCCCCATGGCGGTCACGCGGATGAAGCGGCGGTCGCCGAACAGCGACATGGATGCGGCTTCATCGGCGAGGCGGCCGGGATCGCCCTTCAGGCTGGCGCCGTCCATGTCGACACGCTCCGCCGCGTCGCCCAGCGCGCGCTGGAGCAGCGCGGCCATTTCGGTCGCACCCGATTCATCGGGACCGTGCAGCAGATACAGGCGTGTGGTGTCGTCCGGCCGTTCAAGCCGCGCACGCATCTGCGCGGGTTTGAGGTTCACTCGGCCGCCTGCTGGCGCTCGGCATAGAGCGCGACGCGCGCGACGATGCGGTCGGCGACGATGCCCGCCAGCCGTTCGAGCGCGCTCTGTTCGGCGGCGATGGTGGCATATTCCGAACTGACAACGTCGATGCCCGCGTCCGACCCGGCTGTTGCGTCGAGCAGCACGCCGCCGCTGGTCAGGTCGACCAGTTGATAGCGCGCGCGCAGCGTCCGGCGTTCACGCGTGATGGTGTCGTTGCGGCGCACGCCCAGCCCGATGATTTCGTCATCCAGCGCAACCTGCAATCGATAGCGCGCCGCCGCCCCGCCCACATCGGCACCGACCAGCCGGTCGCGCAGGGCGTTGGACACCAGCCAGCCATTCTGACCCTCGATCGGCGCGACTTCAATCGCGGCCAGCGTCTGGCGCACGGCCCCTTGCGGCCCGCCGCCATAAAGCGGGCGCATCCCGCAACCCGACAGCAGCAGACCGGCGGCCAGCGCCAGCGGGGCGACCAGCCGCATCACGCGACGATGTTCACAAGGCGGTCGGGCACGACAATGACCTTTTTCGGTGTCTTGCCCTCCAACATGCGGATCACATTGTCGGATGCAAGCGCCGCGGCCTCAACCGCGTCCTTTGCCGCGCCCTTTTGCATGACCAGCGTGTCGCGCAGCTTGCCGTTGACCTGAATGGCGATGGTCACTTCATCCTCGACCAGCATGGCCGGGTCGACATCGGGCCAGGGCGCGTCGGCGATCAGGCCGGTTTCGCCCCATGCCGCCCATGCTTCCTCCGCGATATGCGGGCACATCGGTGCGACGATGCGCGCCAGCGCGCGGATCGCGGCGCTGCGGTCGGCCGAAGGCTGCGCCTTTTCGATGGCGCCCACCAGTTCATAGAGTTTGGCGACCGATTTGTTGAAGGCCAGCGCCTCGACATCGTCGGCCACGCCCGCAATCGTCTTGTGCAGGCGGCGGCGCAGGGCAACGTCCTCGCCCGATGCATCGGTCAGGCCGTCGAACAGCCGCCACAGCCGCTGGACGAAGCGCCACGCGCCCTCGATCCCCGCTTCCGACCATTGCAGGTCGCGTTCGGGAGGGCTGTCGGACAACATGAACCAGCGCACGGCGTCGGCGCCGTACTGGTCGACGATCGGGCCGGGATCGACGGTGTTCTTCTTCGACTTCGACATCTTCTCGACGCGGCCGACGCGAACCTTTTGGCCCGTTCGCCGATCGAATAGTTCACCATCCCGGCGCTCGATGTCGTCTGGTGAGAGCCACTCCCAGACTTTGACGCTTGTCGATTTACCGCCGATTGGCTCGGCAGTCGGGCCTTCGTACATCGGACGCTGATACGTCTCGTGCGTCACCATGCCTTGCGTGAACAATCCGGCGAACGGCTCCTTCACGTCGATCAGGCCGATATGGCTCAGCGCGCGCGTCCAGAAGCGGGCATAGAGCAGGTGCAGGAT
>NZ_DATJLI010000070.1:0-18834 GCF_035490575.1 Sphingomonas sp. | reverse complement strand
CCCAGCCATAAGGCTGGGGCGACAGCATCGCCCACCACGCGACGGCAAGGCAACCCAGGCTGTGGGCGGCCAACACTACCGGCGCCCGCGCGTCGCGAATTGCCTTGTCCAGCTTCGTGACCCAGGCGTTTCGGTGCGGCTTGTGCCACATGCCGAGTTCCACGCGTTGCGTGTCGGGAAGATTCTGCTCCCACAAGGTCTGCCAATGCGACGGACCCGAGCCGCCAAGGCCCGGCACGGTCAGGATCACGGGGCGAGTTGCAGCGTCGGTAAAGATCGTCATCGCCTGTCCTTTCAAATCGGTGACGGAACGCGGCTCGCGGGGTCGCGCTAGGGAACACGCCTGCACCGCCGGTCCCGTCTCCTTCTCTTTAATTCCTACTGTATTGATGGGCAATACCAGCGCCGTCCATGCGTGCCCCTTTTGCGACCGATCGCGGGCGGTTATGAGCGCCCATGCCAAAAAAGCGTCTGGACCAGTTGATCGTCGACCGCGGCCTTGCTGAAAGCCGCACGCGCGCGCAGGCGCTGGTGATGGCGGGACTGGTCTTTTCGGGCACACGCAAGCTCGACAAGCCGGGCCAGTCGCTGGCCGAGGATGCGACGATCGAGGTGCGCGGGCGCGATCACCCATGGGTATCGCGCGGCGGAATCAAGCTGGACCATGCGCTCGCCCAGTTCGAATGGGACGTGGCAGGCGCGGTCGCGATCGATGTCGGGTCATCAACGGGCGGCTTTACCGACGTATTGCTGACGCGCGGCGCGGCGCGGGTGTATGCGGTCGATTCGGGGACCAATCAGCTCGCCTGGAAATTGCGGTCTGACGCGCGCGTCATCGTTCATGAACAGACCAGCGCCCGTATCCTGACCGACGCGCACATCCCCGAACCCGTCGACCTGGTGGTGTGCGACGCCAGCTTCATCGGGCTGGCCAAGGTGCTGGAGCGCCCGCTGTCCTTTATCGCCCCCGGCGGTCGGTTGCTGGCGCTCATCAAGCCGCAGTTCGAGGCGGGGCGGGACGAGGTGGGCAAGGGCGGCGTGGTGCGCGACCCCGCCGTTCATGCGCGCATATGCGACGAGGTGCGCGACTGGCTGACCGGCATCGGCTGGACGGTGCAGGGCATCACGACCAGTCCCATCACGGGACCGGAGGGCAATGTCGAGTTCCTGATTGCCGCCCACCGCGCGCGACAGGATTGATGAAGGCTGCACTGCCCGCTAGGGCGAAGCGCCGATCGGGCAAACCGGATCAAAAGGGGTGCGATGCGCGAAATCGCGTCAAAGGGGCAATTGCGCTGGTCGTTCGCACGTTGGGCGTTCGTGACGGTGCCGGCGATTCTGCTGCTGGGCTTCCTGTCAGGCCGTGTCGCGCCGTCGGGCGCGGACAATCCATGGTATATAGCGCTGTCGAGACCCGAATGGCAGCCGCCGGGCTGGGCGTTCCCGGTCGCATGGTCGGTGCTGTATATCCTGATGGGCCTTGCGCTGGCGATGATCCTGAACGCGCGGGGCGCGCGGGGCCGCGGCATCGCGGTTGGCCTGTTCGCCCTACAACTGCTGCTGAACCTTGCCTGGACGCCGGTGTTCTTCGGGCTTCACCTGGTCAGCCTGGCGGCGATCCTGATCCTGGCGATCCTGGCGCTGGCCATCGCCACCACCTTTGCCTTTGCGCGCGTGCGGCAGGCGGCAGCGTGGCTGCTGGTGCCGTATCTGGCTTGGCTCAGCTTTGCATCGCTGCTTGCCTGGGACATTGATCGCCGCAATCCGCAAGGGGAGACCCTTGTTCCATCGGGCGCGACCACCCAAATCCGGCTTTGACCAACAGGATGTTCCCATGCAGACCGAGAACCGCATTTTCGACGATTTCGCCAAGCTGTTGAACGGCGCCGCCGGCACGCTGGCGGGCATGGGACGTGAAGCGGAGTCGGCGGCGCGCGAACGTGCCCGCGAATGGATCGGCGGCCTTGATTTCGTGGCGCGTGAGGAGTTCGAGGCGGTCAAGGCGATGGCATCGGCCGCTCGTGACGAAAACGACGCACTCAAGGTCCGTATCGCGGCGCTTGAGGCCAGGCTTGCCGGCGGCGACACGACCAGCGCGGCCTGATTCGGGACGGAGCGTTCGACCCCGCTGGACCATTGATACCGCAGATGCGAAGGAAATCGCATGACCCAAATGGTGATGCGTATCCTGTTCACGGTCGCGGTCCTGTCGGTCACCTTCTTTGCGTTGGTGCCCGGATCGCTGGGTGCGATCATCGAATCGGGTGAGCAGCGCCATATCCTTGCCTTTGCGATGTTGCCCGCGATCAGCGCGCTGGCATGGCCGCGTATATCGTTGACGCTGCAATGGCTGGGTTATACCGCGTTCGGCGGGGCGATCGAACTGGCGCAAGGCTGGATGGCGGTGGGCCGCGCGGCCGAGATGGACGATTGGCTGGTCGACATGGCCGCCGCCACACTGGCGCTGGCGTGCGTGCAACTGCTGCGGTCACGCAGCCGTCCCGCGCCAGCAAACTGATCGGTTAGCGGTTGTTTCACCTTGCCGCGATACTGGCAGGGGCATGACCCGCATCCTCATCATTTTCGGTACCCGCCCTGAGGCGATCAAGCTGTTTCCCGTCATCGCCGCCTTGCGCGAACGGCCCGGTCTGGACGTGCGCGTGTGCGTCACCGCGCAGCACCGCGGACTGCTGGATCAGGTGCTCGACATTGCGGATGTCACCCCGGACATCGACCTCGACCTGATGGAGCCGGGACAGTCGCTTGACCGGCTGACGGCCCGTCTGCTGACCGGCCTTGGCGAAGTCATGGATGCCGAGCGGCCCGACCGCGTGATCGTGCAGGGCGATACCGCGACGGCGATGGTCGGCGCGCTCGTCGCCTATTACCGCAAGCTGCCCGTCGCGCATGTCGAGGCGGGGCTGCGCTCCGGCGACATTTACCACCCCTGGCCGGAGGAAGTGAACCGCCGGATCGTCGCGCCGATCGCCGACCTGCACTTCGCCCCGACGCAGACCGCCGCCGATGCACTGCTGCGCGAGAATATCGCGGCCGATATCGTGCACGTCACCGGCAACACGGTCATCGACGCGCTGCTCTGGACCCGCGCGCGGATCGCCGAACGGCCTGATCTGGCCGCGGGTCTTGATACACTTGCCGACCGCTTTGTCGGGCGGCGCGTGGTGCTGGTAACGACGCACCGGCGCGAGAATTTCGGCGGCGGGATGGAGAATATCGCCCGCGCCATCGACCGCATCGCCGAGCGGGAGGAGGTGGCGGTCGTGTTCCCCTGTCACCCCAATCCCAATGTCGTATCGGTGATGGACCGGATGCTGGGCGACCGCGCCAATATCGCACGCATCGACCCGCTCGATTATCCGCACTTCATCCGCGCGCTCGACCTGTCGACCATCGTGCTGACCGATTCGGGCGGCGTGCAGGAAGAAGCGCCCGCGCTGGGCAAGCCCGTGCTGGTGATGCGTGAGACAACCGAGCGACCCGAAGGCGTCGCCGCCGGCACCGCGCGGCTGGTCGGCACCGATCCCGAGCGCATCGTTTCCGAAATATTCAGCCTTCTGGACGACAAGGCGGCCTATTCCGCGATGGCGCGCGCCCACAATCCGTTTGGCGATGGCCATGCCGCGGCACGGATTGCGGAGCTGATCGCGAATGCACACCGACACTGAACTGAAGGTCGCCGTTCTGGGCCTTGGCTATATCGGCCTGCCCACTGCGGCGGTGATCGCGCGGACCGGCGCCAGGGTGCTGGGCATCGATGTCAGCGCTTCCGTTGTCGAAACGGTCAATTCGGGCCGCGTGCATATCGAAGAGATCGATCTCGACGGCCTGGTGTCGGGCGTGGTCGCGCGCGGCAACCTGCGCGCCTCAACCACGATCGAGGCTGCTGACGTTTTCGTGATCGCGGTGCCGACGCCGTTCGGCGACAATCACGCGCCCGATATCGGCTATGTCCTCAATGCCGCGACGACGATCGCGGCAGCGCTGAAACCGGGTGATGTCGTGATCCTCGAATCGACCTCGCCCGTCGGCACCACCGAAAAGGTGCGCGACCTGCTCGCCGAACGCCGCCCCGACCTCAAGATTCCCGGCATCGCGGACGGCACCGCGGATATCGCCATCGCCTATTGCCCCGAACGCGTGCTGCCCGGCCGCATCCTGGTCGAACTGATCGACAATGACCGCGTGATTGGTGGCATCACGCCGCGTTGCGCGCGCAAAGCGCTGCAATTCTATCGCCGCTTCGTCCGGGGGGCGTGCGTTACGACATCGGCGCGCGCGGCGGAAATGACCAAGCTGACCGAAAACGCGTTTCGCGACGTCAATATCGCCTTTGCCAACGAATTGTCGGTGGTGGCGGGCAATCTGGGCATTGATGTCTGGGAAGTGATCCGGCTGGCCAATCGCCATCCGCGCGTCAACATCCTGTCACCCGGCCCCGGCGTGGGCGGCCATTGCATCGCCGTCGATCCATGGTTCCTGGTGCATGGCGACCCTGAGAATACCGCCCTGATCCGCACCGCGCGTGAGGTGAATGACGCCAAGGTCGGCTATACCATCGATCGTGCCGAAGCGCTGATCGAAGCGATGCCAAACGCGCCGGTCGCGTGCCTGGGATTGGCGTTCAAGGCCAATATCGACGATTTCCGCGAAAGCCCCGCGTTGAAGGTCGCGGCCACGCTTGCCCGGCGTTTCGGCGAGCGAGTGCGGATTGTCGAGCCTTATGCCGATACGCTGCCCACCATATTCGACGGTAGTGGCGCGACGCTGATCGACATCGACACCGCGCTTGAGACTTGCCCGATCCTGATCGTGCTGGTGGACCACGACGTGTTCCGCTCGGTTCCGCTGGAAGAACGCGGCGGCAAGCAGGTCTATGACACGCGCGGTATCTGGCCCGATCAACCCAATCCGGCACAACCGGCTGCGGAGCGCCTGCGGCTGGCGGTTTAATCAGGAGCGGCGGCGCGCTCGCGTCGCCGTCCAGCGGTCAGGGCTGCGGCGGCGCAGCACCTTCCGGGACGCCCTGAACCGGCGCGCCGCCCTGACCCTGCTGCATCTGCATCATCTGCTGCATCTGCATCTGGCGGACGACGGCTTCCGGCATGAAGTCGACCATTTCGATGTCGAAGATCAGCAGCGCGTCGGCGGGAATGGCTTCTTCGCCGGTTTGCGGGTCGATCCGCGCCTCTGCCCCGTAAGCCAGATCGGGCTTCATCCAGACGCGATATTTCGCGCCCTTGGGCATCAGCTTGAGCGCCTCGGCAAAGCCGGGCACCACGCTCTTGGGCGACATCGGCGTCGGCTGGCGACTTTCATCGAACACGCGGCCGTCGCGCAGCTTGCCCGAATAGTTCACCAGCACCAGATCGTCGTCGCCGGGGGTGGCGCCGCCTTTGCCGGCTTCGAGCACCTGATATTGCAGCCCGCTGTCGGTTTCGACCACAGCGGGTTGCCCGGCGTTATAGGCCAAAAACTGGGCATTGGTGCCCGTTTCAGCCACGACGCCGGCGGTGCCCTTCCACGCCAGCGCCATCGCGATGACCAGCGCAGCGGCGATACCGATCCACAACCAGACGACATAACCCCGCTTGACGGGCTGGATCGGCACGGCGGTGATCGACATGAAAAGCTGTCCTGTGCTGACGCATCGGGCAATCGGCACCCGGCGGTCGGATCGGGTATGTATGAAAGCGAACGGCCGGCCCATCGGGACCGGCCGTCACGGCACCTTAACGGGCGCCGTCGCGCTCCAGGCGCTTGCGCTCCAGCTTGCGAGCGCGGCGAACCGCGGCGGCGCGCTCACGGGCGCGCTTTTCGCTGGGCTTTTCGTAATGACGGCGCAGCTTCATCTCGCGATAGACGCCCTCACGCTGCAGCTTCTTCTTGAGCGCCCGCAGCGCCTGGTCGACATTGTTGTCGCGAACGATGATTTGCATAAGGCCGTCTGACTCCGAATCTTTAAGCGCAATGAACTAGGGGTCGCCGAAGGGACACCCCTCGCACGTTGCCCGCGCCCTACGCCTGATGGCGGTCGATTTCAAGCCGAAAAGGCCCGCTTTGCGCTTCGCCCGCGCGGGCTTAGAAGCTGAGGGATGGCAGATGCAACTCCTCCGGGCCGGGCAATGCGGCTGCGTTCGATCATCGGCGGATCGGCGGGCAATCTGGTCGAGTGGTATGACTGGTATGCCTATGCCGCCTTCACGCTCTATTTCGCGCCGCATTTCTTTCCGTCCGGCGACCCCACGGTCGAACTGCTGCAGGCCGCCGCCGTGTTCGCGCTCGGCTTCTTCATGCGGCCGATCGGCGGCTGGCTGATGGGCGTCTATTCCGACCGGCATGGACGCAAGGCGGGGCTGACGCTGTCGGTCGCGCTGATGTGTGCGGGGTCGCTCATCATCGCAATCGCGCCGACCTATCAAAGCGCGGGCGTGCTGGCCCCCGCCCTCCTGCTGGCGGCGCGGCTGTTGCAAGGGCTGTCGGTCGGCGGCGAATATGGTGCCAGTGCCACTTATCTGTCCGAAATGGCCGGGCGCGGGCGGCGTGGATTTTTTGCAAGTTTTCAATATGTCACGCTGATCTCGGGCCAGTTGCTGGCGCTGGGCGTGCTGCTGGTCCTGCAAAACGTCATGAGCGAAGCCGCGCTCGACGCATGGGGCTGGCGCATTCCCTTTGCCATCGGCGGCGCGCTGGCGGTCAGCGTCTTCTGGCTGCGGCGCGGATTGCTGGAGACGCAGAGCTTCCACAACATCACCGGGCAATCGCCGCGTTCGGGATTCTGGACATTGTGGACGCGTCACCCGCGCGAAAGCCTGACGGTGCTGGCGCTGACGGCGGGCGGGACGCTCGCCTTCTATGCCTATTCGATCTACATGCAGAAGTTCCTGGTCAACACCGCCGGGTTCGCGCGCGAAACGGCGTCTATCATTATTGCCGGAGCATTGTTCGTCTTCATGGCGATCCAGCCGCTGGCGGGCGCATTGTCCGACCGGATCGGGCGAAAGCCGTTGATGGTCGGATTCGGCGTCGCGGGGGTGCTGTTCACCTATCCGATCTTCACCACGCTGGCGGTCACGCGCGACCCATGGGCGGCATTCGCGGTCTGTGTCGGCGCGCTGGTGATCGTCAGCGGCTATAGCTCGATCTCGGGCGTGGTGAAGGCAGAGATGTATCCCGCGCATATCCGCACGCTGGGCGTCGCCCTGCCCTATGCCATCGCCAACGCCGCGTTCGGCGGCACCGCCGAATATATCGCGCTGTGGTTCAAGAATGCAGGGATCGAGGCCGGGTTCTACTGGTATGTGACCGTGATGATCGGCGTGTCACTCATCACCTATCTGATGATGCGCGACACCCGCGACCACAGCCTGATCGCCGAGGACTGATCCCGACTCAGAGGATCAGGTCGCCTTCACCCGATCGCGCTGCCAGAATACGCCCAATCGCGTCGAACAGCGCGTCCATCGCCACCGGCTTGAACAGCACCTCGTCCGCGCCCAACTGCTTGCAGCGCGCGGTCAGATCGGGCGCGGTGTCGGCCGTCACCACGATAATCGGCAGCTCGCCCTTGGCGTCGGGGCGCGCGCGGATACGCTCGATCGTCTGGAACCCGTCGACCCCCGGCATTCTCAGGTCGACAAGGATGACGTCGAAATCCTCCGCATCGATGCGGCGAAGCCCCTCTTCCGCCCGGTCCGCCTCGGCCATGATCGCCCCGGCGACGTCGAGCATGTCCCTGACGACGCGACGGTTCATCGCATCGTCTTCAATGAAAAGAACGTTCATCGCCGGTTGTCCGGCTGATAATCGTTACGGATGTGGTTTGCGACCATGGCGCCCGCTATCCGATCAAGCGGCGTTCGAGGCAAGAGGCAGTTCACCGTCAGCCTTCCTCTCGAAAAGGCGCGCGGCCAGGGCGGGACCGGCGATCGGTTTTTCGATCAATGTCACACCGTTGGTTTCGGTGAACCACCGAACGACAGCGTCTGACGGCTGCTTCCACAGAACAAAGAGCGCGACCGAACGTTCCGCCGCCGCGGCCAACAGCGGTTTCAGTGCCGAAAGGCGGCTGTCGTCATCCACGCCGAGTGTTCCAGCATCCGCGAGCAGCCGGCTCGCGCCGCCGATCGCTGCAATCGCGGCATCGGCGTTTGCGACAGCAACGACTTCCCCCGCGCGGGGCGCGAGCAGGGTCCGCAACATGCTGCGCGCAATCGGATTTGCCTCGAGCAGCAGCAGCGCGTCGCCGGCGGCGGGCTTCACGGCGACTTCCGGCGCATCCACCGGCACCAGCGGCAGCGTGACGGTAAAGGTCGCGCCGCGACCGGGCGCGCTGTCGACGGCAATGTCACCCCCCAGCGCACGGGCCAGATTGCGACAGATCGTCAGGCCCAGTCCGGTGCCGCCATATTGCCGGGTTGTGGTCGAATCGGCCTGCTTGAACGATTCAAAGATTTCCGCATGTTTCTCCGGCGGAATCCCGATGCCGGTATCGCTGACCGAAATGTGAAAGCGCCGCCCGCCGTCCAGGATGACCGCCGACAGACCGATCGAACCGGCATCGGTGAACTTCAGGGCGTTGGACAACAGGTTGAACACCAGTTGCCGCACGCGCCCCGCATCGGTTTCGATCCAGCGCGGCGCCCGGTCCAGATCCACATCGAACGCCAGCCCCTTTGCCAGCGCCTGTTCGCTCCACAGCCGCGCCACATCGTCCAGCGTCGCGCGCAGGTCGGCGGGTTCGGGCGCAATGGCCATGTTTCCGGTTTCCATCTTCGCGACATCCAGAATGTCGTCGACCAGCGCGCGCATCGTCAGTCCGGCACCATGCACCACCTGCACCCGGTCGCGATGCGCCGCGCCCAGCGCGCGGTCGGCCAGCATCACTTGCGTCATGCCCAGAATGCCGTTCAGCGGAGTGCGGATTTCATGACTGGTGGTCGCCAGAAACTCGGTCTTGGCCGCCAGCGCCCGCTCCAGCGCCTGGTTGCTGGCCTCAAGCTCGACATTGGCAGCGGCCACCTGATTGCGGCTGTGGCGGATGGTGACGAGGCCGAAGCTGAGCAGCGTGACGATAACGGCGGCTGCGCTGGCGACCGAGATCAGCAAAGTGCGCTGGAACTGCGCACGCGACCGTTCAAGCGCCACGCTGGCGCGCAATTCCTCGGCCTTCAGCCTTGCGATCCGCAATTCCTGATTGGCGAAGTCGAAGCGCGCGGCCATCAGCGCGGTGTTGGTCGATGCCGCCAGCTTGGTCGCTTCATCCGTCAGCCGCCGCAATGCCTGCAAATGCGCGAGCGCGAGCGCATCGTCGCCGTTCCGCTGATATAGTTCGACGGCGACGACATGCGCGTCGCGAAACGCGGCATCGGTGGTGTCCAGGTCGACATCGCGAAACACCGGCTCGATCCAGCGCCCCGCGGACGCGAGATCGTCGCGCGTCAGCGCCAGCTTGGCCGATACGGTCGCAACTTGAGCTTGGTCGCCCGAGTTTGACGTTCCCACATTCAAGCTCCGTGCGGCACGGATCAATGACGCCGCTCGATCCGGTTCGTCGCGCTCGATTTCGGCATGGGCCATGTTCGTCAGGATTCGGACGATGAGCGGCGTCAATTCACGCTTGCGCGCGATCGCCAGTGCCCGTGCATACTGATCGAGCGCGTCGCCGTAGCGCTCTTGCCCAATCAGCGCCGTGGCCCGGTTGTTATAAAGCGCCAGCGCAAGCATGTCGTCGCCGTCGAACGCCTCTTCCGCCTGCCGATAATAGCGATCGGCATTCTCGAAATCCCGTCCGTCGCTATAAAGTATGGCGATGCTTTGCAGGGCGATGGCCTGCCCACGCCGATCCCCTGCATCGACAAAGGCTCGATAGGCGGACTGATAGAGCTTCAGAGCCTCGGCTGCTCGGACCTGCTGTGCATGAATGCTCCCCTGCGACAACAGAATGTCGCCGTAAAGCTTGGACTGGTCGGTTGCGTTGGCGAGAAGGCCGGCGTTCTCCGCCAGTGGAAGCGCTACCGCGGCGCGCGACGTGCGGATCAGGGCCTCGCTCCCGAGCCAGCGCGCCGTCGCAAGCGCCTTCCCGCGCACGGCCCGGTTACCGATGGACAGCGCCTGACGTTCCGCTGTCGCTGCCTTTGCGAACGCCGCTTCGGGATCGTTGAGCATCAACGTCCGAGCCGAATCCAGCGTGTCGGCGACCGCCTTCGGCAATTTGTCTGGTATGGCCGCGGCTGCTTGCGGAGCGAACAGCGCGCAAAGGCTAAGGAAAAACCCGACAAAAAAGCTCAGCATCCGCATCGTGCCGTGATGCGCGAAGAAGGTTGATTTCGGGTCAACGAAGCGGATCAGGCGCGCTTCCAGAAGCTTTCGGGCCGCCCGAAGCTGGGCCGCGTGACCGCCGTTGCGCTCAGATGCCGATCTTCATCGAGGAATTGCTTGAGCGCCGGGAAGGCGATCGGGCGGCTAATCAGGAAACCCTGCGCCACATCACATCCCATGACGCCCAGCAACGCCAGCGCCGCCGGGGTCTCGACGCCTTCCGCCGTCACTTCCATGTCGAGTGCGTGGGCCAGATCGATCGTCGAGCGCACGATCAGCGGGTCGCGGTTGCTGCTGGTCAATTCCAGCACGAACATCTTGTCGATCTTCAACTCACGCGCGGGCAATTGTTTCAGATAGGCAAGGCTCGACAGCCCGGCGCCATAATCGTCAATCGCCAGCGTGATTCCGATGTCGTCGAACATCCGCAAATGCCGGATCGCGCTGTCGGGATCGCGGATCACGGCGGTTTCGGTAATCTCAAACCCGATCTTGGCCGATGTTTCCCGTTTCATCACGCAAACGGCATCGACGAAATCGGCATCCGCCAGCAGCACGCCGGAAATGTTGACGAAGATCGGGATGTCGTGTCCCGACATCGCCAGCAATTGCTGATCGAGGATCGCCTGCTGAATCGTCCAGATCGTCAATGCGCCGATCTTGCCCGAACTTTCGGCCAGGGGAATGAAATCGCCCGGAAAGATCAGGCCGCGTTGCGGATGGTGCCAGCGCACCAGCGCCTCGATACTGACAATCTCCTGCCGGCGCAGATGCACCTTGGGCTGATATTGGAGAAAGATTTCCCCGTTGCCAATAGCGGCCGACAAATCGCGCATCAGCGACGTGCGATCATAACCGCTATCGGCGCGGCTCAGGTCGTGGACCACCGTCTTTTGCGCCGATCGTGCTTCGGCAAGTGCTGCCTCAAGACCCTCGGCGAAACGGACCTCGTCGCATTCGTGGCTGGGGATCGCGGCCCCGGCGACCACAAATTCGATCGCATATGGTTCGCCGTCAATATCGAGCGGCGATGCGAAGCGCGCGGTAATCCGGTCGATTGCCTCGTTGGCGTCAGACGGCAATGCGCCGTCGAAACCGATTTCGATCGCGGTTCTCCCGACCGCCACGACATGTGCGCCGGGGAGGGTTCGCCGGACCTCGTTCGCGACATCGTCGATCAGCAGGTCGGCGCGCGGACGTCCCAGACTGCGGCGAAGCAGCGCGAAATTGCAAATTTCGACCCCCAGCATCAACCGCCATGCAGCCAGCGCGCCCTGCGCGATCAGGTCGCGGACGGGCGCAGGCGCCGCCAGTGGCGGATCGCGGTCGAACGAGGGAATACCAAGCGACATTTCGCCCCCGGACTAGGCCGCTACCCTTTCCATCGGGTTAACTGCATCGAACCGGGACAACGACACGTCGCAAAATCCCGGCCAGCGCCTTGTCGCAGGGTTAATTTCCCATTAACTTTCTTTTCGAGGCCAGATGGCCTCGTGGAGAAGAAAAATGTTCGACGTCCTGTTCCGGGAAACCTACGGCCAGACCATTCGGCCGTTCTGAATCCCATCGGTGCCGGGTCGGTCTCGCAACGTCGCGACCGGCCCGGCCCATCTGTCACCGCTACGCTGTGGCCGATTCCACAGACGCGATGCTCCAAAGCCACCTTGCCAGGTGGCTTTATTGTTTCTGGCGAAGTCCGATTGGCGTGGCCGCGGTGGTCAGATACCGTCGGGCGTGACGTTGTAGCCGGCCAGCGCCAGCCGTTCCGACAGATCGGCAATACAACGCGCTACGGCGTCGCCGTCGGCACCGCGCACGACGAAGTTCGCGCCGACCCGCCCTTCGCGAAAAAACGGATAGCTGCCGATCGCCACCGCGGCGTCTTTCGCATCGCCACAATGGTCGCGCTCTACCGCGCGCAGCAGTTCGGCGACTTCGCTTTCGGCTACCCAACATCCGATCGTTCGGCTGACCAGCGGGCGACCGCCCTCCAGCGTGCCGGTCAGCGCCGCCAGCATACCCGCGGTGATGTGCGGCACGCCCGCCAGGATGAAGACATTGCCGTGCCGGATGCCTGGTGCGCCCGACATGCGATTGGCGATCAGGGTCGCACCATCGGGCACCCGCGCCATCCGCAGCCGCGCCTCGGTCAGGCCGCCGCGCGTTTCGTAATGCGCCTCCAGCTCCTCGCGCGCTTCGGGATGGACGATGACGGGAACACCCAGCCCTTCGGCAATCGCATCGACGGTGATGTCGTCATGCGTCGGGCCGATGCCGCCGGTGGTGAAGCAATAATCATATCGCGTGCGAAGCGTGTTCACCGCCTCCACGATCGCGGGCGTGCGGTCGGCAACCATCCGCACTTCGGACAGGCGGATGCCCTGCACGTTCAGCCACACCGCCAGTTGCGCGACATTCCTGTCCTGCGTCCGACCCGACAGGATTTCATCGCCGATGACCACAAGGCCCGCTGTCCAGATGCGTTCGCTCATGGGCAAGCGGCATAGCCCGCACTCGGCCCCTCGCAAAGTCCCGGCCGAAAGGCTATGTGGCGGCCATGACCGAGTATGTGACCGTATCCTCCGACGCCCCCCTGTCGCGCAACGGGGCGATCCACCTTTATGGCCGCGATGCCTTTGACGGTATGCACCGTGCGGGTCGGCTGGCCGCGGAAATCCTTGACGCGATCGTGCCATTGATGGTGCCCGGCACCGAGACGCGCGTAATTGACGACACCATTCGCGAAAAGATGCTGGCCGGGGGCGCGGTGCCCGCGACGCTCGGCTATCGCGGCTATACGCACAGTTCGTGCATCTCGATCAATCATGTCGTCTGCCACGGCATTCCGTCGGATCGGGTGCTGAAGGACGGGGACATCGTCAATGTTGACGTGACACCGCTGCTGGATGGATGGCATGGCGATACCAGCCGAATGTATCTGGTCGGCGATGTCGGTCTTAAGGCGCGGCGACTGGTCGAAGTGACCTATGAATGCCTGATGCTGGGCATCGAGCAGGCAAAGCCTGGCAACACGATGGGCGACGTCGCGCACGTCATTCAGCGCCACGCTGAAAAGCACCGTTACGGCGTGGTCCGCGATTTCTGCGGGCACGGCGTCGGGCGCCTGTTTCACGACGCGCCCGAGGTCGTGCATGTCGGACGCCCCGGCACCGGGCCGGAACTGCGCCCCGGCATGATCTTCACCATCGAGCCGATGATTAACATCGGCCGCCCCGATGTGAAGCTGCTTGATGATGGCTGGACGGCGGTGACGCGCGACCGCAGCCTGTCAGCGCAGTTCGAGCATTCGATCGGCATCACCGAGGACGGGTGCGAAATCTTTACCGCCAGCCCCGGCGGCTTGCATCAGCCGCCCTACGCCTGATCGGAGCTGCCCAAGGATCGGGCAGCGATTGCACGATCTGCACGTTTATTCGGCAGACGCGGCGCGGTAGCGCCTGCCGAAGTCGCTTTCCGCCCCTTTTTGCGCTCTCACACTTGATGCAAACGCTGCGGCAGGGGATGCTGGGCAACATCGCTCCAACAGGCGGGGATTCGTCGCGTGAAAAAGATCGAGGCCATCATCAAGCCGTTCAAGCTGGATGAGGTGAAAGAGGCACTGCACGATGTCGGCGTGTCCGGCATTACCGTGACCGAGGCCAAGGGCTTTGGCCGCCAGAAGGGCCATACCGAGCTGTATCGCGGTGCCGAATATGTCGTCGACTTCCTGCCCAAGGTGAAGCTGGAGGTGGTGGTCGAGGACGGCCTGGCCGACCGCGTGGTCGAGGCGATCGCCGCCGCCGCGCAGACGGGCCGCATCGGCGACGGCAAGATCTTTGTCATTCCGGTGGAAACCGCACTTCGCATCCGAACCGGGGAACGTAATGACGACGCGATCTGACGGCGCCGTTTGACGCGACGCAGCAAACGCGCTTTGGTAAAGCCGAAAACGACATTTCCTTGCGTGATTCGCAAGGCCGACTTTTTGAAACGAAAGGGACTTTGATGGCCACCGACGCCGGCACCATTCTGAAGCGTATCAAGGACGAGGAAATCGAGTGGGTCGACCTGCGTTTCACCGATCCCAAGGGCAAGTGGCAGCACCTGTCGATGGTCGCGTCGAGCCTGGATGAAGACCAGCTGACCGACGGCCTGATGTTCGACGGCTCCTCGATCGAGGGCTGGAAGGCGATCAACGAGTCCGACATGGTGCTGAAGCCCGACCTGGACGCGGTTTATACCGATCCGTTCTCGGCCACGCCGATGCTGATCCTGTTCTGCGACGTGGTCGAGCCGTCGACGGGCGAGCTTTACGCCCGCGATCCGCGTTCGACCGCGAAGCGCGCCGAATCCTATGTCAAGACGACCGGCATCGGCGACACCGTATATGTCGGTCCCGAAGCCGAATTCTTCATGTTCGACGACGTGCGGTTCGAGAACACCTATTCGTCGAGCTATTACAAGATCGACGACATCGAACTGCCGGGCAATTCGTCCAAGGAATATGAAGGCGGCAACATGGGCCACCGCCCGCGCGCCAAGGGCGGTTACTTCCCCGTCGCGCCGGTCGATTCGGCTGTCGACATCCGTGGCGAGATGGTGTCGACCATGCTCGAGATGGGCCTGCCGTGCGACAAGCACCACCATGAGGTTGCCGCCGCGCAGCACGAACTGGGCCTGACGTTCGGCACGCTGACGCAGACCGCCGACCGGATGCAAATCTATAAATATGTCGTGCATCAGGTTGCCCATGCCTATGGCAAGTCGGCCACGTTCATGCCCAAGCCGATCAAGGACGATAACGGCTCGGGCATGCACACCCATTTTTCAATCTGGGAAGGCAAGACGCCGCTGTTCGCGGGCGACGGCTATGCCGGCCTGTCGGATACCTGCCTCTACTTCATCGGCGGCGTCATCAAGCACGCCCGCGCGCTGAATGCCTTCACCAACCCGACCACCAACAGCTACAAGCGTCTGGTGCCGGGCTTTGAAGCACCGGTGCTGCTGGCCTATTCGTCGCGCAACCGTTCGGCATCGTGCCGCATTCCCTATGGCACGGGTGCCAAGTCGAAGCGCGTCGAGTTCCGTTTCCCCGACGCGATGGCCAACCCCTATCTCTGCTATGCGGCGATCCTGATGGCGGGTCTGGACGGCATCCAGAACAAGATCCATCCGGGTGAGGCGATGGACAAGAACCTGTATGATCTGCCGCCTGCCGAGCTGGTCAATGTGCCGACGGTGTGCGGCTCGCTGCGCGAAGCACTGATCGCGCTGCAGGAAGATTATGAATTCCTGCTGAAGGGCGACGTGTTCACGAAGGACCAGATCGAGGCCTATGCTGATATCAAGTGGGCCGATGTGATCCGGTTCGAAACCACACCCAGCCCGGTCGAATACGACATGTATTACTCGTCGTAATTGCGACTGAACGATCGAACGACGCGGGCGTCCGGCGACAAGTCGGGCGCCCGTTTCGTTTTTGGGGGAACCGATGCCCTGCCCGCTCCTTGTCCATGTTCAACAGCAAGGGATCGGACCATGGACAAGCGCAGGGCAGCGATGATTGGCGGCGTCGTTGCGGGCGTCCTGACCACGGCAGTCATGTGGGGCGGACGCAAATCGGGCGTGTTGGGCAAGACGCTAGACCGGGACGCAGTGGACTGGATCGATCGCACGACGGGATCACGCGATGCCATCGGCGATGTCGGCACCAGCCTGGTCGAGTTCGGCAACCATCTGGCGGCATCGGCGGCATTTGGGCGGTTCTATGCCGAGTTGCGCGACCATTTCCCCGACACGCCGCCGCCCTTGCTGGGTGCGCTGTTCGGCACTGGACTCTATGTCGTGAACATCGCCGGCATTGCGCCGCTGCTGGGTATCACCGAGGGCGAGGTTGAGGCCGGACCACGCAAGGCCGGGGAGCGATGGATGCTGCATATCGTGCAGTCGGTCGTGACCGCGATGATCGCCGAACGCCTGACGCGCGACCCGACCACCCAACCCATTGAAGAATAGCCCTTTTCACTGGAACCCTATCGCCGCCGAATAGTCCCGATTGCTCGACCGACAGGAGATGACCATGGCCCTTACCGCGCTTGCCCTGAATTGCTCGCTGAAAGCCGATGCCAGCAAGGAATCGTCGACCGACGCGATGATCGCGGTGCTGGCCGATGCCTTTGCCAAGCATGATGTCACCATCGCCGAGACGATCCGCGTCGCCGCGCATGACGTAAAACCCGGCGTCAGCAGCGACGAGGGCGATGGCGACGAATGGCCCGCCATTCGCAAGAAGATCCTGGCCGCCGATATCCTGATCTTTGGCGGGCCGATCTGGATGGGCCAGATCGGCAGTGTCGCGAAGCGCGTGCTGGAACGGCTCGATGCGTTCCTCAGCGAGACCGACGATCAGGGGCGGATGCCCAGCTATTCCAAGGTCGCTGTCGTCGCGATCGTCGGTAACGAGGACGGCGCGCACTGGTCGTCGGCGCAGTTGTTCCAGTCATTGAACGATGTCGGCTTCACCATCCCCGCCGTCGCCGCCTGTTACTGGGTCGGCGAGGCGATGGGTTCGACCGATTTCAAGGACCTGGATGAAACACCTGAGGCCGTGACCAAAACTGCGAAGATGGTTGCCGGCAATGCCGCTCACTTGGCACAGCTTCTGAAGAACGCTCCTTATCCGGGCTGAACAACGGCGTTATGGAACGAGGACGGTGCTGCCGATGGTGGTGCCGGCCTCCAGTTCATCATGCGCCTCCGCCACTGCTTCCAGCGGGAAGCGCTGGCCGATTTCGGCGTTGATCGAACCGTCACGCAGCCGGGCGAAAACCGCATCGGCGTAACGCTGTCGCGCGTCAGCGGTAGTGGCATAGTGGAACAGTGTCGGCCGCGTCACGAATAGCGAACCCTTGGCCGCCAGCGTGGCGAGATTGACGCCCTCCACCGGTCCGCTGGCATTGCCATAGCTGACGATCAGCCCGCGCGGACTCGCGCTGTCGAGCGATGCCTGCCACGTCGCGGCGCCCACCCCGTCGATGATGACCGGCACGCCCGCGCCATCGGTTAGTTCGCGAACGCGCGCGGCAATGTCCTGCGTCTTGTGGATGACGATATGATCGGCTCCGGCGCCGCGGGCGCGTTCGCCCTTGGCCTCGCTCCCCACCACGCCGATCACTGGCGCGCCGGCCGCCTTTAGCCAGCCGCACAGGATCAGGCCGACGCCGCCCGCCGCGCCATAAACCAGCACCGTCTGACCCGGCTGCACCCGCGCGCAATCCTCGACCAGACAAGCCGCCGTCGCGCCCTTGAGCATCAGCGCCGCCGCCTGTTCGTCCGAAATATCGTCGGGCAGACGGACGAGCTGATCGGCGGGCGCAACCCGGTGGGTGGCATAAGCGCCGCGCGTGGTGAAGGTGCCGACCCGGTCACCCACCGCAAAGCCCGTCACGCCGTCGCCCAGCGCCTCGACCACACCGGTCCCCTCGGTTCCCAGCACGGCGGGCAGGTCGACGGGATACAGGCCCGATCGGTGATAGGTGTCGATGTAATTCAGCCCGATCGCCGTCGCGCGCAGCCGCACTTCCCCTGGCCCCGGTTCGGGCAACGGTGTGCCGACGAATTGAAAGACGTCGGGGCCGCCGGTCCGGTCGATGCGCTGAACATGGGTCTGCATGGTCGCTCTCCCTAGGGGTATCAGTAATCGCGCGATACGCGCACATTGACGCTTTGGCGGCCGATGGTCGAGATGGTCGACAGGACCGACAGCCAGCGCGTGAACTGAAATTCCGCGCGGGTTGCGGAATAGCCGGCACCGTCGCTGATGATCTCGACATAAGCGCGCCGGGTGATGAACTTGCCCGCCGCGATCGCCGTCTGCTGCCCCGTTTGCGGGTCTGCCGACAGGATGCGGAGCCGGTCCAGCCCGGCCGCGCGGCGCAGCGCGTTGATGGGGTTCAGCCCGTCGCCACCTTCCTGCAACGCCGCCACCGCGCCTGCCAGTTGCAGCGCCTCGGGTGCGGACAGGCTGGTGATCGACGTGCCGAACAGCAGCCGTGACAGCAATTCGTCCTCCGGCAAGGCGGGCACGCTGGAAAAGCCGATTTCGGGTTTCAGCGCGGTGCCGGTGACGCGGATCGTCGCGTTCAACCCCTGGGTGTCGGCATTGGCCTGTATGTCGAGCGCGGGGTTGGCGGGCACCGACCCGTCGAAACGGATGGCACCGCGTTCAAGGTCGAAGTCACGCCCCGCAAACTCGTAATCGCCGCGGATCAGGTCGGCGCGGCCGCGGATGCGCGGATTGGTCGGCTCCCCGTCAATCCGCAGATTGGCGGACCATTCGCTGTCGAGGCCGAGGCCCGTCACGGTCATCGCGCCGGGTGCACGTGCGCGCAGGTCGAGTTGCCAGGGCGTGGTGGTGGCGACTTCCTCCTCCCCTTCGGGCAGGTTGATCTCGGTGATGTTCAGCCGGGGAATCGCCGCCGCCGCCGTGGCACGGCC
>NZ_DATJLI010000069.1:0-32309 GCF_035490575.1 Sphingomonas sp. | reverse complement strand
CGCCCAGGCCGCAACCCGCGCCGCCCGCCCCTCCCCGCGCCGCGCCGCCGCCAGTCGCGGCGCCCGAGCCGGAGGTCGATGAGGAGGACGACGCGGACGCAGACGCGCCCGCCTCGCCCACACCCGCGCCCCGCACCGAATTGCGTTCGGTCGGACCGGGCGGCTTTGTTCGCCAGAACCCCGGCGAACAGGCCCCGCCCAGCACGCCCGCGCCGCCCCGCCGCCTGGTCCCCGCCCGCCCGTCGGAAGCGATTGCGGGCAAGACCAGCCTGCTGGAGTTGAACGACCGCATCTGCAAATGGCCGATCGGTCATCCGGGCGAGCCGGATTTCCATTTCTGCGGCGACAAGGTGAACCCCGGCTTCCCCTATTGCGTCGAACATTGCGGCCACGCCTATCAGGCGCAACTGCCGCGCCGCGACCGCCGCCCGCCGCCGCCACTGCCCTATGGCGGGCCGCGCGTTCGCTGATCGGATGCCGCGCGGCGCGACGGGGGTTGCGTCGCGCACATCATGACCCGATGTTCGGGCCATCATGACCCAGTTCGCGCGTAGCCCGATCACCGCGGTCCTGGGACCGACCAATACCGGCAAGACCCATCTGGCGGTCGAACGCATGATGGGCCACGCCAGCGGCATCATGGGCTTTCCCCTGCGCCTGCTCGCCCGCGAGGTCTATGAACGGGTAGTCGCGGTGAAGGGCGCGCATCAGGTCGCGCTCGTCACCGGCGAGGAACGCATCCTGCCGCCCAAGGCGCGCTGGTTCCTGTGCACTGCCGAATCGATGCCCACCGATCGCGAAGTGGCGTTCCTCGCGCTGGACGAGGCGCAATTGGGCGCAGACCCCGAACGCGGGCATGTGTTCACCGACCGGCTGCTGCACGCGCGCGGTTTTGCCGAGACGATGATCCTTGGTTCCAACGCGCTGCGGCCCATGCTGAAATCGCTGGTCCCCGATGCGGAGATTATTGGGCGTCCGCGCTTTTCCACGCTCAGCTATGCCGGCGCGCGCAAGCTGTCGCGCCTGCCCAAGCGTTCCGCGATCGTCGCCTTCTCCGCCGAGGAAGTCTATGCCGTGGCCGAGGCGATCCGCCGGCTGCGCGGCGGCGCGGCGGTGGTGATGGGCGCGCTCAGCCCGCGCACCCGCAATGCACAGGTCGCGATGTTCCAGGCCGGCGAGGTCGATTATCTGGTCGCCACCGACGCGATCGGCATGGGCCTGAATATGGATGTCGCGCATGTCGCCTTTGCCAGCCTGCACAAGTTCGACGGACGGCGGCAACGGCGCCTGACAGTCGCGGAAATGGCGCAGATCGCCGGGCGCGCAGGCCGCCATCAGCGGGACGGCACTTTCGGCGCGCTGCACGACGAAGGCCCCGGCGCCTTTACCCCCGAAGAAGTATTGGCGGTCGAAGGGCATCATGTGCCCGCGCTTTCGCACCTTTACTGGCGGGAGGGTTCTCCCGACTTCGCCAGCATCGACGCGCTGATCGCCGGTCTGGAGCGGCGACCCGATGCCGATGTGCTGCGCGCCGCGCCGCAGGCCGTCGACCTCGCCGTCCTGAAAAAACTGGCCGAGGAAGAATGGGTCCGCGCGCGCGCACGTCATCCGCGCATGGTCAAACGGCTATGGGCGGCGTGCGGCCTGCCCGATTTCCGCAAGCTGGGCGTCGATCCGCACGCACGTTTCGTCGGGCGCGTGTTCCAGCACCTGTCCGAAGGATCGGGCCATATCCCGCACCAATGGTTCGCCGACGAGATCGCGCGGCTCGACCGGCTGGACGGCGATGTCGAAACGCTGGCGGGCCGCATCGCAGCGGCGCGAAGCTGGGCCTATATCGCGCACCGCGACGACTGGCTGGCCGACCCTGCCCATTGGGCGAACCGCACGCGCGAGCTGGAAGAGCGACTGTCCGACGCGTTGCACGCCAGCCTGACGCAACGCTTCGTCGACAAGCGCACCACATTCCTGTTGCGACAGATCGGCGCCGATGCGCGCCACCTGCCGGTCGAAATCGGCGCGCAGGGCGAAGTGATGGTGGAGGACCATGTGCTCGGTCGGATCGACGGTTTCCGGTTTCAGGTCGCCGCCGATGCCCGCGCCGCCGACAAGCGCCTGTTGCTGTCGGCGGCCGAGAAGCGGCTGGGGGCCGAGTTCGGGCGGCGGGCGCAGGCGTTGATCGACGCGCCCGATAATGACTTCGCCCTGGTCACCGATACTACGCAACCGGCGCCGCTGATCGCGTGGACCGGCACGCCGATCGCCAGACTTGAAAGCGGCACTGCGCTGACCCGGCCGCGACTGGCCACGGACCGCGCGCTCGATACGCTCCCCAAATCGGTGCGTGAGCGGGTTGGCGAACGAATCGACCGCTGGCTTGCCGTCAACATGTCGCGGCACGTCCCCGCCCTCATCCGGCTGGACGCGATCGGCCGCGACCCCGAAGCGCCACCGGCGCTCCGCGCCGTCGCGGCGGCGCTTGCCGATGCGGGCGGCGTCCTGTCGCGAGATCAGTTGACCGGGCCGCTGGACGCACTCGACGCAAATGCCCGGCGGTGGCTGCGGCGCACGGGCATCGTCATCGGCACGCTCGACCTGTTCGACCCGCGTCTGCTCAGGCCGCAACCGGCGCGCTGGCGCGGCGCGCTGATGGCGGCGCGGCAGGGCAAGCCCGTGATGGCGCAGGCGCCCGACGGCGCGACCGTCATCACCGATGGCGCGGCGGGGTTCCGCCGCATCGGCGGCCAATGCGTGCGCGTCGACCTGGTCGAACGGATCGCCCATGCCGCTCATGACGCGCGGGAGGGACGGAAGCCGTTCATTCCCGACCCGGCGCTGGCCACCTCGATCGGCCTTGCCCCGGCCACTTTTGCCCGGCTGATGGCGATGCTCGGCTTTCGCAACGCGCCGGGCACGGAAGGGCCGACCGAATGGACGTGGCGCGGCCGGCCCCGCCCGCGCAAACCCATTGCGACCACCGCGCCCCGCCCCGGCAATGCCTTTGCCGCGCTCGCCGATCTGGATTTCGGGCGTGGCTGACGCGATCCGGCTCGATCTGTTCCTCTGGTATGTGCGTATCGCAAAGACGCGCAGCGCAGCACAGGCGATTGCGGGGGCGGGCACGCTCCGGCTCGACGGACGGCGGATCGACCGCGCGCATGTCGCGGTGCGGGTGGGGTCGGTGCTGACGCTGGCGATCGCCGGGCGGGTCCGCGTCTTGCGGGTCGAGGCGCTACCGCATCGCCGCGGACCGGCGGCCGAGGCGCAGGCCTGTTACCGCTTGCTGGACCCCATAGCGACCAAGAGCGTTGACGCACCGGGCGCCGCCGCATAGCAGGGGCGCGTTTTCCGACTGGAGCCTGCCTGCACATGACCTACGTCGTTACCGACGCCTGCATCCGCTGCAAATACATGGATTGCGTCGAGGTGTGTCCGGTCGACTGCTTCTACGAGGGCGAGAACATGCTCGTCATCAATCCCAGCGAATGCATCGACTGCGGCGTCTGCGAGCCGGAATGCCCGGCCGAGGCGATCCTGCCCGACACTGAAAACGGGCTGGAAAAATGGTTGGAGCTGAACACCACTTTTTCAGCGCAATGGCCCAATGTCACGCGCAATGCCAACCAGACCCCGCCCGACGCGGACGAGTTCAAGGGCGTCGAGGGCAAGTTCGACAAATATTTCTCGCCTGAACCCGGCGAAGGCGACTGATCGCGACCGCCATGCGCGCCGGATACCGTCAATAAGCGGCGGCCGGCGCGCTGGTCGAACGAAGTGCGGCGACCTTGCGCTCAAGGTCGCGACTGCCCGCAACGTCACCCATCGCCAGCAACGCCGCCCGGTAAGCATCGGCGACGCCCGGATTCTGCGGCTGTAGCGCATAGGCTGCGGCGGCATATTCCGCCGCCAGCGCATCATTGTCGATCGCCAGATGCGCGACCGCCAGTTGCGCCAACAAGGCCGCGTCGCGATTGCCCAGGCGAAAGCGCAACCCCTCCAGCGTCGCGGCGGCAGCCTCGAATTGCCCGGCGGCGAGTTGCCACTGTGCCGACAGTCTCAACGCGGCGACATTCTGCGGATTTTGCGACAGGAACAGCGCCAGCGTGCGCGCCGCCTCGTCCCGGCGCCCGGCGGCGGCCTGCGCCTCGACCATCCGCAGCACTGCCGACTGATCGAACCGAAGCGCCGCCGCCCGGCCATAGGCCTGCACGGCATCGCCCGGACGCCTGGTCAGCATCGCCACGTCGCCCGCGACACGGTGCGCGGCCGGAACACCCGGATGCGCCGCCACCAGCGACCGGGCCTCCGCCGCAGCCAGGACATTATCCCCCGCCGCGATGAGTCCGCGGATCAACGCGATACGCGGGGTTGGCGAGCCGCCTGCCTGCTGGGCGCGGGCGCGCAGCATGGTCACGCTGTTGTCGGGACTGAATGCCGCGGCAGCGCTGCGCGTGGGCAGACTCGCGCGGTCCAACAGGCGCGCCGCCACCGCCCGCTCCCCCACCCGCTCGAACGCGCGCGCAGCCAGGGTCAACGAATAACCATCGGCGTCGGCCCGCTCGACCACGGGCGCGAGAATACCGATTGCGTTGCGCGACGCATCGGAGCGGGCATAGGCGCCCGCCAGCAGCTTGCGCGCAGTGATGCTGGTCGGCTGTCTGTCGACCAATGTTCGCAGCCGCCGGATCGCCTGCTCAAGCTCGCCATCCTCAAGGTCGAGAATGGCCTTCAGCATCACGGCGCCGGGCAGCGCGTCCAGCGCACCGCCCGCCCGGTCTAGGATGCTGCGGGCCAGATCGAAACGCTGCGCGCGCGCCGCCAGCACCGCTTGCAGATACAATGCCTGCGTGCTGCCGGCCCGAACCTGTGTCGCGCGGCGCAGCACCGCCAGCATGTCGCGCGTGCGCCCGATATCGCCCAGCGTCGCGGCATATTCGATCAGCGCCTGATGATTTTGCGGATCGCGTTGCAACGCGCGCCCGAACCAGGGCAGGCTGGCGACCAGGCCATATTGATCGCGCACCAGTTCGCCGCGCAGCGTCAAGGCGTCGGTCGATTGCGGCGCGACGGCGACAGCCCGTTCGCTGGCGGCAATCGCGCTCGCGACGTCACCCGCTGCACGCCGGGCGCGTGCCAGCAGGCTCCAGGCTGCGCCGTCGGCGGGGCGAGCGGCGACGGCACGGCCCAGAATCTCGGCAGCGGCCCGGTGATCGCCGCCAATCATCGCCAGTTCGCCGCGAACCAGGTCGGTATATGCGGCATAATCGGGCCGGGCCGCGTTGAGTTCGGCGCGCGCGGCATCGGCTCTGCCCATCAACAGTTCCGCGCGCGCGCGAAGCTGATGCACCCGATCCATGTCAAATCCAACCGCGCGCGCGCGGTCGAGTGAGGCGCCCGCGCCCAGTCCGTCGTCAAGCGCCAGTTGCGCCCGCGCCAGCACGGCATGGGCCAGTCCCCAGCCCGGATCGGCGGCGACGGCATCCCCCGCCGCCACGCGGGCGGCGGACGGGTTGCCCGCCTTCAACCGCCCCAGCGCTACCGCCAGCGCGCGCTCCGCCGCCGGGCGGTCGGCGCGTTCGGGCAGCAGGCCGCGCAGCCCAAGCGCCAGCACCGCCAGCGCGACCAGCGCGATCGCGGCGATGACAATTCGCCGCTGCCATCTCCGACGAAGGCTGCGACGGCGCGGCGCACGTTCAGGGTTGGAGATCATAAGCCTTCATCAGGTCATAGAGTGTCGGGCGACTGATCCCCAGCAGGCGCGCGGTGCCTGAGATATTGCCCTCCGCCCGCGCCAGCGCCTGCCGGATCGCGCCCCGGTCGGCCGCCTCGCGCACGGCGCGCAGGTTGATCGGCAGCGGCGCTTCGATGGCGCCCGCACCCAGGTCCAGGTCGTCGGCGCTGACATGACTGCCATCGGCCATGATGACGGCGCGCTTCACCCGGTTTTCCAGCTCGCGGACATTGCCGGGCCAGCCCCAACCCTCGATCGCGGCCAGCGCATCGGGGGTGAAGCCCTTGACCGGCAGCTTCATCGCGCTGGCATGGTGTTTCAGGAAATGCCGGGCAAGAAGCACGGCATCGCCCGACCGTTCGGCCAACGCCGGGATGCGAACGACGATTTCGGCCAGCCGGTAATAAAGGTCCTCCCGGAACCGCCCGTCGGCGACCATCGCGTCGACATCCTGATGCGTGGCGCACACGATGCGCGTGTCGACCGCGATCGGCTTTCGCCCACCGATCCGCTCGATCACGCGCTCCTGCAAGAATCGCAGCAACTTGACCTGCAACGCCAACGGCACGTCGCCGATCTCGTCGAGGAACAGCGTCCCGCCCGATGCCAGTTCGATCTTGCCCTCGGTCGTCTTGACCGCGCCGGTAAAGGCACCTTTTTCGTGACCGAACAACTCGCTTTCCAGCAGCGTTTCGGGGATCGCGGCGCAATTGATCGCGACGAACTGACCCTTGGCGCGCGGGCTGGCATCGTGCAGCGCGCGGGCGAGCACTTCCTTGCCGGTCCCGCTCGCGCCCAGCAGCATGACGGTGACATCGGCCGCTGCGACCCGTTCGATCATGCGAACGACCTTGAGCATCTCCGGCGCCGCGGTAATCAGGCCGCCATCGAACGTGGCGGCAGCGTTTTGCGCCAGGCGACGGTTCTCCGCCTCCAGTGCCTGAACGTGATAGGCACGCCCCACGATCATTCCCAGCGCGTCGATATCGACGGGCTTGGCATAGAAATCCCACGCGCCCTGCTCGATTGCGCGAAGCGCACTTTCACGCGCGCCGTGGCCCGATGCGACGATCACCTTCAAATCGGGTTTCAGCGCCAGCATCTCGGCAAGCGTGGCGAACCCTTCCTCCACGCCATCGGGATTGGGTGGCAGGCCCAGGTCGAGCGTCGCGACCGGCGGTTCCTCGGCACGCAACAGCGCGATGGCGCTGGCGCGATCACCGGCGATCAACACCTCATATCCTTCATAGGCCCATCGCAACTGACGCTGGAGGCCGGGATCATCCTCGATCACCAGCAGCTTGGGCAGCGGCGCGCTCATGCCGCGCGCTCCATCCGGCCGGGTATCGCGGCGGGCAGGATCAGGCGGAAACGGCTGCCCTCCCCCTCGCGGCTGCGAACCTCGATCGAGCCGCCCATCGCCAGCGCCAGGCTGCGCGCTTCATAGGCGCCGATGCCGAAGCCCGAGGCCTTGGTCGAGACGAACGGACGGAACAGCCGCTCGCGAACAAATGCCGGCGACATGCCGCATCCATGATCGATCACATCGGTCATCACCCGCTGGCCTACCGCGGCGATGCACACGCCCACCGGGTCGCCAGCCGCGCTCGCCTCGATCGCGTTCTGGATCAGGTGACGCAGGATCTGTTCGACTCCGCCTGAATCGGCATGGGCGATGGCCGATGCGTCACCGGTGACGATGACGGGGTGGATCAGCCGACGCTCCACCGCCAGCGCTTCGGCAATCGCCATGAGCGCGACCGGGCGCGGCGACTCGGTTCGCGGGCTGCGCGACTGCGACAATCGCGTGACCAGATCGCCCATGCGCGTCGCCGATTCGTTCAGCGTGGCGACCATATCGGCGCGGAAATCGGGATTGTCGGCATGGCGTTCGGCATTGCGGGCAAGCAGGCTCAATTGGCTGACCAGGTTCTTGATATCGTGCAGGATGAAGGCGAAACGCCGGTTGAACTCCTCGAACCGTTCGGCATCGGCCAGCCGTGCCTGCGCGCGGTTTTCGGCCAGCGCATTGGCGGCCTGATGACTGGCGAGCTTCAGCAGATCGAAATCCTCCCAGTCGAGTTGCCGCGGGATCAGCGGCCGGGCCAGCACGACCGCGCCGACCAGCCCCGCCTGATGCGGCAGCGGCACGATTGCCCAGCCATCCTCCAGATCGCACAGCGTAGCGGGCACGGCATCCGCGTCCAGCGCCGACGCGCCGACGCGCACCGCGTCCAGTTCGATGACCCGCCCCGTCGCGGCCAGATGCCGCGCAAGATCACCGCCGCCATCGGGTGCCGCAGGCAGCGCCGGTTCAGTCCAGCGCCAGTGCGCGGACAATGTCAGCGCGCCCGCCTCGCATGTCAGCAACAATGCCGCCGGGGCATCGACCAGTTCGGCGACCGCCCGTGCGACCCGCTCGTCCAGCGTGGCATCGCCTTCGCGCCGCGACAGCGTTTCGGTGAAGCGCATCCATTCGTCGCGGTAGTCATAACGATGCCGGAACAGATGCTTCGCCGCTTTGACTCGCACCCACGCACGCAGTTTGGGTGTCGACAGGAATGCGAGCGCCGCGGCCGTCGATCCGAACACGAATATGGTTTGCAGCACACGCGCATGGCGCCCGGCCACTGCCTCGATCCCCTGGATCGCACCGGCAAAGATCGCCAGATAGCTGAGCACCGCCAGCAACGAAAGCGACTGGAACGCGACCGTGCGCGACAATTGCACCGGTCGCTCGCCATCGCGCTGCATATTGGCGGCGAATACCGCCGCGACCGCGACCAGCACCGCGCCGCGCGTCGCCACCATCGTATCCGGCCATTCGCCGGTGGCCCAGGCAAGCGTCAGCAGATTGGCGTCGACCAGCCAGATCGCCGCGATCGCCAATGCCGCCGTCCGCACCGCCATTGTCGCGGCGCGCGCATGGGCGTTCTGCACCAGCACCAGCGCCGCCACCGCCGCCAGCAACGGCAGCACCACTCCGGCTTCGCTCAAGCCGTTCGCGATCGACGGCGTGTCCACCATGGCGGCGGCAAAGCCGATGACGCCGGCCAGCGCGAAAATCACTGCCAACGTGACGTGAAACAGGATCGACGAACGCCGGGTCGCGACATCGGCAAAGGCCGGTTGCATTTGCCAGACCAGTGCCAGCCAAGCCAGGTTGCGCCCGGCTTCCAGCAGCCGGCTCACCCCCGCCGTGCCACCGAACGCCGCTGCCGCCAGCGCCCAGAAAGCCGTCGCGGCAAAGGCAATGACCTGAACGTTGCGGCGCAACGGCGCGCGCCAGGCCCATAATGCCAGCATCGCAAACAGCAGCGATGCCAGCGCATGGCTCCACAACGAAAGGATGTCGGCAGGGCCGCTCATCGCCGCATCACCGTGCGCCTTCTGGCCAAAGCACGACGCGCAGCGTCTGAAGCAGGATCAGCACGTCCAGGAACGGGGAATAATTCTTGGCGTAATACAGATCATATTCCAGCTTCTGGCGCGCATCGTCAATCGACGCGCCATAGGGATAGTTGATCTGCGCCCAGCCGGTGATGCCGGGCTTCACCATGTGCCGCTCGGCATAATAAGGCAGCTTCTGTTCCAGGTCGTCGACGAATTGCGGTCGTTCGGGACGCGGGCCGACAAAGCTCATCTCGCCTTTCAGCACGCTCCAGCACTGGGGCAGTTCATCGATCCGCAGCTTGCGGAGAACGCGGCCGATGCGGGTGATGCGCGGATCATCCTTTTCCGCCCAGACCGCGTTGCCCGGCACTTCGGCGTCAACACGCATCGAGCGCAGCTTCACGATGTCGAAGCCCTGATTATACAGGCCGACGCGGCGCTGGCGGTAAAATGCCGGGCCTTTGCTATCCAGCTTGACGATGACCGCGGTGAGCAGGATCAGCGGGAGCGTCAGCGCCAGCAGCAACAGCGACGCGGCGATGTCGAACAACCGTTTGAACGCGCTGGAAAACATCCGCCCCGAGGAGAATCCGTCGGAAAAGATCAGCCAGCTGGGATTGAGGCTGTCCAGGTCGACGCGCCCGGTTTCGCGCTCGAGAAAGGTCGAGATTTCGTTGACGTGCACGCCGGTCGTCTTGATCCGCACCAGGTCCTTGAGCGGCAGCGCGTTGCGCCGTTCTTCAAGCGCCAGCACCACCTCGCTCGCGTTCAGCAGGACGACATGGTCGGCCAGGTTGTAGATCGCATCACGCGCAATCGCTTCGGGGATGATCCGGTTGACCTCGCTCATCGCCACATAGCCGACGACGACGAAACCCGCGCCGGGCTGTCGCGCCAGCATACGAATGCGCTCGGCCCGCGCGCCCGCGCCCAGCACGACGACCCGGCGCTTGAACACCTGTCCGCCCAGCGTCTTGCCGATCAGCAGGCGCAGCATGAACAGCACCGCCAGCGAAGCCACCATCGCGTAGAGCAGGTTCGATCGCCAGAAGGTGAGCGCAGGCACCAGAAAGAAGATCACCGACAGGAAAATGGTGCCCAGCGAAACCGCGACGATCAACCGGGCGGTCGCAAACCGCATCGAGGTCAACGCACGCGGCGAATAGGTGCCGACCGCGACGATCGCCAGCATCTGGCTGATGGCAAAGGTCAGCAGTTGCGCCACCCGCGTGCCGATCGGTTCGGGGATCATGTCGAGCTGATGCAGGCGGAACTGCCAGCCAAACTCCGCCGCGACCAGCAGGCAGATGAAGTCGAGCAGGCCGAGCAGCAGCACCGCGTTCGGCACATAATGCTTGAACAATCTTATCATCGCCCGCGCCCCTGCCCGCCGGGTGTAAGGATTACCGACATGGATGCGGTTTCGCAGCAATTCAACAAAAAAGGCTGAACGATGCAGCGAGGCCGACCGCAAAGCGCAGGGCCGGCCGACTGCGGCGTGGACCGACGGCAATGATTGGGCTAACGGCACGCGCCTGCGCGGCGATGCGATTCGCCGCGGCGCTTGCCGGCCTCTTTCGGGTTTCCGGCCGCAAGCCAGCGAACGAGCCCGCTTGCAGGAGATATTCCGATGGCGTGGCTGATTCTGGGCGTCGCGGTCGTGACCGAGATCATCTGGGCGCTGAGCCTGAAATGGGCGGCGACGCACCAAAGCTGGTCGGCATCGGCGGTGCCGATCACGCTCAGCTTCCTGAACATGTGGCTGCTGGCGATGGCGATGCGCGGGCTGCCCGCCGGCACCGCTTATGCTGTGTGGACCGGCCTGGGCGCGGTCGGCGTGACGATTTTCGGCATGATCCTGTTCGGCGAAAGCCTGAATGCAATCCAGCTTGGTTTCATCGCGCTGATCGTGGTCGGCGTGGTCGGCACCAAGATGTTCGCCGCCTGACCCGCTACTGCGCCGCGCGTTCGACGGCGCGCATCACGCGCAGCATGTTGCCGTTACCCAGCTTTTGCAGGTCGGCGTCGGACCAGCCGCGCCGCATCAGTTCGGCGAACAGCAACCGCCAGCCGTCGACGCCGGTCATCCCTTCGGGTCCGGTGCCGCTGATGCCATCATAATCGCCGCCCAGCCCGACATGATCGCGACCCGCCACGCGCGCGATATGGTCGACATGATCGGCCACATCGGCCGCCGTCACGGCGGGCATCGTGTTGGCGCGCATCCATTCGGCCATGCGCGCGTCGATCGCCTGCGCCGGTTCGCCCAGCATCAGCCCGGCGGGCGAGGATTTCAGCCGCGCCTCCACCGCCGCCTTTTCCGCCTGCCACGCGCGCACCTTGTCCGACACGAAAACCGGATAGACGTTGACCATGACGATGCCGCCATTGGCCGCGACCGCGCGCAGCATGTCGTCGGGCACGTTGCGCGGATGCGGGTTGACGGCAAAGGCGTTGGAGTGGCTGAACATCACCGGCGCACGCGATGCCGCGATCGCCGCGCGGGCGGTGTCGGCAGCAGTGTGCGACAAATCGACAATCATGCCGATGCGGTTCATTTCGGCAATTACCTGCCGCCCGAAATCGCTCAGACCCTGGGTGGCGGGCGCATCGGTGCTGCTGTCGGCCCAGGCGATGTTGCGGCTGTGGGTCAGCGTCATGTAACCGACGCCCAGCGCGCGATATTGCCGCAGGACCGCCAGCCGCCCGTCAATCTGATGGCCGCCCTCGACCCCGATCAGGCTGGCGATCCGACCCGAGCGCCGCGCAGCCTCCACATCATCGGCGGTTCTCGCCAGCACCAGCCGGTCGGGCCAGCGCGCCGCCATGCGATGCACGATGTCGATCTGTTCCAGCGTCGTCGCGACCGCCTCAGGCCCCGTCACCGTCGCGGGGATCCACACCGACCAGAATTGCGCGGCATAGCCGCCGCGCCTCATGCGGACCAAATCGGTCTGGAGCGGCGGGTCCAGACGCGACGTGTCGCCGTTCAGGTCGAGCCGCTCGACCGCCGAGTCATATTTGTCGCGAATTTCCCAGGGCAGGTCATTGTGCCCGTCGATCACCGGCCGCGTCGCCATCAGCCGGTCGAGCCGCGCGTCGAGCGACTGTGCGTTCGCGGGTTGGGCAATGGCGGCGGCGAATGCCAGCACAAGTGTAAACCGTCCAAGCATCGCCGCTGCCCCCGATGTTCCCGTTTCGCCTAGCTCAGTTTTTGCGCGATCATCGCCTTCAGGTCCACCTCCGGCCGGGCGCCATAATGCGAGATGATCTCGGCCGCGCACAGCGCCCCCATTCGCAGCGATGTGGCGACATCATGCCCCTGCGCCTGTCCATGCAGGAAGCCCGCCGCGAACAGATCGCCAGCGCCGGTGGTATCGACCACGCGCTCGATCGGTTCGGCCGCAACGGCGTGGCGCTCGCCATTGCAGATGGCGAGCGCGCCCTTCTCGCTGCGCGTCACCACCAGCACCGGCACCTGCGCCGCGACTTGATCGATCGCCGCCTCAAAGTCATCGCGTTCAGCCAGCGCGAGCAATTCATTTTCGTTGGCGAACAGGATGTCGATCAGCCCGTCGGCAATCAGCCTGCGGAAATCGTCGCCATGGCGGCTGATGCAGAACACGTCGGACAGCGTAAAGGCGACGCGGCGACCGGCGGCGCGCGCCAGATCGATGGCTGCGCGCATCGCCCGGCGCGGTTCTTCCGGGTCCCACAGATAACCCTCGAGATACAGGATCGCGCCTGCTTCGATCAAATTACGGTCCAGCGCCGCTTCGGGCAGGAATTGCGATGCGCCAAGGAAGGTGTTCATCGTGCGCTGCCCATCGGGCGTGACAAAGATCAGGCAGCGCGCCGTCGCCGGCTCTCCCGCGCGAGTGGCGGTTTCGAAACGCACGCCCTGAGCGCGGATGTCATGCGCGAACACGGTGCCGAGCTGATCGTCGGCGACCTGGCCGATAAAACCGCATTTGCCGCCCAGCGCCGCGATGCCGGCGACGGTATTGGCCGCCGACCCCCCCGAAATCTCCCGGCCCGGTCCCATCTTGGCATAAAGTGCGTCAGCGGCCTCGGGCGAGAACATGAGCTGCATCGAGCCTTTGTTCATCCCCTCAGCCACCAGAAAGTCGTCATCGGCCTGAGCGAGAATATCGACGATGGCGTTGCCGATCGCGACAACGTCGTAAGTGGCTTCGGTCAAGTGCGGCTGCTCCACGAAAATTTGTCGGCGGTTATCTTGCCAAGCCGGTGGGCGCAAGCGGCACTGGTCAAGCAGCACGGGGCATGAGAGGAAGCGGCATGTTGCGTGCCTTCGCCCTCTCCATCGGTCAGCTTGGCGATCCGGCGGTGCTGCGCGTGATTGCAAAGTCGCTGGCGCTGACGCTGGCGACCTTTGCCGCGCTGGTCGGCGGCGGCTGGTGGCTGGCGCGCTGGGCGGCGCAAGCGCTGGGCGCGGGGTGGTGGAGCGAGCTGGCCGGCGTTGCCGCCATCGTCGCTGCCGTGCTGGCGGCGTGGCTGCTGTTTCGTGCGGTGGCGATCGCGGTGGTCGGGCTGTTCGCCGATGATGTCGTGTCGGCGGTGGAGCGGCGGCATTATCCCGACGCACTGACCACCGCGCGGCCCGTGCCCCTGATGCGCGGTATTGCCATGGGGCTGGGTTCGGCGGCGCGGGCGGTGGCCGTCAATCTGGTGCTGTCGCCCATCTATCTGGCGCTGCTGGTGACGGGTGTGGGCACGGCGGCGTTGTTCCTGATCGTCAATGGCTGGCTGCTGGGACGCGATCTGGGCGATATGGTGGCGGCGCGGCACCGGGACCGCGCGGCGATGCGGGGGTTTCGTGCGACAACCCGCACCGGGCGGCTGCTGCTTGGGCTGGCGGGAACGGCATTGCTTGTCATACCCGTCGTCAACCTGGTCGCGCCGGTGCTGGCGGCGGCGATGGCGACGCATTGGTATCATCGAAGGGGGCGGATTTGAGGCACTGGAGCGCGGCAGGTCTGGGGGCACTGATGCTGGGCGGGTGCGCTGCCGTCCCCACGCCGATGACCGGTCCCGCCCCGCCCCCGCCGGCGGCTCCGACCTATACCACGGTCGGACTTGAACGGGTGCTGGGCCAGAACGCCAGCGCCCTGACCCGGCTGTTCGGCGACGCCGATGCCGATGTGACCGAGGGCACGGGCCGCAAGCTGCAATTCGGCAGCGGCATCTGTGTCCTCGACGCCTATCTCTACCCCAAACAGGGCGGCGGCGTGCCGGTCGTCACTCATGTCGACGCACGCCAGCGGGATGGGCGGGCGATCGACCGGGCCAGTTGCGTCGCGGCGCTGACAAGGCGGACGGGCGGGCGGTAAGGTCCCGCCCCACCGCCATCAGCGTTCGCGGGTGGCGGCGAACTTCACCTTGGAATAGCGTTCCGCGATGTAACCCACTTCCCATGCAGATTTGGCGAGGAACACCGGGTTCTCGTCCCGATCCTTTGCCATCGACGACCGGTTGAGGTCCATGAACTCCTTGAGCGCGGCGGGGTCCTCCGCAGACACCCAGCGCGCGGTGTCGAACGGCGCAGGTTCCAGATTGGCGCCGACCTTGTATTCAGCATCCAGCCGGCTGAGCAGCACTTCGAGCTGAAGCTGCCCCACCACGCCGATCACCCAGTTCGAGCCGATTTCGGGGTAGAAGACCTGCGTCACCCCCTCCTCCGCCATGTCGTCCAGCGCCTTGCGGAGCTGTTTCGTCTTGGTCGGATCGGTCAGCACGACGCGGCGCAGGATTTCGGGCGCGAAATTGGGCAGGCCGGTAAAGCGGATGCCCGGCCGTTCGGACAGCGTATCGCCCACGCGCAGCACGCCGTGATTGGGAATGCCGATGATGTCGCCGGGATACGCCTCATCCGCCAGTTCGCGTTCGCGCGCGAAAAACAGGATGGGCGAGTGCACCGCGATCGGCTTGCCATGGCCGCTGGGCGTCAGCTTCATGCCGCGCTTGAACACCCCCGAACACAGTCGCATGAAGGCGATGCGGTCGCGGTGGTTGGGGTCCATGTTCGCCTGAACCTTGAACACGAAGCCCGTCACCTGGGGATCGTCGGGCGATACCGGCGCGGGTTCGGCGGGTTGCGGGCGCGGCGGGGGCGCGTGTTCGGCCAGCGCGCCGATCAGCGCATCGACCCCGAACTCCTTGAGCGCCGACCCGAAATAAACGGGCGTCAGGTCACCGTTGCGATACGCCTCGGCATCGAAGGGCGCATAGCCCGCCATCGCCAGTTCGGCATCCTCGCGCAGCTTGGCTACGCCAGCTGCGGAGAGATGTTCGTCGAGCACCGGATCGTGCAGCCCGGACACCTGGATCACCTTGCCCTGAAACTCGCGGCTCGGCCCCTCCGGAAGCAACAGGCGGTTGCCGACCAGATCATAGATGCCCTCGAACTCGCCGCCCATGCCGACGGGCCAGGTCATCGGCGTGACGTCCAGCGCGAGCAGGTCGGCGATTTCATCGAGCGTTTCGTAAACCGGCCGCCCTTCGCGATCGACCTTGTTGACGAAGGTGATGATCGGGACCGAGCGCAGGCGGCACACCTCGAACAGCTTGCGCGTCTGGCTTTCGATGCCCTTGGCGACGTCGATCACCATCACGGCCGAGTCCACGGCGGTCAGCGTGCGATAGGTATCCTCGCTGAAATCCTCGTGCCCCGGCGTGTCGAGCAGGTTGAAGGTCACGCCCTCCCGCTCGAACGTCATGACGGACGACGTGACCGAGATGCCGCGCTGCTGCTCGATCTTCATCCAGTCCGAACGCGCGCGCCGCGCCTGACCCCGCGCCTTGACCTCACCCGCCAGATGGATGGCGCCGCCGAACAGCAACAGCTTTTCGGTGAGCGTGGTCTTGCCGGCGTCGGGGTGGGAAATGATCGCGAAGGTGCGGCGGTCGGGAGCGTTACTCATCGCGAGCGCCCTATGCCGCAGCGCCGCGCAAGTCGAGATGCGGCGTGGCGGAACTTGTCAAACTTCACACTGGGGGAGGTGTCGGTTCGGGCGGTATGCGGGGGTGTGCGGCGGGTGTGGGGTGCGAGGCGGGACTGGTGAACCGGGGGCATGGGGCGGAATTTAGCGCGGGAATGGGGTTGTAGGACAGTGGGAGTCAAGCATCTGGCCTTAAGATTGCTCGGTATTGAACGACGGAAGCCCACTTGCCGACTTTGCGAACTCACGTCATCGTTTCGTCACTGAATCAGGGGGGACAAGAGGATGGATTTCGCTACCAGGCTCGCTGAGCTTCAAAAGCGCACGGTCGAGCATCGCGAAGTGTTGCTAACTGAAGAAGCAGCAAAGACGGCGCTCGTCATGCCGTTTCTTCAAGCGCTCGGATATGATGTTTTCAATCCGAAAGAGGTTGTGCCTGAGTTTAATGCTGATGTTGGCATAAAGAAAGGAGAGAAGGTAGACTACGCAGTTTGCGAAAATGGCGCAGTCAACATTCTCATTGAGTGCAAACCAGCCTCATCAGAACTCAATATTGCCCACGCCTCGCAACTCTTTCGCTATTTTAGCGTAACGGATGCACGCCTCGCAATTTTAACAAACGGCGTGAATTATCAGTTTTTCTCTGACGTCGAGAAGCCGAACAAGATGGACGAGCGTCCGTTCTTCACGTTTAGCATGGATGCGATCAAACCTTCCGATATCAAAACAATTGAAAAATTTGCAAAAAATGCGTTTGATATCGAAAATATCATACAAGAGGCCGGTCATCTAAAGCTACAGTCTCTCTTGCGAAAAGCAATTGAACAGGAGTTTTCCGAACCAACTGATGATTTTGTAAGGGTTTTTGCTGCCCGCGTTGTCGAGGGACGAATTACACAAAACGCAAAAGAAACAATTGGTCGCATCATTCCGAATACGATAGCGGCGATCATTCGTGATCGCGTCAACGAACGACTGGCTTCGGCACTGAACGCTACAACGCCCACGATGTCCGAGCCGGAAGATGCGTCAACGAGCGCCCCGGAGGAGTCTGTCATCACAACGCAAGAAGAGTTGGGAGGCTATCATATTGTGCAAGCTATTGCATCGCGCTTGGTTTCTCCCAAGCGTGTAGTCATTCGTGATAGCAAGTCTTATTGTGCTATTCTTTTGGATGACAACAATCGTAAAACGATTGCGCGGATGTGGTTGAACTCTCCCACAACGAGATATGTTGGTACGTTTTCTGGAAAAGACGAAACTAAGCATCTTATATCTGAATTGACTGACATTTATCAGCTTATGCCACAGATTGAGGCTCGCCTCCGGGAACTGGATGATACCATTCCCGGCTAATCGCCCCCCCTACCCCTCCAGCGTCACCGCCATCTCGACGCTCCACCGCGCGCCCGGCGCAATGCGGTGGATGCCGGGCTTGTCCCAGATTTCGCCGGTGAAGCCCGCCGGGTCGGCAATGCCGTGCCATGGCTCGACACAGATGAAGGCCGCGCCGGGCTTGGTCCAGATGCCGAGCATCGGCGTGTCGGGGAAGTCGATGCGAAGCTGGGGACCGTCCGCCGCGCCATAATGGACCGACTGGCTCTCCACCCGTTGCCACACCAGCGCATCCTGCTCGAACAGATCGTCGCGCAGGGTCAGCGTGCGGCCGTCCAGCGGGCTGTCGCGGTCGGCGGGGCCGATCAGGCCGCCGGGGACGATGCGCGCCAGTCGCTCCGGCTCTACGCCCTCGAACCGGATGCGGTGGTCGGCGCGCGCGCGGCCATAGGGCAGCGGCCAGGCAAAGGCAGGGTGAAAGCCGATGCTGGCGGGCATGTCGCGATCGTCACGATTCTCCACCGTGACAATGGTGGTCAGCGTGGCGGCGTTCAGGACATGGCGCACGTCGAGGGCGAAGGCGCGGGGAAAGACGGCGCGACTGTCGGCATCGTCGCTCAGGCGCAAGGTGACGGCGCGGTCGCTCTGCTCCACCGTCTCGAACAGGCGGCGGCGGGCAAAGCCGTGCTGCGGCAGGGCATATTCCTGTCCGTCCAGCCGATAGCGACCGCCGTTCAGCGCGCCGACGATGGGAAACAGGATTGGCGCGTGGCCGGTCCAATAAGCCGGGTCGGCATCGGTCATCAGCCCCCGGCCATCGGAATCGCGAAGCTGCGTCAGTTCGGCACCGAGCGGGTTGATCGCGGCGGACAGGCCGGCGGAGGCGATTTCGATCATGCGCTACGCCAATGCCAGCGGACCAGCGGGCGCGCCAGCACCACACCGACGATGAAGCCGCCGACATGCGCCGCGCCCGCGATCGGCATCGACGTGCCCGCGGTGACGAAGCCGACCAGCAGGTTGATCGCGCTCCACGCGACAATCAGCCACAGCATCTGCACTGCGTCGCGCGACAGGGGACCGATCGGCCGCGCCCGCCCGCCCCGGCTGTAGAGCATGGAATAGGCACCAATGATGCCCGATGCGGCTCCGCTCGCGCCGATCATCGGCACGGCCGACACAGGCTCGAACAGATATTGGCCCAGCGCCGCGCCGATCGCCGACAACAGGTAAAGCACCACGATGCCGCGCGCGCCGATCGCCCGTTCGGCCGCGGCGCCGGTATAGCCCAGCATCACCAGGTTGAAGCCCAGATGCAGGAAACTGGCATGGACCAGCGCCGCCGTGAACGGCGTCAGCCACACCGGCATCAGATCGGCATCGGCGAGCAGCGGCAGCGTGTTGCCCAGGCGGGCGGGAATGAACCCGGCATAGACGGCGGCATAGCCGACCATGTCGCCCAGCAGCAGCAACACGCCGACCAGCGCCGTCACCGCCGCGATGACAACCGTGGCGGGCGCGCGGCTCAACATCGCGGACCTCAGATGAACTCGATCTTCGAGACCAGATAATAACGGTCGCCCGCGGGCACCGACACTTCGACCTCATCCTCGACGCGACGGCCGATCAGCGCGCGACCCAGCGGCGAGTTATAGCTGATGCGGCCGGTTTTCGCATCCGCCTCGGTCTGGCCGACGATCTGGTATTTGACGGGCTTTTCGTCATCGTCCAGCAACGTGACGGTCGCACCAAACACCACCTTGTCACCTGACAGGTCACGCGGGTCGATGACCTGCGCGCGGCTCAGCTTGTCCTCGATATCGGAAATCGACGCCTCGACCTGGCCCTGACGTTCCTTGGCAGCGTGATATTCGGCGTTTTCGGACAAATCGCCATGCGCGCGCGCTTCCTCGATCGCATCGACGATCAAAGGGCGCTCCGCCTTCAACCGCTTCAACTCCGAGGTGAGCTTGTCATAGCCCTCCTGAAGCATCGGCATCTTTTCGACGGTCGCCATATTCAGTTCCTTAAACAACCCCTTTTCGCGCGGCTCCTGTTCGGGACCGCCCGCACACCAACCTGCTATATTTGGGGATCAAACGTGCGAACGCGAATAATAGGCCTGCAGCGAACGCACTTCAAGGGACTGGCTTGCCGCCGCCGTAATGGCCCGCGCCGCAGCGACGCTGGCCGGGGCGGTGGTGAAATAGGGCACCTTCATGTTGAGCGCTGAGCGGCGGATATCGGCCGAATCCTTGTGCGACTGCCACCCTTCGGTGGTATTGAAGATCAGGTCGATCTCCCCGTCGAGGATGCGGTCGACAATGTGGGGGCGGCCCTGCGCCACCTTGTTCACCCGTTCGACCGCCACGCCCTGTCCGGCCAGGAAATCAGCGGTGCCGCCAGTGGCGATAATGGTGAAGCCCTGTTCGGCGAGCAGCTTGATACCGGGCAGCACCACCGCCTTGTCGCTGTCCTTGACGCTGACGAACAGGCGGCCCGATGCGGGCAGCACGGTGCCCGCGCCCAGTTGCGCCTTGGCAAAGGCAATCGGGAAATCATCATCGATTCCCATGACTTCGCCCGTGGACTTCATTTCCGGCGACAACACCGGATCGACGCCGGGGAAGCGCGCGAAGGGAAAGACCGCTTCCTTGACGGCGACATGGTCGATGTGGCGGTCGATGGCGGGCAGGTCGGCGAGCTTTTCCCCCGCCATCACACGCGCGGCATATTTGGCGATGGGCGCGCCAATCGCCTTGGCGACGAACGGCACGGTGCGGCTGGCGCGGGGATTGACCTCGATCAGATAGACTTCGCCGTCCTTGACCGCGAACTGGATGTTCATCAGGCCGACGACGTTCAGCGCGCGCGCCAGCACTTCGGTCTGGCGCTCGATCTCGACAATCACGTCGGCGGGCAGGCTGTAGGGGGGCAGCGAACAGGCGCTGTCGCCCGAATGGACGCCGGCTTCCTCGATATGCTGGAGCACGCCCGCCACGACGACATCGGTGCCGTCGCTGATCGCATCGACATCGACCTCGATCGCGTCGCGCAGATACTGATCGATCAAAACCGGCGCGTCGCCAGACACTTGCACGGCAGTCTGGATGTAGGATTCGAGCTGTGCCGTGCCGTCGACAATCTCCATCGCGCGGCCGCCAAGCACATAGCTGGGGCGCATCAGCACCGGATAGCCGATGCGTTCGGCCACTGCGATCGCTTCCTCACGGCTGCGCGCAATGCCGTTGGCGGGCTGTTTCAGGCCCTGACGCGCGACCAACGCGGCGAAATGTTCGCGGTCCTCGGCCAGGTCGATGGCGTCGGGGCTGGTGCCGAGAATGGGAATCCCCGCCGCTTCCAGCGCGCGCGCAAGGTTCAGCGGCGTCTGCCCGCCGAACTGGACGATGACGCCCACCAGCTCGCCGCGCGAGCGTTCGACCTCAAGGATCTCCAGCACGTCCTCCGCCGTCAGCGGCTCGAAATAGAGCCGGTCGGACGTGTCGTAGTCGGTCGAGACGGTTTCGGGGTTGCAGTTGACCATGATCGTCTCGAACCCGGCATCGGCGAGCGCGAAACAGGCGTGGCAACAGCAATAATCGAACTCGATCCCCTGCCCGATCCGGTTCGGACCACCACCCAGAATGACGATCTTGCGCCGGTCGCTGGGCATGCTTTCGTCCTCTGGCGCGCCAAAGCTGGGCGCTTCATAGGTCGAATACATATAAGGCGTCCTGGCCGCGAACTCGGCCGCGCAGGTGTCGATGCGCTTGAACACCGGACGCACGCCCAGCTTGTGGCGCAGCGCGCGCACTTCATCCTCGTTCACGCCGCCGGTCATGGCCTTGACCGCTTCGTGGATCAGGCCGCCGCGCGCGGGGAAACGGTCACGCAGACCGACGCTCTCGACCGCCAAATAAGCGAGCCGCTTGTCGCTGAACCCCATCGCCTTCAACCGGCGCATGCCGGCGGCATCGCGCGGCAGGCCGCCGGCAATCACCTCAGCCTCGGCGTCAACAATTTCCTTTATCCGGTTGAGAAACCACGGATCATATTTGGCGATCGCGTGAACCTCGGCCACGGTGAAGCCCTCACGCAGCGCCTGTGCGGCGACCAGCAGGCGGTCGGGGGTGGCGCGGCTGAGCGCGGCTTCGATCTCGGCGCGCGGCGCGCCCTTCAATGCCTCGACATCGTTGAAGCCCGAAAGGCCGGTTTCCAGTCCGCGCAGCGCCTTTTGCATGCTTTCGTGGATCGAGCGGCCGATCGCCATGACCTCCCCCACCGACTTCATCGCGGTCGACAGGATCGGCTCCGACCCCTTGAACTTCTCGAACGCGAAGCGCGGGATTTTGGTCACGACATAGTCGATGGTCGGTTCGAACGCGGCGGGCGTGGCGCCGGTGATATCGTTCTCGATCTCGTCCAGCGTGTATCCGACGGCCAGCTTGGCCGCGACCTTGGCAATGGGAAAGCCCGTCGCCTTGGACGCGAGCGCCGACGAACGGCTGACGCGCGGGTTCATTTCGATGACGATCAGGCGGCCGTCGGCGGGATTGACCGCGAACTGAACGTTCGAACCGCCGGTTTCCACGCCGATTTCACGCAGGACCGCGATGCTCGCGTTCCGCATGATCTGATATTCCTTGTCGGTCAGCGTCAGCGCGGGCGCGACGGTGATCGAATCGCCGGTGTGGACGCCCATCGGGTCGATATTCTCGATCGAGCAGACGATGATGGCATTGTCGGCGCGGTCGCGCACGACTTCCATCTCATATTCCTTCCAGCCGAGCAGCGATTCCTCGATCAGCACCTCGGTCGTGGGCGACGCCTCAAGCCCCTTGCGGACGATGTCGACGAACTCTTCCTTGTTATACGCAATGCCGCCGCCGGTACCGCCAAGCGTGAAGCTGGGCCGGATGATCGCGGGCAGTCCGGTATGGTCGAGCGCGGCAATCGCCTCCTCCACCGTGTGCGCCACGGCGGAGCGGGCCGATTCCAGCCCGATCTTGTCCATCGCGTCGCGAAACTTCTGGCGATCCTCGGCCTTGTCGATGGCCTCCGCATCGGCACCGATCATCGTCACGCCATATTTCGCGAAGGTGCCGTCATGGAACAGCGCCAGCGCGGTGTTCAGCGCTGTCTGACCGCCCATGGTGGGCAGGACGGCGTCGGGCCGCTCCTTCTCGATGATCTTGGCGACGATTTCGGGCGTGATCGGCTCGACATAAGTCGCGTCGGCCAGATCGGGATCGGTCATGATCGTGGCCGGGTTCGAATTGACCAGGACGACGCGGTAGCCCTCTTCCTTCAAGGCCTTGATCGCCTGCGTGCCCGAATAATCGAATTCGCATGCCTGACCGATAACGATTGGCCCGGCGCCAATCACGAGGATGGAGGTGATGTCGGTGCGTTTGGGCATTTCTATCGGAGATCCGGAAGAGGGGGAGGAGTGTCGGCGTTAAGCCAGTTCCAATGCGTTTGCGGCAACAGTCCGCTAGTCATAACGGCGAATATTTGCGTTATGATAAAGTGGTTTGGATTCAAGAACGGAGAGAAACTTGCGTTCATTTGGGCAAGTGACGCCTTTGACTTCACGAACACCGTTCCCAAAAAGGGCACCATGTACTGATAAGTATAGCCATTAGACCGGACAAATTCGACCAACCTCGTTGGGGTTGGATCGGTCATGAGTGGATCATAACTAATCAGGAAGTTATTATACACTATTGCCCTCCGCGGCTGACGGATTTGCAATCAGCATTTCGGCGGGCTTGGCTTCAATAACAGCGTTTGAGTCGCCAATTTCACTCCGCATTTGCGTGAGCATCATTTTACGCTCTACATGCTCCTCGTTCTGCAACCTATCCCGATCGAAAAACGTGAAGAATACGATCTGAAGCAGGGTTGCAATCGGGCAAATTAATGCGAGAGCAACAAACAAATAACTGACCGGTGCGGGTACGAATGCCGCGGCAAGTGCTCCTAAAGGCAGGCAAATCGCTGTAAGCAAAAGAGCAGGAACAACCGCACTGCTCGTTTTTAAGCTCTTGGTGACTTGAGCCAAGCTGGGGCTATCGATCGAGTTCAACGAAGCATCCCCACGAACCGCTCGAACAGATAGAAACTATCCTGCGGTCCCGGCGACGCTTCCGGGTGATATTGCACGCTGAACGCTGGCCGATCGGTCAGCTCGAACCCGGCGTTGCTGCCGTCGAACAGCGACACATGCGTCTCGCGCGCGGTCTCCGGCAGCGTTTCGGTCACGACCGCGAAGCCGTGGTTCATGCTGGTGATCTCGACCACGCCGTCGGCCAGCCGCTTGACCGGGTGGTTCGCGCCGCGATGGCCCTGATGCATCTTGGTCGTGCGCGCGCCGACAGCCAGACCCAGCAACTGGTGACCAAGGCAGATGCCGAACACCGGCAGCTTTTCATCCAGCAGGCGGCGGATGACGGGGACGGCATATTCGCCGGTCGCGGCGGGGTCGCCGGGGCCGTTGGACAGGAACACGCCATCGGGCTTGAGCGCCATCACCTCGTCAAAGGTCGCGGTGGCGGGCAGGACCGAAACGCGCGCGCCCGCCTGAACCAGATTGCGGAAGATGTTGCGCTTTGACCCGTAATCGAGGGCCACGACATGCGGGCGGGCATCCTCGCCGCCCCCGGCTCCGTATCCTTCACCCAGCTTCCACAGGCCGCCGGCCCAGCCATAGTGCATTTCGCACGACACGGTTTTGGCCAGGTCCATGCCCTCAAGCCCCGGCCAGGCGCGGGCCTGTTCCAGCAGGGCGGGCACGTCGAACTCGCCGGTGGGCGAATGGGCGATGACGCCGTTGGGCGCGCCCGCTTCACGGATGCGGCGCGTCAGCGCGCGGGTGTCGATGCCCGACAGGCCGATGCGGTTGTGCGCGCGCATCCAGTCGTCCAGCCGCTCGACCGAGCGGAAATTGCTGGGTTCGGTCACATCCTCCCGCACGATCATGCCAAGGGCGTGGGGATCGTCGGCCTCGACATCGTCGGCGTTGGTGCCGACATTGCCGATATGCGGAAAGGTGAAGGTGATGATCTGACCGGCATAGGACGGGTCGGTCATCACTTCCTGATAACCGGTCATGGCGGTGTTGAAGCACACTTCGCCCACCGCCGCGCCGGTCGCGCCGAAGCCGCGGCCCCAGACGACATCGCCATTGGCCAGAACCAACACGCCCGTGGCTCCTTCGGGCGCGTGAAAGGGCGTGGCGTCGGCCATGGGGGCGGCTACTCCGTAAACTTGGGTTGGCAATGTCGCTAAGGCACGGCGGCTAGACCCCGCGCCGCCGCCCGTCAACCAGTGACGATATGCGCGGGGTGGGCTAACAGTTCTCGTTTACGCTTCAGTTCGAGAGAAATCATGATTCGCGACGATATCAAGGCCGCGCTGGTCACCGCCATGAAGGGCGGGGACAAGGCCGCGACGGGCACCATGCGGCTGATCCAGTCGGCCATCAAGAACCGCGATATCGAGGTTCGCACCGGCGGCGCGCCCGCCGATGACGATTTGCTGGTGGTCGAAGTGCTGCAAAAAATGGTCAAGCAGCGCCGCGAATCGATCGAAATGTATGAAAAGGGCGGCCGCCCCGAACTGGCCGCTGCCGAAGCCGCCGAGGTCGCGGTGATCGAACGCTTCCTGCCGCGCCAGATGGACGACGCCGAAACGGCCGCCGCGATCGAGGCGATCAAGGCCGATCTGGGCGCGTCGGGCATGAAGGACATGGGCCGGGTGATGGCCGAGTTGAAGGCGCGTCACGGCCAGGTGCTGGACATGTCCAAGGCCAGCGGCGCGGTGAAGGCAGCGCTTAGTTGATCGACAGGCGCGTCACGCTTTGCCATGATATAATCGTAGCGTGAGTCTGACGCCCGCCTTTCTGGACGAGGTCCGCGCACGCACCACCTTGTCGGTGCTGGTCGGCCGCACGGTAAAGCTGCAACGCGCGGGGCGGGAGTTTCGCGCGTGCTGCCCGTTCCACAATGAAAAATCGCCCAGCTTTTACGTCAATGACGACAAGGGCTTTTACCACTGTTTCGGGTGCGGGGCGCATGGCGACGCGATCCGCTGGCTGACCGAGCAACAGGGCCTGCCGTTCATCGACGCGGTCAAGGAGCTGGCGCAGGTTGCCGGGCTGGAAATGCCCGCGCAGGACAAGCGCGCGGCGGAGAAAGCGGAGCGGGCGAAATCGCTGCATGACGTCATGGCGGCGGCGGCGAAATGGTATGAGGAACAGCTTTACGGGCTGGACGGCGCCGACGCGCGCGCGCTGCTGGAACGGCGCGGCATCCGCGCCGACACCGCGCGCACCTTCGGGCTGGGCTTCGCGCCCGACAGCCGCACGCGGCTACGCCAGGCGCTGAGCGAGTTCGGCGATGCGATGCTGGTCGAGGCGGGGCTGCTGATCCAGGTCGACGGCAAGGCGCCTTATGACCGGTTTCGCGGGCGGTTGATGATCCCGATCCGCGATCCAAGGGGCCGGGTGATCGCGTTTGGCGGGCGCATCATCGGGGCGGGCGAGCCGAAATATCTGAACTCGCCGGAAACCCCGCTCTTCGACAAGGGCCGCACGCTCTACAATCTCGACCGCGCCGCGCCCGCCGCGCGCAAGGCCGGCCGCGTGATCGCGGTCGAGGGGTATATGGACGTGATCGCGCTGGCGCAGGCCGGGTTCGGCGAAGCGGTCGCGCCGCTTGGCACCGCGATGACCGAGGCGCAGCTTGAGCGGATGTGGCGGCTGGCCGACGTGCCGGTGATGTGCTTCGACGGCGACGCGGCGGGGCAGAAAGCGGCGATCCGCACGGCGGAACGCGCGCTACCCACGCTGGCGCCGGGGCGCAGCCTGTCGTTCGTCACACTGCCCGCGGGGCAGGACCCCGACGACCTGATCCGCGCATCGGGACCGGGTGCGATGGAGGTGTTGCTGGCCAAGCCCGAACCGCTGGTCGAGCGGCTGTGGCGTCACGCGCTGAGCGAACCGACCGACACGCCGGAGGAGCGCGCGGGGCTTCGCGCGCGGCTGGCCGAACAGGCGGACCTGATCGCGGACACCAATGTCCGCACCGAATATCATGCCGATTTTCGGCGGCGCTTTTTCGAGACCTTTGCCAAGCGCCCTGCCCCGCCGCCCCGATCGCAAGCGCGCACGCCGCAACGTGGCCGTTTCACCAAGGGCGGATGGCAGCCCCCCGAAGCGCCGCCGGGCGACGAGGCGCGCGCGGTCGGCACGGGTGGCATCGACCGGGTGCTGGCGCGCGCCGTGCTGTGCGGGTTGATCCGGCATCCCGCCGAAATCGCGCGGCATATGGAAGTGCTGGGTTCGCTGCGCCTCGCCGATGGAGCGCTAGCGCGCGCGTTCGAGGCGGTCGTCGATCTCGCCCTTGAAGATCAGGCGCTTGATAGCACGCGCCTCGTCACCATATTGGCCGGGTCCGGGTTCGATCAGGTGGCGAGTGATCTGCTGAGAGCCGACGCCCTGCCTTTCTCGTTTACGCAAGCCGGCGCCGACGATGCGCGCGCCGCAGCGGATTTGAACGAGGCGATTGCGGTGATGGTCGCGCGTCCACGCGTTGACGCCGCATTGGCGGAGGCTACGTCGGCGATGGCGGCGCACTTCACCGGCGATGCGCTGGCGCGGCAGCAGGCGTTGTTGCAAGAGCAACAGCGTTTGAAGGCGCGACTTGAAAAACTCGCGCACGCGGACGAAGACGACGAAACGATCGGGTAATCGAGGGCAGTTGATGGCGAAGGCGAACATGGCGGACGTTGCCGACACAAATGAAACGGGCGACGCGCCGCTGATCGACCTGAATGAAGGCTCGATCAAGAAGCTGGTCGCACGCGCGAAGAAGCGCGGATACATCACCGTCGATCAGTTGAACGAGATGCTGCCGCAGGACCAGATGTCCTCCGAGCAGATCGAGGACATCATGGCCGCGCTCAACGACATGGGCGTGAATGTTGTCGAGAATGAGGAAGCGGGCGAAGACGGCGATACCGAGGAGGACAGCGCCGACGACACCGAATCGACCGAAACTCAGGACGATTCCGCACCCGCGTTCGAAATTCCCAAGAAAAAAGAGACGGTCGATCGCACCGACGATCCCGTCCGCATGTATCTGCGCGAGATGGGCGCGGTCGAACTGCTCAGCCGTGAGGGCGAGATCGCCATCGCCAAGCGGATCGAGGCTGGTCGCGACACGATGATCCTGGGGCTGTGCGAAAGCCCGATCACGTTCAACGCGATCATCAACTGGTCGACTGCGCTGAACGAAGGCACGATGCAGCTTCGCGAGATCCTCGATCTCGACGCCATGCTGTCCAAGGACCCGGCCCCTGAATCGCTGTCCGACGAGGATGGCGACGACGATGGCGAGATTTCGGAAAAAAATGCCGGCCCATCCTTCAAGGAAGAAGAAGAGCCGGAAGAAGCCTCTGCCGACGAGGAAGAGGATTCGATGACCGAGCGGCGCACGCCGCGCCCGTCGGATGACGAGGAAGAGGACAATACCCTTAGCCTCGCGCAGATGGAGGAGACGCTCAAGCCGCAGGCGCTCGAAAAGTTCGCCAGCATCACCTCGCTCTACAAGAGCTTCGCCAAGATGCAGGTCAGGCGGCTCGACGCGATGGGCGCGGGCGGCGAATTGTCGGCGGCGGACGAGCGCAAATATCAGAAGCTGCGCGAAGAGCTTACCGCCGAGGTCGAAAGCGTCCAGTTCCATCAGGCCAAGATCGAATATCTGGTTGACCAGCTTTACAGCTTCAACCGGCGCCTGACCGCGCTTGGCGGCCAGATGCTGCGCCTGGCCGAGCGGCACAAGGTGAACCGCAAGGATTTCCTCGACCGCTATATGGGGCACGAGCTGGACGAGCAGTGGCTGCCCGCGGTCCAGGGCCTCGACAAGAAGTGGAAGGCGTTTGTCGAGAACGAGGGCGCGACCGTCGACCGCATCCGCGTCGAGATCGCCGAGATCGCGCAATCGACCGGCATGGCGCTTGGCGAGTTCCGCCGCATCGTCAACATGGTGCAAAAGGGCGAGCGCGAGGCGCGGATCGCCAAGAAGGAAATGGTCGAAGCCAATCTGCGCCTCGTCATCTCGATCGCCAAGAAATACACCAATCGCGGGCTGCAGTTCCTCGACCTGATTCAGGAGGGCAATATCGGCCTGATGAAGGCGGTCGATAAGTTTGAATATCGACGCGGTTACAAGTTCAGCACCTATGCGACGTGGTGGATCCGTCAGGCGATCACCCGTTCGATCGCCGATCAGGCGCGCACGATCCGCATTCCGGTCCACATGATCGAGACGATCAACAAGCTGGTCCGCACCAGCCGCCAGTTCCTGCACGAACAGGGCCGCGAACCGACACCGGAGGAAATGGCCGAGCGCCTTTCCATGCCGCTGGAAAAGGTTCGTAAGGTGATGAAGATCGCCAAGGAGCCGATCAGCCTCGAAACGCCGATCGGCGACGAGGAGGACAGCCATCTGGGCGACTTCATCGAGGACAAGAACGCGATCATCCCGGTCGATGCCGCCATTCAGGCGAACCTGAAGGAAACGGTGACGCGTGTGCTGGCCAGCCTGACCCCGCGTGAGGAACGCGTGCTGCGGATGCGGTTCGGCATCGGCATGAACACCGACCACACGCTTGAGGAAGTCGGCCAGCAGTTCAGCGTGACGCGCGAACGTATCCGCCAGATCGAGGCCAAGGCGCTCCGCAAGCTGAAGCACCCCAGCCGCAGCCGCAAGATGCGGTCATTCCTTGACCAGTAATCGAAATGGGGCGGCCGTCGACAAGACGGGCCGCCCCTTTCCTTTCACTCGGCGTAGATCATCCGCCGGGTCATGCCGCCATCGACCACCAGTTGATGGCCGGTGACGAAGCCTGCCCCCTCGCTCGCCAGCCACGCCACCGCCGACGCGATGTCACGCGGTTCCCCGACGCGGCCGACCGGGTGCTGCGTGCGGTCGATTTCGCGATGTTCGGCGGGTTGGCGCGCCGATGGCTTGGCCCATGGCCCGGTCTCGATCCAGCCCGGCAACACGGCATTGACGCGGATATCGGGACCCAGGCTGACCGCAAGGGCATGTGACAGCGCGCACAACGCTCCCTTGGCGGCGGCATAGCCCTCGCACTGCGCTTCGGATTGGAGCGCGCGGGTGGACGCGACCAGCACGATCGAACTGCCGTCCCGTCGCCGCAGTCGCGGGACCGAGGCGCGCACCATCAGGAACGCGCCGGTGACATGGCTGTCCTGCCATCGCCGCCAGTCGGTCAGGCTGGCGTCCTCGATCGGTCCGATCACCGGATTGGCCAGCCCCGCGTTGGAGACCAGCAGATCAAAGCCCGGCGCATCCGCCCCGATCCAGGCGTCGATCCGCTCGAACGCCTGAGCCACTTCATGCTCATCCGCGACATCGCATTCGTGCACCAGGAGATTGTCGTCCGGCGTGGCGGCAAGGTCGGCCACCGCCTCCCGATCGCGATCGAGCGCGACGACACGCCACCCCTCGCCCAGCATATGCTGGACCACCCCCTTGCCGATACCCTGCGCCCCGCCGGTCACGACCGCTACGCGTGTCATGCAGATTCCTTTGCCATTTCGTTGTCGACCCAAAACGCGCGAGGGCGTCCGGTGGTGCCACATGATCGCTTGACCTCGCCCGTCCGCTACCCATTTTGGGGCCGGAAGGATCCCAGATGCTCGCCGCCGTGCTGTTGCTCCATGCCCTCACCCCGCAATCCGGCATCGTCGCCACCTTCTCCGACCGCGAGGCCTTGCGCGAGCAGGTCGCCGCCGAACAGATCGACGTTCCCGCGCAGTCCACGCCCGAGCGGGCCGCGCAGGATCTGGTTGAGGCGGAGGGATTGAAATCATGGGGGCCATCGGACCCGGTTCGCTCCCAACCCGGCGCGGCCCTGCAATGGCGCGCGCGCCACGCCGGCGACGGGCGCGAAGTCGTCGTCTATTTTGCGCCCGATCGACAAATATTATGCCGCATCCGTCGCCCGCGCGGCGGCTTGTCGGACGCCCATCAGCGCGCGGTCAGGTGGTGCGCCGCCTCGCTCGGCATCACGCTGCCGCCGCGACAACCGCCAGTGGCGATCGGCGCGAGGCGCTAACCGCCGCGCACGAACGGGTGGGAGGCACGCACGCCGTCGATCAGCGATTCGATCGCCGCGACCTCCTGCGGGTTGCCACTGGGCGTGACGCTCCAGTTGCAATGGGCGTGCGTCGCCCGGTCGTAAACGCGCACCGGCCCGACGGCGAGCCGCCAGCGTCGCTGGCTACCCCCCGCCGTCCGGGTCAATGTCGCGACCAGCAAGTCCTGAAGCTGGCCGGGCGTCATCGCGTTCTTCCGAAACGCATCGCTGGTTCAGCCGCGCATCCGGCCATCCGGGGCCAGCCGCACGGTCTGCCCCCGCTCCGCCGCGGCATAGATCGCCTCGATCAGGCGGGTGTCGCGCAGCCCCATTTCGCCCGGTGTCCGAATCGGCTTGTTGTCGCGCACAGCGTCGGCAAAATGGTCGAGCTGGCGGGCGAACTGGACGCCGGGGTCGCCGGGGTTCAACTCGCGCGGTTCGCGCCCCTCCAGCCGCATTTTCTGTCCCGAATAGCTGGTCGCCGGATCCATGATGAGCGCGCCCCTGGTGCCGCGGACATGCGCGAAATTGGTGCCCGCCGAGTCATAGGATGTCGCGAGATGCGCGACCGCGCCGGAGGGAAAGCGCCACTGCGACCCGACATGCGCGAAAATCTCGGCAAAACGCGGGTCGCCGGTGGGACGAAAGGTCGTCGCACTGATGCTCTCGGGCATTTCACCCGTCAGGTAGAGCGCCGATTGCAGGCCATAGATGCCATAATCCTCCAGCGGCCCGCCGCCCGCCAGCGCGCGGCTGACGCGCCAGTTCTCACGCGGCGTGGTCGGCCCCATGCGATAGGATTGCTCGGTCCGCAGCAGCCGGATATCGCCGACCGCTTTCTGCGACATCAGCTTCATCGCCTCCACATTGAACGGCTCGAAATGCGAGCGATAGGCGATCATCAGCTTGCGATTCGCACGGCGACCGGCGGCGATCATCCGCTCGCAATCGGCACTGGAAAGCGCCATCGGCTTTTCGCACAGCACATGCTTGCCGGCGCCGAATGCGCGCACCGCCCAGTCTGCGTGCAGGCCGGTGGGCAGCACGATATAAATCGCGTCGATCCGGTCGTCCGACGCGATCTCGTCAAAACGGTCATAAGAATAACGCGCGTCGCCCGGCACGCCATATGCGTCACCCACCTTGGCCAGCTTGTCCGGGTTGCCCGACACGATCGCGGCGACATGCGCGCGTTCGGCATCGACGAAACGCGGCATCATCTGGTTGAGCGCATAGCCGCCCAGCCCGACGATCGCGAAACCCACGCTGTCCTGCCGCTTGGGTCGCGGCGGGGTCGCGGGCAGCTTTACGCCGTCGGGCATGGGCTGTCCCGCCACGCGCGCGCCGGTTCCCGCCTGAATGCGCGCAGCGGCCGGAACCATGCCCGCCGCCAGTGTCGCCGCCACCGCGCCGCCACCGGCACCGATCAGTCCACGCCGTGTCATGTTGATGCCGCTCATCTCATCTCTCTCCCCGGTTGCGTGCGAGCAATGCGCGTCTGCCGCACGGGCAGGATAGCGCGATCCTTGATAGCGCTACAACGCCGCGATGCCGATCGGGTCGCAAATGAAAAAGCCCGCCATCTCGAACCGAGAGGGCGGGCTTTTCAAGTGGTGGGCGTGGCAAGGATTGAACTTGCGACCCCTGCGATGTCAACACAGTGCTCTACCACTGAGCTACACGCCCGCCGGGAGTGGCGCTGTTAGCGGCGGGCGGCGGGC
>NZ_DATJLI010000068.1:0-13580 GCF_035490575.1 Sphingomonas sp. | reverse complement strand
CATCTTTCGGCGCTGCTCGCGGCGTTGAAGCTCGACCTGCATCCCACCTGAAGCGTGGGCGCCGTTTGACCCGCGCGCATCGCCGAACGGGTGCGCGAGACGCGGCCCCGCGCGGCTTCTTTGCTGATGGGGCTGTGGTGCCGCTTACAGGACTCGAACCTGTGACCCCCGCATTACGAATGCGATGCTCTACCAACTGAGCTAAAGCGGCAAGTGGCGCGTGTGCCCTTGAGGCGGCGGCGCTTAGCAGGGGCGGGGCGGGGTGGCAAGCGCAACTCGCCGATCATCGCTTTACGCATCGTTTACCACGGCGGGTGCATGACCGTCGGCGAAGATCGGGCGAGCCAGCGCCGGTCAGAAGGGTGACGTTATGGGTATGGCGCGAGTGCCGGGCGATCAGGCCGCGAACCGGCCGTCGGGGGGGGCGGGCCATCCGTTCGACATCGGCACCGACGAACGGCGGATGCATGTTCGCGCCTATAACTACTGGGTTTCGTTGCTGGGCGGGCGGGCCTATCCCTCGATCGAGGATCTCGATCCGGCAAACATTGCCGATTTCGGTCCGAACAGCGTGCTGCTGGATTTTTCGCTGGGGATCGAGGACCCCTCGATCCAGTATCTTGGCCGTGCGCTGCGCGAGGAATGCAGCGTCGAATCGAACATCCGCAAGATCAGCGAAGTGCCCAGCCGGTCGCTGCTGTCGCGGCTGACCGATCATTATCTTCAGATCATCGCCAATCGCGCGCCGATCGGGTTCGAGGCCGAGTTTGTCGGCCAGTCGGGCCACAACACGCTGTATCGCGGCATTTTGATGCCGTTTTCGTCCGACGACGACACGATCGATTTCATTTACGGCGTCATCAACTGGAAAGTGATGGTCGACGACGAGACGCAGGTGCGCCTGGCGGCTGAGGTCGAGGCGGCGCGCCGCGACCTGCCGCGCGTGGCGGCGGAAACGCCTGCCGCCTGGGCCGATGGTCCGTCGGGCGGGTTCGATGCTGCCGCCGAAGCGCCGTCGATGGTCGAAGATGCGCCCGGTCCCGGTGCCGGTCTGGGCGACCTGCTGGCCCATGCCCGCGCCTGTGCCGGCGAAGTCGACGCCGCTGATTCGCGCACGCGCACCGCGCTGTATCGCGCGCTGGAGCGGGCCTATGCCTTTGCCGAAGCCGCTGGCGCCGACCCGCAGGGTTACGGCGAATTGCTGGAGGATGCAGGGTTGAAGGCACAGGCGCGCGCGCCGATGACCCCGATCGTCAAGCTGGTGTTCGGTGTTCAGCACGACAAGACGCGCCTGACTGAATATGCCGCGGTGCTGATGCACGCGCGGCGCCATGACGTGCCCGTCGACGGCTTTGCCACGTTCCTGGCGAGCGCATCCGGCGGCATCAAGGGACTGGTCGCGGCCGAACGCGCCGCGCGCCGGCCCGCCGAACGCCCCGACAGCTTTGCCACCGCCGCCGCCGCGCTGCGTCAGCGCGCGACCATCGCCACGGTGCCGATCGCGGCGGGTGACGACGAGTTCGTGCTGCTCCTGGCACGCGCGGGACTGGACGGGATGCTGGAGGTCGTCGCCCGCGTCGAAGGCGAAGATGCACTGACGGAAAAGGCCGTTCGCCGCGCAGGTGCTTGAGCGCGTGCGCTGATGGGCGCATAGGCGGGCAATGCTGAAAAAGACAGGCACGACGCCGGCCAAGGCGATCGAATCGCGCTTCTTTGCAGAGGCGCTTCCGGGAGAGATTGAAGGGCTGGGCAAGGCCGAACGTGCGGATGCCGCGCGTTTCGTCGCCGAGACCGCCGCCACGCGCAAGGCCGGGCGGCCGGCGATCGCGGTGGGCACCTTCATGCGCGATGAACGACGCCGGATGCGGCTGGCCGTTGTCAACGACGACATGCCGTTCCTGGTCGATTCGATCGCCGCGACCATTGGCGCCGTCAACACCCCGATCGAGCGCATCATCCACCCCGTCCTGCGCGTCGTGCGCGATGACAAGGGCGTGTTGATCGACGTGAACGACGCCGCTGACAGCGCCGCCGAATCGATGGTCTACATCGAGATGGACCGGCTGGACGCCAAGGAGCGCCGTGAGCTGGTCGACGCGATCGACCGCACGCTGGGCCATGTCCGCCGCGCCGTGGCCGACTGGCCGCGCCTGCGCGAGGCGTTGAGCGCGGATGCCGACGCGACCGAGGATGACGAGGGTGCGGCGCTGTTGCGCTGGTTCCTCGACAACAACCTGACGCTGCTGGCACACGAGCGCTGGCTGGTCGAGGGCGGCGCCACCGAAGCGCTGGGCATCGCCGCCGAACCGCTCGACACGCCGCTGCTGGCCGATTCGTCGCGCGAACTGGCGGTCGAATGGTTTGCCAAAGGGGGCCGCGCACCGCTGCTCCTGAAATCCAACTGCATCGCGACGGTGCACCGCCGCGTGCCGATGGACCTGATCCTGTTGCCGGTGAAGGATGGCGAAAAGGTCATCGGCCTGTCGATCCATGCCGGCATGTGGACCAGTGCCGCGTTGCACAGTGCGCCCGCCGACGTGCCGTTGCTGCGTCGCCGGTTGAAGGCGCTGACCGACCGTTTCGGCTTTGACCCGCGCGGCCACACCGGCAAGGCGATGGCGCACGCGCTGACCGCGCTGCCGCACGACCTGACCACCGCGTTCGACGATGCCGCGATCGAACAACTGACGTTGACGGCGATGTCGATCGCCGACCGCCCGCGCCCGCGGCTGGTGCTGGTCCGCAGCACGCTGGGCCGCCACTTGTTCGCGTTCGTCTGGCTGCCGCGCGACGAATTGACGACCGGGCGGCGCGAGGCGATCGGGACGATGCTGGCCGATGCCGCCAATGCGTCGCTGCTCAGTTGGTCGATCAGCCTTGAGGACGGGGAAGTCGCGCTGATCCGCTATACGCTGGATTTGCGCGGGGCCGGGCGGATGCCCGATGCCGAGGCGCTGGATCAGCGGCTGGTGCGGATGATGCGCGGCTGGTCGGCGGCGGTCGAGGCCGCACTGACCGAAAGCGCGGGCGCGAGCCGCGCGACGCGGCTGGCGCTGCGTTATGCGGGCGCGTTCCCGGTCAATTACCGCAACGCTTCCACGCCCGAAGAGGCCGCGCACGACGTGTTGCGGATCGCCGAGCTTGAGGGACCGGATGACCGTCAGGTGCGTATCCTGCCCGACGACAATCCGGAAGACGGGCGCTTCCGCATCAAAATCTATCGGCAAGGCGGTGCGTTGCCGCTGTCGGATGCGGTGCCGGTGCTGGAGAATTTCGGCTTTCGCGTCATTGCCGAGCTGCCGACATTGCTCGACGGCGATGAACAGGTGGTCATCCACGATTTCTATGTCGACGTGCCCGGCGCGCCCGACGCCGAAAAGCAGATCGACCATCCGATGGTCGAGGATGCGATCCGCGCGGTCCTTGAAAACCGGGCGGAGAACGACGCGTTCAACCGGCTGGTGGTCGAAACCGGCACCTCGCCTTTGTCGGTCGTGCTGCTGCGCGCCTGGTTCCGCTATCTGCGCCAGACGGGCCTGCCCTATGGCCTGGGCACCGTGGTCGACGCGCTGCGTCACGCGCCCAAGGTGGCATCGGGCCTGATCGCGCAGTTCCAGGCCGCGCATGATCCGTCGCGCAACGGCGACCGCGACGCCATTGTCGCCAAGGCGGCGAAGGCGATCGAAACGGGATTGGACGCGGTGTCGGCGATCGACGAGGACCGCATCCTGCGCGCGATGCGCGGCGTGGTCAACGCCACGCTCCGCACCAACGCATTCGCCCCCGCCGCGAACGAGGCGCTGGCGTTCAAGCTCGATTCGGCCAAGGTGCCGGGCCTGCCGCAACCGCTGCCATGGCGCGAAATCTTCGTTTATTCACCGCGGGTCGAGGGCATCCATCTGCGCGCCGGGCCGGTCGCGCGCGGGGGCCTGCGCTGGTCCGACCGTCGCGACGATTTCCGCACCGAAATCCTCGGGCTGATGAAGGCGCAACGCGTGAAGAACGCCGTCATCGTGCCGACCGGCGCGAAAGGCGGCTTTTATCCCAAGCAATTGCCGTCGCCCACCGATCGGGAGGCCTGGCTGGCCGAGGGGACCGAGAGCTATCGCATCTTCATCCGGTCGTTGCTGTCGATCACCGACAACATTGTCGAGGGCGCGGTCGTGCACCCGGAACAGGTCGTCATCCATGACGGCGAAGACCCCTATTTCGTCGTTGCCGCCGACAAGGGCACGGCGACGTTCAGCGATGTCGCCAACGGCATCGCGCAGGAGCGCGGCTTCTGGCTGGGCGACGCCTTTGCCAGTGGCGGGTCCAAGGGCTATGACCACAAGGCGATGGGCATCACCGCCAAGGGCGGCTGGGTGTCGGTCCAGCGCCACTTCCTTGAAATGGGCGTCGATGTTCAGAGCGACAGCATCGATGTGGTCGGCTGCGGCGACATGTCGGGCGACGTGTTCGGCAACGGGATGCTGTTGTCGAAAGCGATCCGCCTGCGCGCGGCGTTCGACCATCGCCACATCTTCCTCGACCCCGATCCCGATCCGGCAACCAGCTGGGCGGAGCGCGACCGGCTGTTCGCGTTGCCGCGATCGAGCTGGGCCGATTATGATCCCAAGCTGATCTCCAAGGGCGGGGGCGTGTTCGCGCGCACCGAGAAATCGATCAAGCTGTCGAAACAGGTCCGCGAACTGCTTGGCATCGACGCCGCCGAAATCGATCCCGCCGGGCTTATCAGCGCGATCCTGAAGGCGCCGGTCGACCTGATCTGGTTCGGGGGCATCGGCACTTACATCAAGGCCGGGCACGAGAATAATGCCGAAGTCGGCGATCCCGCCAACGACCGGTTGCGCGTGAACGCCGAACAGGTGCGCGCGAAAGCGATCGGGGAGGGGGCCAATCTGGGCGTCACCCAGGCCGCGCGCATCGCCTTTGCCACGCGCGGCGGGCGTATCAACACCGACTTCATCGACAATTCGGCGGGCGTCGATTGTTCGGATAACGAGGTCAACATCAAAATCGCGCTGAATCGCGAAGTGATCGAAGGGCGGCTGAAACTGCCCAAGCGCGACCAGTTGCTCGAATCGATGACCGATGAGGTCGCGCATCTGGTGCTGGAGGATAATCGCCTTCAGACGCTGGCCTTGTCGTTCATGGAAAATGACGGCGCCGTCGCGGTGCCGAGCTATATCCGCGTGATCGAAATCCTTGAGGCCGCCGGGCGGCTGGACCGCGCGGTTGAGGGGTTGGGCACCAACGAGGATCTGATGCGCGCGGCGCAGGAAGGGCGCGGGCTGACGCGTCCCGAACTGGCGGTGCTGCTGGCCAGCGCCAAGCTGGCGCTGCAGGATGCGGTCGAGCATTCGCGGCTGGGCACGGATCCCGAACTGGAACCCGACCTGATGGCGGCGTTCCCCAAGCCGATGCAGAAGAAGTTCGCGATCGCGATCCGCGAACACCGGCTGCGCGGCGAAATCGTCGCGACCAAGCTGGCCAATCGCGTCGTCAACCGGTTGGGCGTGCTGCATCCCTTTGAACTGGCGGAGGAGGAAGGCGCGGCGATGGCCGACATCGCGGCGATGTTCGTCGTCGCGGAACGACTGTTCAACCTGCCACAGCTATGGGAGCAGATTGAGGCCGCCGACATGCCGGAGGGCGCGCGTCTGGCGTTGCTCGATGAAGTGGCGGTCGCCGCCCGGTCGCAGGTCGCCGACCTGCTGCGCGTCGCACCGTCGGGCGTGTCGCCGGGCGACATGATCGCCCGCCTGAAACCGGGCATCGACAGCCTGGACAAGCAGACGCGCGAATTGCTGCTTGAGGAAGCCAGCGCACAATCGGCGCGCATCGCTGCCCGGCTGGAGGAAGCGGGCGCGCCGACGGCGCTGGTGCGAAAGGTCGTCCGCATCTTCGAACTCGACGGCGCGGTCGGGCTGGCCGATCTTGGCGAGCGGCTGGGTATCGAGGAAGCGACGCTGACGCGCGCCTTCACCCGGCTGGGTCACGCACTGGGTCTCGACTGGGCACAGGCCAACGCCGCGCGCATCGGGTCGGGCGATCCGTGGGAGCGGTTGCTGATCGCCGGACTGGCACGCGATTTCCAGCAACTGCGCCTCGATTTCCTGGCGCGGCACGGCGACAAGGACCCGCAAAAGGCGGTCGACCAGTGGCTGGACGACAATGCACCCCGCGTCGAGCAATTTGCTGCCCTTGTCGCGCGCGCGCGGCGTGCGCCATCGCCCAGCGCGGCGATGCTGGCGCAGATCGCCGGGCAGGCGCGGGTGCTGCTGGCGCGCTGAACGGGATTTTGCGGGCCGGGTTCGCCTGGTCCGCAAACCCGGACCGATCATTAATCTCGATCAGCAATAATTTGTTGCAGTGCAGTGCGAGTATTGCAACGCAGCCACACCTAGCTTGGCTTTCGTCGCGGCATCGGGTCGCGGCGCGGTGGATCACCGTGCGCCCGTTCATGGTCGCACGCCTGCCGCTTTCGACAATCGAAAGGGCGAGAAAATGCTGGGATTTCTGGACATCGATGCCCTGTCCACGGCGTTCGGGTCGGCATCCAACGATGTCGCCAGCGCGCTGATTGTCGTGACGGTGCTCTGCCTGTTCGCGGCGATCGAATTGTTCCGCGCGCGCTGAGCTACCGAACATTTCTGGGATATTCGAACGACAGGAGTATGTCGATGCGAGTAACGGCGTTTCCGGGTGCCATCATGATGGCAGGGCTGCTGGCTGGCTGTGGCACCAGCGATGCGTCCAGCCATGACGACAACAGCCATGTAGTGCTGCGTAATCTGGCAGAGACCGAGATTGCGGCGCCCAAACCCGATTATCTGAAGATACAGGGTGAATTGGTGGCCACCCCGTCGGACCAGGCATCACGCTATTATCTGTTGCGCCGACATCGCACGCTGAACGACACCGATATCGCGATTCTGCGTCAGGAAAAGAACGGCCGCGTCGCCTATGCCCGAACCGAAGTGGATTGTGCGCGCCGGCTGTTCCACGTCGTCGGCGTCGCGTCCAGCCGCGGGCGCGTCGAGAGCAATGTCGCACATGATGGCCCGCTGCGGTCGATCAGCGGCCTGCCGCTGCGGCAGGAATTGGCCCGGCATATCTGTGAACAGGCGGGCACGCCGCTGCCTAGGGTCTGAGCCTGCGATTACCGGGTGACGCCCAACTGACGATTGGCCCATTCGGCAAAGATCGTCATGTTGGGCGTGTCGGTATGGCCGCCGTCATGCTGTCGCCACGCCAGCGCGCCGTCCAGCAGCCCGGTCTTGACCGGCGGCAGCTGAACCGCACGCCAGTCGTCGCCCAGCCCCAGATCCTTTGCACCCAACAGGCGATATACCCGGCCCGCCGCCACCGCCGCCATCAGGCTGCCGCGATGGTCGAGCCAATGGGCGTCGCCCTGTTCGGGGATGCCATAGCTGATGAAGATCGGCCGCGGGGCGCACAGCGCGATCAGCATGTGCGAATCGACGGGCAGTTCGCCGGGATTGCGAACATCCCGGCCTTCGGCGGCGCCATAGCGCATGAAATTGCCCGCCATCCAGTAATGCGCGCCGCTGGCCAGGCTGGTCACGCCTTCCCCGAAATCGCGGCGCAGCAGGGTGGTGCCGCCCTTGCCCGACGATCCGACCAGCGCGGTTGCAAAGCGCTGGTCGAACGCGGCGGCGATCAACGCCGCCTTGCCATAACGCGAGACCCCTTCGATCCCGATGCGCCTGGCGTCGATGGCGGGATCGGCAGCCAGAAAATCGAGCGCGCGGCTGGCGCCCCAAGCCCAGGCGCGCAGCACGCCCCATTGTTCGGGCGTGCGCGGTCGTCCGCGATTGGCGAGGCCGATGACGCCGCGTGACAGCCCCTCGCCATTGTCGGGCTGGATCGTGTCGGTATCGAGCATGGCATAGCCCCATCCCGCCGCGATCAACTGATCCGGACGGGGCAGGTCGCCATGCGCGTCGCGCTGGGGGAAACGGAACGGCGGCTGTTCGTGGAGCATGAACGCAGGATGCGCGTCGAACACCGCTTTAAGCGTCGCATCCTGAGCGATCAGCAGCCGCTTCATCGCCGCGTCGATGCGCTCATATTCCGCGCGGTTGGGCTGGGAAGGAGCCGGAAACTCGTCGCGGCCATACATGATGAGCAAGGGCACCGGTCCCTTGACATCGGCAGGGATCACCACGGTCATTCGGATCGCAACGTCGATATCGGGCGCAGACGAATTGTCGGCATGGCCGATGACACGGCGGGCGATAACGGGGGTGAAGCCTACGCGTTGCCGGTCGGTGATCGTCACGCGCCAATCGATGCGTGGCGCGGTCGCGGGCACTTCACCGTAGACTTCGCGGGCATAGGCGGCGAGGATTTCGGGGCGGCGCAACTTCCACCAATCATCGGCGGTGCGGACCGGCTGCCCGTCGTTCGTCACCAGCGGGTCTGGCAGGTTCGGATAGGGATTGGCGCGCGCTTCGTCATAATTGGCGGCGTTTGGTGCGTCCCGGTCGGCGGCGGGGCCGGGGATCAGGCGGGTCAGCCCCAGTTGTCGCATCATGTCGGCACGGTGCTGGTCGCTGCTCATTGCTGTCTGCGCGGCAAGTGGCGCGGCGACTGCCGATAGCGCTAACATAGCCGCACGCGCAGCATTCACGGCCATTCGGTTCCCTCCCTTGTCAATCGGCGCGCGGCTGTTGCCGTCGCGCCGTCCAGTCTCAGCCGCGCTTCAGGATGTCGAGCGCGGCGGCGGTCATCCCCTCGGTCGCGGTGGCAATCACCGCCTCGGCATCGGGCGCCCAATTGGGGCTGTGAAGCGAGGGCAGGCCATCGCCGCCCGCCGCCTGTGCCGCCGCCCATTTGTCCGCCGGCACACCACCCACCCAGAACAACAGGCTTTCGACATTGTCCTTGTCGGCCAGATAATAGCGGCTGAAATCCTCACCCACCATGGCCGCGGGCACATCGCGCACCCGCTCCGCGCCGAAGCGCGCGATGAACAGGTCGCGCACCCGCCCGGTCAGCGGATCGGTGTTGAAGGTGGCCGGGGTGTTCACTTCCTTGACCGACATCACCGGCATCCGGTCTTCGGGAATGCCGCTGGCGATTGCTTCACCGCGCGCGATCCGGGCGATGCCGTCCAGCAGCAGCTTGCGGGTCTTGTCCTCATAGCTTCTGACCGTGATCAGCAGCGTTACTTCGTCGCCGATGATGTTGTGGCTCGATCCGCCGCGAAAGCTGCCGACGGTGACGACGGCGGGCGATTGCGGATCGTTCTCGCGGCTGACCAATGTTTGCAGCGCCATCACGATCTTTGCGCCCAGCACCACCGGGTCCCTGGTGCCTGACGGATAGGCGCCGTGCCCGCCCACGCCGCGCACTTTCAGATCGACGGTATCCACGGTCGCCAGCGCAAAGCCGGGCCGGATGCCGATCGTGCCTGCGGGCAGCGAGGCGCTGTCGTGGAACGCGATTACGGTATCGGGCTGGGGGAATTTGGAATACAGCCCGGCGTCGAGCATCGCCTTGGCGCCCAGACCCTTTTCCTCGGCAGGCTGGGCGATCATCACCAGCGTGCCCGACCAGCGACCCTTCAATTGCGCTAGATTGTTCAGCGTGCCCACCCATGCACTCATGTGCGTGTCGTGGCCACAGGCGTGCATCACGCCGGTTTCCAGCCCCTCGTCCGTGGTGGCACGCGCTTTCGACGCGTAGGGCAGGCCGGTCGCCTCGACCACGGGCAGGCCGTCCATGTCGGTGCGGATCAACAGCGTCGGGCCGTTGCCGTTCTTCATCACCGCAACGACGCCGGTGCCGCCCACCCCTTCCGTCACGATAAAACCCGCCTTGCGCGCGGCATCGGCCATCAGCTTTGCCGAGCGATTCTCCTTAAAGGCGAGTTCCGGATGCGCGTGCAGGTCGCGGTAGAGCGTCGTCAGCGCCGGCATCTGCGCCGTCGTCGCATCACGCACGGCTTCCTGTGCGGCGGCGGGGCTGGCGGCTGTCAGCAGGGCGGGAATCAGTCGGCGCATCGTCATCCTCATGGCGCGGGGATCAGTTCGACCACATCAAGCTGCGATTCGAAACGCGGCCAGGGCAGCGACAGGCGCCAGCGACGCTCGCCCACCCGCTCCAGCACCCCGGCCATGTCGCGGTCGCGGTCCTGCCCGTAGTCCAGCGCGCGCTGTTCGTCGCCCAGCGCAAGGGTGCCCAGAAAGATCATGCGCGACGGCCCATCGGGAAATAACAGGCCGACCGGGCGTTGCGAGCCGGTTTCCTTGAACAGGCTCAGCACGTCGCCCTCGTCCCCGACGCGGCAATTGAAATAGGGATAGGGGGTGAAGGCAAGCCCGGCGGCGCCCGCCGCGCCCAGCTTGAACACCCGACAGCGATAGCGGCCCGGCGGCGGGGCCGGATCGGCGAGCGCATGGTCCGGGTGGAACAACTGACCCTGTTCGCGGATGGCGGCGGGCGCGGCAGCTTGCGCCGGGGGGAGTGCGGCCATCCACGCATCGCGCCATCGTCGCAGCCGGTCGCGGTCATGTTCGGTGGCGACGGTTCGCCATCCCGCCGGTGGCGCGGCATCGGCCGCCGCGCGCACCGGCGCATCGTCCAATCGGGCACCGCCGCAAGCAGCGGTCATCAACAACAGGCCAAGCACGACAACGCGTTTCGAAAATCTGGTATGCACGCCCCCATCATGGCGCATGGGCGGCGTGCGTCAATCGCGCATTTTCAAGGACCTGTGCGGATCCAGGTCAGGCCGTCCAGCCCCCGTCGATGGACAGGTTCGTGCCGGTGATCTGCGCCGCTTCGTCGCGGCACAGGAACAGCGCGAGTGCCGCCACCTGTTCGGCGGTCACGAACTCCTTGGTCGGCTGCGCGTCGAGCAGTACGTCGTTGATGACCTGTTCGCGCGTCAGGCCGCGCGTCGCCATGGTATCTGGAATCTGCTGTTCAACCAGCGGCGTCCAGACATAGCCTGGCGAGATCGCGTTGACCGTGATGCCGAAGGTCGCGGTTTCCAGCGCGATCGTCTTGGTCAGGCCCGCAATGCCGTGTTTGGCGGCGACATAGGCGGACTTGTTGGGGCTGGCGACCTTGGAATGCGCCGATGCGGTCGAGATGATGCGACCCCATTTGCGCTCCTTCATGAACGGCACCGCAGCGCGCATGACGTGAAAGGCCGACGACAGGTTGATCGCGATGATCGCGTCCCATTTCTCGACCGGGAAATCCTCGATCCGCGAAACGTGCTGAATGCCCGCATTGTTGATGACGATGTCCGGCCCGCCCAGTTCGTCATGCGCGCGCCGGACCATCGCGGCGATGGCATCAGGCTTGGTCATGTCGGCATCGTCATACAGCGCGCGGACGCCGCTGGTCGCTTCAAGCGCGGCGCGTTCCTTTTCAATGGCGTCGGCGTCGCCAAAGCCGTTGATGACGACGCTCGCACCTTCCGCCGCCAGCGCCTTGGCATAGGACAGGCCGATGCCGGAGGTCGAACCCGTGACGATCGCGGTCTTGCCTTTAAGGAACATGGGGCTGGCTCCGTTCAGTTCGAATGGCGGCTGGGTGTCAGGTCGAACGCGGCGGTGCGGCCGTCGACGATATTCTGGGCGAGCACGCGCGACTGCGCCATGGTTTCGGCGATCGCGGTGTGGCCCGATTGCCAATGCTCGCGCATCGTGCGCTGCGAAAACTCATAATCGCGGCTGCCGCCCTCCCAGGCATTGGCGCGGTTGATGAGCTGGACCAGTGACAGCGGATGCTCGGTGGCATAGCTGGCCAACGCGGCGACATCGGCGTCGTCGGCCATGTCGTCAGGCAGCTTGTCCAGCACACGGCGGATCGCCTCGCGCACCTTGCGCCGCCGCACGGCTTCAGCCGACACCTGTCGCGTGCGGCTGGAATAGCGGATTTCCTTTTCGCGGGCCATCACGTCCATCATCGTCTTGGGCGGATCGGCGTTGGCGGCGAACAGGTCGCACTGGAACACCAGCATCGGTTCGGCCTGATGCTCCAGCACATGCGTCAGCGGCGTGTTGGAGACGAGGCCGCCGTCCCAGTAGAGCAGCCCGTCAATGTCGACCGGCGGCAGGCCCGGCGGCAGCGCGCCGGATGCCATGATGTGTCGCGCGTCGAGCCGACAGCCCATGCGATTGTCGAAATAGGTGAAGTTGCCAGACTGAATCTCGACCGCGCCGACCGAAATCCGCACCGGCCCGTCATTCAGAAGGTCCCAGTCGATCAGCTTGTCGAGCGTCGCGCGCAGCGGTTCGGTGTCGTAAAAGCTCATCGCCCCGCAACTGCCCGGCGCCGCCAGGAAGGGCGGCCAGATGCGCGGTTTGAAAAAACCGGGCACCCCCTGCGCCATGACGGCCATCGCCGACCATTCATGCACCGCTTCGCGCACGCGGTCGTCCTGCGGAATAGGAAAGCTGGGCAAACCGGCGGTGATCGTGTCCCAGAACGCGCTCAGCCGCTCGACCCGGCGTTCGGGCGGATTGCCCGCAATGATCGCGGCGTTGATCGCGCCGATTGAAATGCCCGAAATCCAGTCAACCTCGACCTCTGCCTCTGACAGAGCCTCGTAAACGCCCGCCTGGAAACTGCCGAGCGCGCCGCCGCCCTGGAAGACCAGCGCCACGCAATCGGGCAGAGGCATCGCCTGCCGGCTGTGGCGGCGGTGACGGGGCGCGGGGCGTTCGACATCGGCCATGGCATGGTTATGGGGCGGGTGTTGCGGTGCATCAATGGCGGAAGACGCAAAAATCGGCGTTGTCACTTGCAACGGCCTGCCACTCTCACGCATTTCAGTCGCGTAACGAACAACACAGGTGGGCAGGCAATGCGCCTCGACGATTTCGATCCCAGCGACAATGTCCGCGATCTGGGCCAGGGCAGCGGCGGCGGCGGGGGATTTCCGCTGCTGGGCTTGTTGCCGCTGTTTCTGGGGCGCGGCATGGGGTGCGGCGGCATCGGCATGTTGGTCGTGGTCGGGCTGATCTTCCTGTCGATGAGCGGTGGGCTGGGTGGCCTGCTTGGCGGCGGCGGCGGCCAGCCACAGGTGCAGCAGGGGAGCGGTGCCGGGGGTTCGGGCGCCAGCGTGTGCAACACCGCCGAACGTCGCTTCGCGTGTCAGGTGCTCGCCTCCACCGAGCAGACCTGGGGCCGGTTGTTCCAGCAGCAGGGTCAGCGCTATGCCGAACCCACGCTGAACTTCTATCAGCGCGGCGTGTCATCGGGCTGCGGCGCGGCAACCTCGGCGGCGGGGCCGTTTTATTGCCCGCCCGATCAGGGCATCTACCTGGACACCAGTTTCTTTGACGAGCTGGAAAACCGGTTCGGCGCGGCGGGCGATTTCGCTCAGGCCTATGTCATCGCGCATGAAGTGGGCCACCACATCCAGAACCTGACCGGCGATGCCCAGCGCGTCAGCCAGGCGCAGCGCACGCTTCCCACCGAGCAGGGTAATGAAATGTCGGTGCGGCTGGAATTGCAGGCCGATTGCTACGCCGGGGTCTGGGCATATCAGAACCGCGACCGGCTGGAGCCGGGGGATATCGAAGAAGGCC
>NZ_DATJLI010000067.1:0-1568 GCF_035490575.1 Sphingomonas sp. | reverse complement strand
GGCCGGTCGCGGGGGCGCTGCTGGTCGCGCCCGCCGATGTCGACCGGCCCGGCGCACATCCCGATCTGGCCGCGTTCAAGCCTTCGCCGCGTCAGTTGTTGCCCTTTCCGTCGATCGTGGTCGCCTCGAGCGACGATCCGTGGATCGCGGTCGAGCAGGCGCATAATCTGGCGAGCCGATGGGGCAGCCATTTCATCGACGTGGGACCACAGGGCCATCTGAATGCCGCCAGCGGCATTGGCGGCTGGATCGAGGGCCAGGAACTGCTGAACCGCGTCCTCGACGCCGCCGCCGATCATCGGGGGCAGCCCCGCACCGCCGGAGAAGCGCGACAGGTGCTGGCGGTCGAGGCGACCGAGGCCGCCGAGCGCCATTATCTGGGCTGACCGCTCAAAGCGGCGGCAGCCCTGCGCGCAATTCCTCGATCCAGGCGCGTGCCGTCCCGTCGGATGGCGCGCGCCAGTCGCCGCGCGGCGATAGCGCCCCCGCCGCTGCGACCTTTGGCCCGTTGGGGATGGCGGATCGCTTGAACTGGCTGGTGCGGAAAAAGCGGTCGAGGAAGCTTTCCAGCCACTTGGCGATCGTCGGCAGGTCATAGGCGCCGCGCGCGTCGTCCGGCAGGTTGGCAGGCCAGTGCCCCGCCGCCGCATCGGCCCAGGCGTGCCACGCCAGAAACGCGATCTTCGACGGCGCCAGCCCCTGGCGCGCGACATGATGCAGGAAGAAATCGTGCAGCGCATAGGGACCGATCCGCCCCTCGGTCGACTGCATCGCGCCGGTGTCGTCGGCGGGGACCAGTTCGGGGCTGATTTCGGTCGACAGGATCGTCTCGAGCACGGCGCCCACTGCATCGTCAACCTGGCCGCTGGCAATGGTCCAGCGGATCAGATGCTGGATCAGTGTCTTGGGCACGCCGGCATTGACGGCATAATGGCTCATCTGGTCGCCAACGCCGTAAGTGCACCACCCCAGCGCCAGTTCGGACAGGTCGCCCGTGCCCAGCACGATCCCCTCGCGCTGATTGGCCAGCCGGAACAGGTAATCGGTGCGAAGGCCCGCCTGCACATTTTCGAACGTCACGTCATATTGCGGTTCCCCGGCGGCAAAGGGGTGGCCCATGTCGCCCAGCATCTGCCGCGCGGCGGGGCGGATGTCGATTTCCTCTCCGGTGATGCCCAGCGCCCGCATGAGCCCCCATGCGCTGGCCCTGGTCGCGTCACCCGTTGCGAAACCGGGCATGGTGAAGCCGAGAATGTCGTTGCGCGGGCGACCCAGCCGGTCGAACGCCTTGGCCGCGACCAGCAGCGCGTGGGTCGAATCGAGGCCGCCCGACACGCCGATCACCAGACGCTTTGCGCCGGCGGCGGTCAGGCGCTTTCGCAGGCCTTCGACCTGGATGTTGAATGCCTCGTAACAATCGGCGTCCAGCGTCTCAATCGCCTCGGGAACGAAAGGATAGCGGTGGACCGTGCGGCGCAGGCCCACATCGGCGAAATCGGGCTGATGGTCGAAGCCGATCCGGCGGAAGCGCGTTTCCGGGTGCCCGTTCGCTGCCGCGCAATCGTTGA
>NZ_DATJLI010000066.1:0-15541 GCF_035490575.1 Sphingomonas sp. | reverse complement strand
GATAAGGGGCGCGGCGCGGCGGGTTTTAACGCCCGCCGCGCAGCCACTGCATCACCATCGCGCGGATGCGCCCGCGATGTTCGGACAGCGGCCCTAATATGCCGTGGCGTTCGGGGGGCAGATGTTCGAGCGGGTGGCGATCGGGCCGGAACACATAATGGTCGAAAAACGCCGCCCATGCCGCCCGCTCCCCCGGCGGTCGTTCGGCAACCGCAGCCATCGCCAGCATCATCGCCGTAAAGGGCGTGTCCGGCCCGGCGGCAAATGCATCCCACCAGTAATTGACCAGCAGGTTGACGCGGCCCCGTGCCTCCACCTGATGCCACCATAATTTGGGCATGTAGAGCGCGTCGCCGGGCGACAGGTCGGCGACCAGCGCGCGGTCGCGCCACGCCTCGAACCGGGGATAGCGCGGATCGCCCGGTTGCGAACCGACCGCCAAGCCGACCGGCTGGCCCGCCATGGTATGGTCGATCGGCCCGACATACAGGTCGCCGATCGCCTCTGGCGGGAACAGGGTGAAGCGGCGCTCGCCCGCGATGCAGCAGGCGATGTTGTCGAAGCGGTCGTGATGACACGCCACGGTCGATGCGGTGCCGATCCACAGTCGCGGCGTAACCTGTGCCGGCGGCCAGGGCAGCGCATTGCTCGCGGCGAAATCGGGAAAATAGCTGTCGGCGGGCAGCGAGCCGAGATACAGGTCGCCCGCCCCGGATTGCGCCGCGCATTCGGCAATCGCGGTCAGCGCCGCGCGGATCGGCATCAGACGACGTTCGAAATTGAAGCCTTCCAGCCCCTCGCCATAATGGTATCGTCCGGCGATGTCGGCGCGCCCGGCAAACGCCTCGGCCGGGCGGTCGCTGGCGAGGGCGGCGAGATAGGCGAACAGCGCATCGTCCGACCTGCGCGCCGCGACCGTTACCGGCCAGTCGCGACACGCGCCCTTCAGCACCACCGGACGACAGGCGCGCGCGACGCGTTCGGCAAAGGCCGATTCGTCTGCGACGGCCGATGCCTCGATCGCGTCGACCGGGGCGGTCATCCCGCCGCCAGCCGTTCGTTGCGGCGGCGCGCCAGCCGGGCGACCTGTCGCAGCGATTGCGACATGATATAGGCCGCCTGAAGATGGCCCGCGCGGAACAGCGCCAGCGCGGCGGCATCGTCCAGTTCGCCCAGCGAATCGAGGCTGATCGTGTAAAGCCCGGCCAGGTTCAGGCGTTCGCCGTCATCGAAGTCGAGCGAAACGTCGATCGCCTCGACCAGCTTGTGCGCCAGCATGGCGTCGACAAAGGCCTGCGTCGCGTCCATTCCCGCCTTCAGCCGCCCCAGCGTTCGCGTCATGTTGACCAGTGCCGGCGCGGGACGGCCATCGCGTTCGAACATGGGTTCGCCCGCCGGATCGGCAAAGCGCGGATCGCCCGCGTCGATCGCGATCTGCTCCCCCGACACGTAGAAACCGCGCCGCGCCCAGTCGAGCGGGTCAAAGGTGCCGCTGCGCTCGGCCGTGTCGACCAGCACCGCCTCATCGGCTTTGAATCCCAGCATCGCGCCGACATAAAAAGCACCAGTTTCAGGCGATTTGGTGAGGAATATCGGGCAGATGCTGGCAGCGCCCGCCAACTCGTCAAGAACGATCTGCACGAAATGCGGCGGCGGACCCGATGGCGGTCCCAGGCGCAATTCGGCGTGATCGCCGGCGTTCAGCAGTTCGATCGTGCTGGCGGTCATCGATCCACCTCTCCCTTTTTTGTTCCGGCCGTGGCCGGTTTGCAACAGTCGCGCACCAGACCGACAAATCCGATTGTCGCCAGCCCGAAAAGTCGATATCGATAGCGCTACCACGCCAGGTGACGGCGGAAAAGCATAACGGCCAACGGGCCGTAAGCGACGGACAAGGTCGACAAACGATCGGCCAGGTCCGTGTATCGAGTGGACGGGAGAGGAGCTTATGAAGGGGTTTACCCGCAATAAATTTGTTACCGGTATCAATGGCGGCGCACTGCGCGGCCTGCTGACCGGTGGTGCCAGCCTTGCCGCGATCGCGCTTGCGGCGCCCGCAATGGCCCAGACCACGGATGTGGAAACGACCGCCCCGGCCGAGCGTGATGCAGTGCCCAGCGCCGATGCTTCTGCCACGCAGGACATCATCGTCACCGGCATCCGCGGTTCGCTCCAGCGCAATCTGGATATCAAGCGGACCTCGCCCGGCGTCGTCGACGTCATCTCGGCCGAGGATATCGGCAAATTCCCCGATTCGAACGTCGCTGCCTCGCTTCAGCGCCTGCCCGGCGTGTCGATCAACCGGTCGGGTTCGCGTGGCGAGCCGCAGGGCATCACTGTTCGCGGCTTTGCCGGCGACTTCAACGAAACGCTGATCGACGGTCGCCGCCTTGCGACCTCGTCGGGCGGTCGCTCGGTGGACTTCACGACGGTCGGCTCGGACTTCGTGGGCCAGCTCGCGGTGCTCAAGACGCCCGACGTGACGCTGTCGTCCAACTCGATCGGCGCGACGGTCAATATCAGCTATCCCAAGCCCTTCGACAAGATGGGCGACCGCGTGGCGATCACCGCCAGCGGATCGTATCAGGACGAATCCGAATCGCTGGTGCCGACGCTCGGCGCGCTCTTCAGCAAGACGTTTGCCGGCGACACGATGGGCATTCTTGCCAGTGCGATCTACACCCGCCGCGACACCCAGACCAATCGCGTCTTCGTCTCCGGCTGGCAGGGTGGCCTGTTCGCGCCGTGCCAGCTTGCCGGTTCGACCGCGACCGCCTGTGCGCCCAACGCCGCCAGCACGGATCCGACCCAGGTGCCGAGCGAGATCGGCTGGTATGGCCAGCAATATGGCGCCGACCAGCGCTATACCAAGGACGAGCGCATCGACGGGCGCCTGGCGTTCCAGTGGCAGGCGAGCGATGCGCTGCTGCTGACCGTCGACAACAATTACTCGCGCCAGACGATCAACAGCGACGCCTATGGCTTTGGCGTGTGGTTCAATCAGGGCGACCTTCGCAACGTCGAGCGCGACGAGAACGGCACGACGATCGACTTCACCCAGGCGGGGACGCCCAGCGACTTCACGTCGAACACCACGAGCCAGCTTCGCGAGACCAATCAGGTCGGCGTCAACCTGAAGTGGAACCCGACCGATCGCTGGAACTTCGAACTGGACGGCGCCTACTCGCTGAGCAAGCAGAATCCCGATGACCGCATCGGTGATGAAAACGGCAACATCGGTTACGGCGGCACGCTGGGCACGACGCTCGGCATGCGGGTCGAGGGCGACAGCCGCAATGCCTTCCCGGTGCTGACGGCGTTCGGACCCAATGGCGACGGTTCGCGCTTTATCGATCCGGCGATCCTGGGCAGCCACGTCACCGTGCGTTCGAACCAGCGCAACCGCGACGAAATCAAACAGGTGCGGTTCACTGGCGGATGGGACGGCGACCAGATCAAGCTGAAGGCGGGCGGTCAATATACCGAGGACCGCTTCCAGCTCGAAAACCGCAACACTTTCGTCAATAATTTCTGGCAGGCCTATGCCGGCTACGGCACGCCATCGGGCCGCACCACCGGCGTGCCGATCCCCCAGAGCCTGATTTCCGGCCAGATCAACACCGGAAGCTGGATCCCCGGCTTCTCGGGCGCGCTGCCCTCGCCGCTGCTGGCTTATGACGCGCGGTCATACCAGACCTATCTGGAAAGCTTCGGCAATCCCTATGCCCAGAACGTGCCGGGCTTCAATTATCCGGACCCCGCCGGCTCCGATGGCCTGCTCGGTTATCGTGGCACGCTGGACCTGGCGCTCGATCCGGGCAGCGTGCAGGACATTCGCGAAAAGACATGGGCGCTTTATGCCCGCGCCGACTTCACCGCGGATCTCGGCGCTATGCCGTTCCGCCTGAATGCGGGCCTGCGCTACGAGAACACCGACATCACATCGAGCGGCCTTGGCCGCGTGCCGGTGTCGATCACGGGTAGCACCGCCGATCCGACGCTGCTGACGCTCGCCTTTTCCGACGTGCAGGCGGTCAGCACGGACAGCAACTATGATTATTTCCTGCCGAGCGTCGATGCGAAGCTGGAACTGACCGAGAATCTGCACATCCGCGCGGACGCGTCGCGCACGCTGACGCGACCGACGCTGGGCACACTGACGCCGGTGCTGAACGTGGGCGCGGGCCAGCGCGTCGGCGCGCTGACCGCGACGGGCGGCAATCCGACGCTGCAACCTTACCTGTCGTGGAACTACGATGCCGCGATCGAATGGTATTATGCGCGCAACTCGTATGCGGTGGCCAACTTCTTCCTGAAGGACGTGTCGAACTTCGTCGTCGCGGGCACGTCGCAGCAGACGATCAACGACGTGATCGATCCCACGACCGGACAGGCGGCGGTGTTTACCGTCGCGCAGAACGTCAACGGACCGAGCGCGGTCGTGCGCGGCGTCGAGCTGGCGCTCCAGCATGTGTTCGGCGACACCGGCTTCGGCTTCCAGGCGAATGCCACGTTCGTTGAAACCAACAGGCCCTACGATCCCAGCGACCTGTCGCTCAGCGGCTTTGCCGTGACCGGGCTTGCCAATTCCGCAAACTTCGTCGGATTCTATGACAAGAACGGCTTCCAGATCCGCGGTGCGGTGAACTGGCGCGACGAGTATCTGCTCCAGTTTGGCCAGGCGCAGAATAATTCGCGCTTCGGTGCCGAGCCGACCTTCGTGAACGAAGCGCTCCAGGTGGACCTCAGCTCGAGCTGGGACTTCACGCCCAACACCAGCGTGTTCGTGGAGGCGCTCAACGTCTTCAACGAGACGCAGAGCACGCGTGGTCGCTTCTCGAACCAGTTGCTTGAGGTGTCCGCTTACGGCCGGCGCTTCACCGGGGGCTTCCGCTTCCGCTTCTGATCCCCGACTGGGGCCGGGGACATTGTTTCCCGGCCCCTTCTTTTTCAGGTAAAGGGACGGCATGGCCGGGCCTGTTCGAAACATCGTGATCGTCGGCGGCGGGACCGCCGGGTGGCTGACCGCAGGCGTGATCGCCGCGCGTCACAAAAGCCGGATCGAAGCCGGCAGTTTCAGCGTCACGCTGGTCGAATCGCCCAATATCGCGATCATCGGCGTGGGGGAGGGCACCTGGCCGACGCTTCGCACGACGCTGGCCAAGATCGGGGTCAGCGAAACCGATTTCTTCCGCGAATGCGACGCGTCCTTCAAACAGGGCGCGCGGTTCCAGCGCTGGACCACCGGCGCGGTCGACGACGCTTATTACCACCCGCTGATGCTGCCCAAGAGCTTCGCACAGGTGAACCTGGCGCCGCACTGGCTGGCGGCGAATGACGATGCCAGTTTTTGCGACGCGGTATGTCCGCAGGGGCGCATCTGTGACGACGGGCTGGCGCCCAAGACGATCGCCACGCCCGAGTTCGAGGCGGTTGCGAATTACGCCTATCACCTGGATGCAGGCAAGTTCGCCGATTTCCTGACCCGGCATTGCACCACCAGGCTGGGCGTGCGCCACGTGCTGGCCGATGTGCGCCATGTCGCGATGACCGAAAATGGCGATATCGCGCATCTGGACACCGAGCAGGCCGGGGTGATCGACGGCGACCTGTTTGTCGATTGCACCGGATTCCGGGCGCTGCTGATCGGGGGCGCGATGGGCGTGCCCTTCCGCCCGCTGAACGACGTGCTGTTCTGCGACACGGCGCTGGCGTTGCAGGTGCCGCACGCGGATGAGGACAGTCCGATCGCGTCGCACACCCTGTCGACGGCGCAATCGTCGGGCTGGATCTGGGACATCGGCCTGCCGACGCGGCGCGGCATGGGTTATGTCTATTCCAGCGCCCATATCGACGATGACGCGGCGGAGCGTGAATTGCGCGCCTATGCCGGTCCTGCCGCCGATCATCTGACGGCGCGCAGGATTGCGATCCGCGCGGGGCACCGCGAAACCTTCTGGAAGGGAAACTGCGTCGCGGTCGGACTGGCCGCCGGTTTCCTGGAGCCGCTGGAAGCATCGGCGATCGTGCTGATCGAATTGTCGGCCAAGCTGATCGCCGAACAGATGCCGCAGCGGCGCGAAGTGATGGACGTGATCGCCCGGCGTTTCAACGACACGACCCATTATCGCTGGGGCCGGATCGTCGATTTCCTGAAGCTGCATTATGTGCTGACCAAGCGTGACGACAGCCCGTTCTGGCGCGACAACCAGCGCATGGACAGCGTGCCCGACCGGCTGCGCGACCTGCTCGACCTGTGGCGCTGGCAATCGCCCTGGTATCATGACGAGTTCGACCGGGTGGATGAGGTGTTTCCGCCCGCCAGCTATCAATATGTCCTGTATGGCATGGGATTCCGCACCGAGGTGGAGCCGGAAGCCTTGTCGGCGGAAACCCGCGCGGCCGAACGCGCGATCCGCGAGAACCGCAGCCAGACCGAAAAGCTGCTGGCGGGCCTGCCACGTCACCGCGACCTGATCGACCGGATCCGAACGCACGGGTTGCAAGCCGTCTGAACCACGGGTGCAACGTGTCGCTTGTTGGGTGGGGGTCGCCATGATAGCGATACCAGCAACGATAAAAGATCGAATGAGGGGATGAGCCGATGGGGGCGACTGCGCGGGCAACGGGCTGGCTGGTAAGTGCGGTAATCGCCACGGCGATGGCGGGCGGTGCTGCGGCGCAGCCGGTGATCGAGACACCGATGAGCGCCCATGCCGTCCTCCAGCGCGACCGCCCGATCATCGTCACCGGCCGCGCCGACCCGAACGAGGCGCTTCGCATCGCTTTTGGCGACCGCACCGTGCAGGCAAAGGCTGGCCGCGACGGGCGCTGGCGTGCGACGCTGCCCGCAATGGCGGCGGGCGGGCCGTATCGCCTGACCGTAACCGGCGCTGATGGCGCGGCGGCGACGATGGACGACCTGCTGATCGGCGATGTCTGGCTGTGTTCGGGCCAGTCGAACATGGAATATGAAACGCGCGCGACACTGAATGGGGGCGGGATCGTGCGCGGTTCGGCCGATCCGCAAATCCGCCTGCTCAGCATGGAACAGCGCGTTGCGTTCGGTCCCGACGCGCCGCTCGACAAGCGTCCCGAATGGGCCGCCGCCGCGCCCGAGACGGTGGGACCGTTTTCAGCGGCCTGCTACCTGATGGTCAGGCAGTTGAAGGCCGACCGCAACGTGCCGATGGGTGCGATCGATTCGAGCTGGGGCGGCACCCAGATCCGGCCATGGATCGCCAGTGCCGATGCCGCGAAGCTGCCCGGCATGGGCGAGGACGCCGCGCTGCTCGCCCTGTATCAGCGCGACCAGTCGGCGGGTGTCGCTCGCTTTGCCGAACGGTGGGGGACGTGGTGGCGCAAGCTGTCGGGCGATGCCGCCGGACAGGAACCGTGGAACGCCCCCGACCGGCGGCAGTGGCAGCCGGTGCCCGGCTTTGGTCCGTGGGAAGCATGGGGCGTCGCCGAAACCGCTGACCTGAATGCGACCCTATGGTTCCGCAATCGCTTTGCGCTCGACGCGGTGCGCGGCGATGCGGTGATCGAACTGGGCGGGATCGACGAGCTGGACACCGTGTGGGTCAACGGTATCGCGGTCGGCTCCAGCTTCGGCTGGGGCAGTGCGCGGCGCTACACCATTCCGGCCAGCGCGCTGAAACAGGGGGATAATGTCGTCGTTGCCGCCGTGACCGACGGCTATGGCCCCGGCGGCATGTTTGGCCCGGCCGATGCGATCCGCGTGGTGCCGGCGGGCGGCGCGGCGATCGCGCTTGGCACCGGGTGGCAATACAGCATCGTCACCCAACCGGGCGGCGTCGATGTGCCGCGCGTGCCGTGGGAAAGCCATGGTGGCCTGTCCACGCTGTATAACGGCATGATCGCGCCGTTGGGTCCGATCGCGCTGAAGGGGGTCGCCTGGTATCAGGGCGAGTCCGATGTCGGCAAACCCGGCTATGATGCGCGCATGGCCGCGTTGATGGCGGGGTGGCGGCGGCAGTTCGGAGTCGCCGACCTGCCGTTCCTGATCGTCGGGCTGGCCAATTTCGGCGCGCCGCCGGTGGCCCCGGTCGACAGCGGCTGGGCCGTGGTGCGCGAGGAGCAACGCCGCGCCGCGTTGAACGACGGTCATGCCGCGATCGTCACCGCTATCGACATCGGGGAGCGCACGGATATCCATCCGGCGAACAAGAACCTGCTGGCTGACCGGCTGGTGCGCGCGGCATCGGTGCTGGCTTACGGCGACACAAAGCCTGCTTCGGGTCCGATGATCGCATCGGCGGCAATGCAGGGCAGCGACGTGGCATTGCGGTTCCGCGACGTGACCGGCGCGCTGAGCGCATGGAGCGCGGCGGGACCGATCGGGTTCGAACTGTGCGACGACGCGGGCTGTCGCTTTGCCGAAGGGCGCGCATCTGGCGACACCGTGGTGCTGAAGGGCGATGGACGCCCGGTGACGCGGGTGCGCTATGCCTGGGCCGATTCGCCGGTGGTCAACCTGTTCGACGCCGCGCCGCTGCCGGTCGTGCCGTTCGAAATCGCCGTCGGTGCCGCCGATGCACGCTGAGGTGCGATGCGCCGCGCAACCTGAATCACGCAATCAACAAGGGAATTGACGACATGACGAAGCGCGCGATGGCGTTCGCCTCGGCGATGGCGCTTGCACTGGCGATCCATGGTGGCGCCACGGCGCAGCAACGCCCGATCACCGTGGGCGAGAAGGAATATTATCGCGCGCCCGCCGCGCAGATGCTGGTGTTCGCCAACCGGCCCGACCTGTTCGCCGACGCCAAGATCGCCGGGATCGAGATCATTCAGCAGGAAAGGCGCATCGCGACCAATGGCGATGTGCGCCTGTCGGCGACGCCGGGTCAGTGGGATCCGGCCGCCCGCGTCGTCGACCGCCGCGTCGATCGCGCGACGGGCGTGATCGAGGTCGATCTGGAATATCCGGATCGCGATTTCCGTTACACCGTCCGCACCGAACCGGCGGGGCCGTCATCGGTGCGGGTCAGCGTTGTCCTGCCCGCCGCACTGCCGGCGACGCTGGCCGGAAAAGCGGGGTTTACACTGGAATTTCTGCCCTCGGCCTATTTCCATCAGGGCTATCTGGCCGATGGCCGCCCCGGCATCTTTCCGCTGCATCCCTCGCCCACGATGGAGCGCACCGACACGCGCAACCCTGCCAGCGGGCGCAGCGACGGCCCTGGCGCCGAACCGCTGCCGATGGCCGAAGGGCAGATGTTCGTGCTGTCGCCCTCCGACCCCGCGACGCGCGTGACCGTGCGCGCCAATGGCGGGCAGATCGGCCTGTATGACGGGCGGGCGCAGGCGCAGAATGGCTGGTTCGTGCTGCGCGGACTGTTGCCCGAAGGACGCACCGGCCGCGTGCTCGACTGGACGGTCGAGATGACCAGCGTGCCGGGCTGGACCCGCGCGCCGGTGATCGGCCATTCGCAGCTTGGCTATACGCCGGGCGAAGCCAAGGTCGCGACGATCGAGCTGGACGCGGCTGATCGCGCCGCCGGTTCCGCCCGCCTGATCCGCATCGGCGCCGATGGACGCGAAAGCGTGGCGGCGCAGGGCGCGCCCGAGCGCTGGGGCGATTATCTGCGCTATCGCTATCACCGGTTCGATTTCTCGAAGGTGCGCGAACCGGGCCTCTACCTGCTGGAATATGGCAAGACGCGCACTGCGCCCTTCCGCATCGCCGACGATATCTATGCCGATGCATGGCATCCGTCGCTGGGCGTTTTCCTGCCGGTGCAGATGGATCACATGTTCGTGAACGAGGCTTACCGTGTCTGGCACGGCGACCCGCACCGCGACGATGCGCGCCAGGCGCCGGTCAACCACGAACATATCGACCTGTATCGTCAGGGGCCGACCACCGACACCAGGTTCGAACCGGGTGAGCATATTCCGGGCCTGAACATGGGCGGCTGGCTGGACGCGGGTGATTTCGACATCCGCACCCAGACGCAATATGCCGTCGTCCGTTCGCTGGTTCGCAGCCACGAGCAGTTCGGCATCGCGCGCGACACGACCAGCGTCGACTGGACCAATCGCCGCGTCGAGATTCATGTGCCTGACGGTTCGCCCGACATTCTGCAACAGATCCGACACGGCGCGTTGCAGTTGCAGGCACAGTTCGATGCGGTGGGTCACGCCATCCACGGCATCGTCGAGCCGGATGTGGGGCAATATACGCATCTGGGCGATGCTTCGACCAAGACCGATGGGCTGGTCTTCGACGCCGACCTGAAACCCTATGAAGTCAAAGGCGGGCGCAGCGGCACGCCCGATGATCGCTGGGCGTTCACCAGTAAGGCGTCGGCGCTGAACTATGGCTCGATCGCGGCGCTGGCGGCGGCGTCGCGGGCGATGAAGGGCTATGATGACGCGTTCGCCGCGCGCGCGCTGGAAACCGCGCAGCGCGTGTGGGCGGATGAGGATGGCCGCGCGCCCGATACCTTCCGCCACGGCAACACCACTGGCGGGCCGATCGAGGTTGAACGCTTTGCCGCCGCGGTCGAACTGCTCCAGGCGACGCGCGACCAGCGTTATGCCCGCGCGATCGAGGATCTGGTGCCAAAGCTGGGCGACCGGCTGGCAGGCGACATGGTGACCGCGCTCGACGCGCTGCCGCTGATGCCCGCCAGCTATCGCACCGCGCTGGAGCAGCAGGCGCGGGCCTGGGCGACGCGCGCGGCGGGGTTCGCCAAGGCCAACCCATATGGCGTGCCGATCGGCGAGGGCGGCTGGGCCGGCAATGGCGGCGTGATCGCGTTCGGCCTGACCGCCTATCGCCTGCACAAGGCGTTCCCCGACATCGTGCCTGCGCGGCACGTGTTCGATGCGCTGGCCTATATCCACGGCAATCATCCGGGCAGCGACATTTCGTTTGTGTCGGGCGTCGGCACCCGGTCGAAGGAAGTCGCCTATGGCAGCAACCGCGCCGATTTCAGCTATATCGCGGGCGGCGTGGTGCCCGGTGCGCTGATCGTGAAGCCCGATTTCCCGGAGAACAAGGAAGACTGGCCGTTCTTCTGGGGCGAGAATGAATATGTCGTCGATCTGGGCGCTGATTACATCGAACTGGCAAATGCCGCCGACACGCTGTCCAAGGGGCGTTGATCGACACGCGGCCTGAACGCCGATAAGCCGGTTCGCGCCGCCACAGCCGGCGGCGCGAACCGGAGGGCGGAACTGGTGGTCGCAAGCGTATTCGACCTGTTCAAGATCGGGGTCGGCCCGTCATCGTCGCACACCATGGGACCGATGACGGCCGCGTGCGATTTCGTCGGATCGCTGGACGAGCTGCCGGTGCGGCGCATTGCCGTCGACCTGTATGGCTCGCTGGCGCTGACGGGGCGGGGCCATGCGACCGACCGCGCCGTCATTCTGGGCCTGTCGGGCTGTCGTCCCGCAACCGTCGATCCCGACGCGATCGAGGGGATCGTGGCGCAAGTGTTCGACGAACGCCGCGTGGCGTTGCCCGGCGGCGGCTTTGCCGCGTTCGATCCGGCAAGCGACCTTGGCTGGCGGATGTTCGAGCGGCTGGACTTTCACTCCAACGCGATGTGCCTGCGCGCGTTCGACGCCGATGATGGCGTGCTGGCCGAGCGCACCGTTTATTCAGTGGGCGGCGGCGCGGTGGTGGAGGCCGATGCGGTGCGCGGCAATGCCGCACCGGCGATGATGGACGATCCGCCGCACCCCTATTGTTCGGGCGTCGACCTGCTGGAGCGCGCCCAAACGCTGGGTTCGATTGCCGAGGTTCAGCGCGCCAACGAACTGGCCGCGATGGACGCAGGGGAATTGTCCGCCCGGCTGGAAAATATCGCCCAAGCGATGCGTGACTGTATCGACCGCGGGCTTCGCACCCACGGCATCCTGCCCGGTGGCTTGAGGGTCAAGCGCCGCGCCGCGCCCGGTTTTGAGCGGCTGATGGCCCGGCAGGAGCGGATGCTGGCCGATCCGCTGTCGGTCATCGACTGGGTGAACCTGTGGGCGCTGGCAGTGAATGAGGAGAATGCCGCCGGTGGCCGCGTCGTCACTGCGCCCACCAATGGCGCGGCGGGCATCGTGCCGGCGGTGCTGCGCTATTATGAACGCATGGTGCCCGGCGCGAGCGCGCACGGGACCGAGGATTTCCTGCTGACCGCATCCGCCATCGGCAGCCTGTTCAAGGAGAACGCTTCGATCTCCGGCGCGGAGGTGGGGTGCCAGGGTGAAGTCGGTGTCGCCTGTTCGATGGCGGCGGCGGGGCTGTGCGCGGTGCTGGGCGGCACGCCCGAACAGGTCGAAAACGCCGCCGAGATCGGCATGGAGCATAATCTGGGCCTGACCTGTGACCCCGTCGGCGGGCTGGTGCAGGTGCCGTGTATCGAACGCAACGCGGTCGGCGCGATCAAGGCGATCGAGGCGGCGCGGCTGGCGTTGCTGGGCGACGGCACGCACCGCGTCAGCCTGGACGAAGTGATCGAGACGATGCGGAAAACCGGTCTCGATATGGGGGAGAAGTATAAGGAGACCGCGCAGGGCGGACTGGCCGCCAATGTGGTCGAGTGTTGAACGAGAATACACGGCCCGGCCTTGCCACGCTGATCGGATTTGGGGCGGGGGATTTTGCCTGCAACCTGTATTGGCAGGGCATCACCCTGTATCTGTTGTATTTCTACACCGAAGCATTGCGGCTGCCGCCAGCGGTCGCGGGCGCGGTGTTCATGGGTGGGGCGATCTGGGACGGGCTGGCCGATGTCGCGGTGGGCGTGGCGGCGGAGCGGTCGCGGCGCGGCTATGCATGGTTCGTCGGCTGGGGCGCGATACCGCTGGCGCTGGGCTTTCCGCTGGCGTTCATGGTGCCGCCGCTTTCCGGCGCGGCGCTGGTGGCGTTCGCCTGTTTCAGCCAGTTGGCGCTCCGCACCCTCTATGCCGTCGTCAACGTGCCCTATGCCGCGTGGAGCACGCGCATTAGCGACCGGAGCGCCGACCGAACGCGCATCGCCGGGTTACGCCTTGCATTCGGCGCGGCGGCGGCAACGGGGGTGGCGCTGGGCTTTCCATGGGCGGCGGCACGCATCGGCCATGCCGGGGCGGCGGCGATTTGCGCCGTGCTGGCGACGCCGATCCTGATCGCGATCGCCGCGCGGGCGCCCGAACACCGGGTGCGGGCCGAGCAGGCAACGCCCCTGCCGCTCGCCACCATGCTGACCGGGCTGAGGCGCAACCGCGCCTTTGTCACGCTGGCGCTGGCGTTGGTGGCTGCCACGATCGCGGGCACGCTGACGGGCCAATCGGTGCTCTATTATTTCGCGCGTGTCACAGGCGATGCAGCGGCAGGGCCACGGGCGCTAGCGGTCATGGCGGTGGCAGGCGCGGTCGGGGTGCCGGTGTGGACCGCGATTGCGCTAAGGATCGGCGCGCGCGCGACATGGTTGTGGAGCGCGTCGGCGGGGCTGGTACTGATCGCCGCTTTCGTATTGGCGGGGCGGACCTTGGCCATGCCCTACCTGGCGGCGATGCAGTTCGTGCTGACGGGCCTGTTGCTGGCGGGCTGGTCGCTATTGCCCGACAGCGTCGATGTGGGGGAGGGTGCGACCGGCATCCGGGTGGAGGCGCCCGCATTCGGCGTCGCCGCCCTTGTCCAGAAACTGGCGATGGCGGCGGCGGGGCTGATGCTGGGCGTCACCTATGACCTTGGCGGCTATGCGAGCGGCGGCGGGCAGGGCGCGATCACGGGGCTGATGATACTCGGCCCCGCGGCCGCGCTTGCCTTGTCGATGGTGGCGATCGGGGCGAACCCGATCAGGCGAGCATGAACTCGCCCGCCACGCCCTCTGCCTGCGCCGACGGGGCGATCCACAGGCGGAAGCGGCCCGGCTCCACCGTGCGCTTCAGGTCGGTGCCGATGAACAGCAGGTCGTCGCGCTTCAATGTAAAGGCGACGCGCTGCGATTGGCCCGGGGCCAGGCGAACCTTGCGGAACGCCTTAAGCTCGCGGACGGGCCGGGTGATGCTGGCGGTCACGTCCTGCACGTAGAGCTGCACAACCTCTTCGGCGGGGCGCGGGCCTGAATTGGTGATCGTGGCGGCCACTTCGATACTGCCGCCCGACGTCAGCGTCGCGCCAGCGCCCTCCAGTCCGGCATAGGCGATCCGGCCATAGGTCAGGCCGTGGCCGAAGGGGAAGCGCGCCCGATTGAGCGTTTCGCGATACCGCGCCTTATATGGCTGCAACTCGTCGCTTTCATTGGGGCGGCCGGTGTTTTTGTGGGCGTAGTGATAGGGTTGCTGCCCGCTTTCGAACGGAAAGCTGACGGGCAGGCGCGCTGACGGTCCCTCGACCCCGAACAGGATGTCGGCGGTCGCCGGGCCGCTTTCGGACCCCAGGAACCAGGTGGCGAGGATGGCGGGCGCGTCCAGCACCGCGCCGTGCAGCGCCAGCGCGCGACCGTGGCGCAGCGCGACGACGATCGGCTTGCCGGTCGCGGCGACCGCTTCGGCCAGTGCCATCTGCGGGGCGGGGATGACGATGTCGGCGCGCGATTGTGCCTCCCCCGACATGCCCTGTCCCTCGCCGATTGCCAGCACGACGATGTCGGCGGCCTGCGCGGCGACGACGGCGGCCTCGATCCCGCCGGGCAATGCTTCCTCGATCCCCGAACCGTCGGTCGCGGTGACGAGCGCAGCGTCGGCGACGGCGGCGCGCACGCCGGTCAGCAGGTCGATCGCTTCCGCATCGGTGCCATAGACGTTCCACGGACCGATCAGCTCGCGCTTTCCTTGCGCGAACGGGCCGATCAGCGCGATCCGCTTGCCCGAGCGCGGCAGGGGCAGCAGGTCGCCGTCATTCTTGAGCAGCACGATCGACTTGCGCGCGGCTTCGCGGGCGAGCGCCAGATGCGCCTTGCTGCGGATGCGCGTCTTTTCGCGGCGCGGGTCGATGCGGCGGAAAGGATCGTCGAACAGGCCCAGCCTGGCTTTCAGCGCCAGCACGCGGCCTGCTGCTTCGTCCAGCCGTTCCATCGGCACTTCGCCCCTGGCGATCAGATCGGGCAGATGGCGGATGTAGAAGCCCGACTGCATCGACATGTCCACGCCCGCGAGGAAAGCGAGCTTCGCGGCTTCCCGCTCATCGGCGGCAAAGCCGTGGGCGATCAGTTCCATGTCACCGGTATAGTCGGACACGACCAGCCCGTCCCACTGCCATTCGTCGCGCAGAATGTCGCTTAGCAGCCATTTATTGGCGGTGGCGGGCACGCCCGACAATTCGTTGAACGCCGCCATCGTCGTCACCGCACCGGCATCGAACGCCGACTGGAAGGGCGGAAAATACACGTCGCGCAGCGTGCGTTCGGAAACATCGACGCTGTTGTAATCCATGCCCGCTTCCGCTGCGCCATAAGCGGCGAAATGCTTGGCGCACGCCGCCATCGCGTCGTCGGCGGTCAGCCCGCGACGGCCCTGAAAACCGCGCGTGCGTGCCGCCGCCATGATCCGGCCCAGCAGCACATCCTCGCCCGCGCCCTCGATCCCG
>NZ_DATJLI010000065.1:0-25958 GCF_035490575.1 Sphingomonas sp. | reverse complement strand
CCCGCTGATGCTGGGCGGTTGCGACATGGTGGTCATGAACCCGTCCGGCGACGTGGCGCGCCAGCAGGCCGACCTGATCCTGTGGTCGACGGGGCTGATGCTGCTCATCATCGTACCGGTCATGGTGCTGACGGCGGTGTTCGCGTGGCGCTATCGCGCGTCGAACGACGAGGCGGAATATCGCCCCGACTGGGACCATTCGACGGGCCTTGAGCTGATTATCTGGTCGGCGCCGCTGCTCATCATCATCGCGCTGGGTGCGCTCACCTGGGTGGCGACGCATACGCTGGACCCCTATCGCCCGCTGGGCCGGATCGCGGCGGGGCGTGAAGTGCCGGCGACGCAGCGGCCGCTTGAAGTGCAGGTCGTCTCGCTCGACTGGAAATGGCTGTTCATCTATCCCGAACAGGGCGTCGCCACGGTCAATGAACTGGTGGTGCCGGTCGATCGCCAGGTGCGGTTCCGCCTGACCAGCTCCAGCGTCATGAACACCTTCTACGTGCCGGCGATGGCGGGCATGATCTATACGATGGCGGGCATGGAGACCAAGCTCCACGCTGTCCTGAACAAGCCCGGCAATTTCGAGGGCATGTCGGCCAATTACAGTGGTGCCGGCTTTTCCAAGATGAAGTTCCGCACTCACGCCGTCGACGACGCCGCGTTCGAACAGTGGGTCGCGCGGGTGAAGGCGAGCGGCGGACGCCTGGACGGTCCGACCTATCTCAGGCTCGAACAGCCGAGCGAGGGGGTGCCCGTCATGCGCTTCGCCAATGCCGAGCGCGGCCTGTTCGAGCGCGCGGTCAACCTGTGCGTGCGTCCCGGCCAGCCGTGCATGAGCGAATCGATGCACGGTCATCATGGCGGCAAGGGACTGCCCGCGCCGACCAACAACGCCATGCGCCCGCGCAATGAAGGCGCGCTGGAGCAGGACGCGGGCGAACACGCGCCCAGCCCGCGCACCAATGCGGCCGGCGAAGGCGCCGGCCCGCCCGCGCGCACCGGATCGGGTGCCACCACCGATCGACAGAATCCCGGCGGCCGTTCCGCGCCGCATGAGGGGCATTGAGAGCCATGTCCGACGCACTGACCCAGATGATCTTCGGCCGCCTGACGCTTGAGGCGCTGCCGCTGCACGAACCCATCGTCGTCGCGACCTTCGCGGTCGTGGCGCTCGGCGGCCTTGCGATGATGGGGCTTATCACGAAATATAAATTGTGGGGCTGGCTGTGGACCGAATGGTTCACCACCGTCGATCACAAGAAGATCGGGATCATGTACATGATCCTGGGCACGGTGATGTTGCTGCGCGGCTTTGCCGATGCGGTCATGATGCGTTTGCAACAGGCGATGGCGTTCGGCAACGAAGGCTATCTGAACGCGCACCATTACGACCAGATCTTTACCGCGCACGGCGTCATCATGATCTTTTTCGTGGCAATGCCGTTCGTCACGGGCCTGATGAACTATGTCGTCCCGCTACAGATCGGCGCGCGCGACGTCAGCTTTCCGTTCCTCAACAATTTCAGCTTCTGGATGACCACGGCGGGCGCCATGCTCATCATGGCCAGCCTGTTCGTGGGCGAGTTCGCGCGCACCGGCTGGCTGGCGATGGCGCCGCTGTCGGGCCTCGATTACTCGCCGGAGGTCGGGGTCGATTATTACATCTGGGCCTTGCAGATCGCGGGTGTCGGCACGCTGCTGTCGGGCGTCAACCTGATCGCCACCATCGTCAAGATGCGCGCGCCCGGCATGACGATGATGAAGATGCCGGTGTTCACCTGGTCGTCGCTTGTCACCAACGTGCTGATCGTTGCGGCTTTCCCGGTGCTGACCGCCGTGCTTGCGATGCTCAGCCTCGACCGGTATGTCGGCACCAATTTCTTCACCAACGTCCTCGGTGGCAATCCGATGATGTATGTGAACATGATCTGGATCTGGGGCCATCCGGAAGTCTATATCCTGATCCTGCCGGCGTTCGGCATCTTTTCGGAAGTCGTCTCGACCTTTTCGGGGAAGCGACTGTTCGGCTATACGTCGATGATCTATGCGCTGATCGTGATCTGCATCCTCGCCTATCTGGTCTGGCTGCACCATTTCTTCACCATGGGTTCGGGCGCCAGCGTCAACAGTTTCTTCGGCATCACGACGATGATTATCTCGATCCCGACCGGGGCGAAGATCTTCAACTGGCTGTTCACCATGTACAAGGGCCGCATCCGGTATGAATTGCCGATGATGTGGGCGGTGGCGTTCATGCTGACCTTTACCGTGGGCGGCATGACGGGCGTCTTGCTGGCGGTGCCGCCGGCCGACTTCGTGCTGCACAACTCGCTGTTCCTGGTCGCGCATTTTCACAACGTGATTATCGGCGGCGTGCTGTTCGGGATGTTCGCGGGCATCAATTACTGGTGGCCCAAGGCGTTCGGCTTCAAGCTGGATCGCAAATGGGGACTGGTCAGCTTCTGGAGCTGGGTGATCGGCTTCTGGGTCGCGTTCACGCCGCTCTATGTGCTGGGCCTGATGGGTGTGACCCGCCGCCTGCGGACGTTCGACGACCCGTCGCTCCAGATTTGGTTCGTCATCGCCGGTATCGGTGCAGCAATCATCGCGGTCGGGATCGCCGCCTTCCTGATCCAGATCGGCGTCAGCGTCCTCAATCGCGACAAGCTGCGCGACACCACGGGCGATCCGTGGAACGGTCGCTCGCTGGAATGGGCGACCAGTTCGCCGCCGCCGGCCTACAACTTCGCGTTCACGCCGATCATCCACGACCTGGATGCGTGGCACGACATGAAGGCGCGCGGTGCCAAGACCCCGACCGAGGGGTATCTGGACATTCATATGCCGCGCAACACCGGGGCGGGCGTGATTCTGGCCGGGCTGTCGGCAGCGTGCGGGTTCGGCATGATCTGGCACATCTGGTGGCTGGCGGGGCTGAGCCTGGTCGGGATCGTCGGCTATGCCATCTGGCACAGCTTCGATTATGACCGCGATTACCACATTCCCGCCGACGAAGTGGCGCGGACCGAGCGGGCGCAGCAGGCGCTTGCCGCGCAGGGGGCCTGAGCCATGGCAAGCGTGACCCGCACCGAGGGCGAGGCTCCGAGCTTCTGGGAGATCGAGCCGGAGCATCATCACGAACCGGGATCGAGCACGATGCTCGGCTTCTGGCTGTATCTGATGAGCGACTGCCTGATCTTTGCCATGCTGTTCGCAAGCTGGGGCGTCTATGGCCGCAGCGCGGCGGGCGGACCCGACGCGGCCGAGCTGTTCGACCTGAATCTGGTGGCGATCAACACCGCCATGCTGCTGTTCAGCTCGATCACCTATGGTTTCGCGATGATCGCCGCGCAGGAGGGCAACAAGCGCGGGACGCTGGGCTGGCTGGCCGTCACCGGCCTGTTCGGCGCGGCGTTTCTGGGCATCGAGCTGTATGAATTCTACCACCTGATCCACGAAGGCGCGGGGCCGCAGCGTTCGGCGTTCCTGTCCAGCTTCTTCGCGCTGGTCGGCACGCACGGGCTGCACGTCTTTTTCGGCTGCATCTGGCTGGTCGTGCTGATGGTGCAGGTCGCAAAGCGCGGGCTGATCGCCGACAATACCCGGCGTCTGGCGTGCCTGAGCCTGTTCTGGCACTTCCTCGATGTCGTGTGGATCGGCGTCTTTACCTTCGTTTATCTGCTGGGGTCGATGCAATGAGCGCACATGCCGAAAGCCATGGTGAGGGCGGCGCGGCCCATGCGACGCGCGGCGGCTATGTCACCGGGTTCGTGCTGTCGGTCATCCTGACGGCGATCCCGTTCGCGCTGGTGATGGGCGGCTTCATCGCCGACGAACGCGTCACGGCGGGGATCGTCATGGCGATGGCGGTGGTGCAGATCGTCGTCCACATGATCTATTTCCTGCACATGAGCGCGAAGTCCGAAAATGGCTGGACGCTGATGGCGCTGATCTTCACCGCGGTGATCGTGGTCATCACCATCGCCGGTTCGCTGTGGGTGATGGTCAACATGAATCGCTACATGATGCCGCCGATGACGCCGACCAGCGCGCAGATGGACATGAGCGGCATGTGACCCGGCTGATCGCCCGCGCCGGCGTGCTGGCCCTGATCGGGGTGTTCGTCGCGCTGGGCGTGTGGCAGCTCGACCGGCGGGCATGGAAGCTCGACCTGATCGAACGGGTTGAGGCGCGACTGGCCGCGCCACCCGGCGCGCCGCCGCTGGGCGCGGTGGGGCGCGACGACGAATATAAGCGCGTCATGGTGTGCGGCCGCTACCTGACAGGCCACGACACCTATGTTCAGGCCGTGACCGAGCTGGGTGGCGGGTTCTGGGTGCTGACACCGCTGGACAGCGATGTCGGACGCATCCTCGTCAATCGCGGGTTCGTGACGCCGGACCGGCGTGGACAGGTGCCGCCGCCGCAAGGACCGGTCGCGGTCACGGGCCTGTTGCGGCTGAGCGAGCCGGGCGGCGGTTTCCTGCGTGCCAATGACCCCAAGGGCGAGCGATGGTATTCGCGCGATGTGGCCGCGATTTCGGCGGCACGCGGGCTGGGGGCGGTTGCGCCCTGGTTTCTGGACGCCGGCGCGAATGGCGCGGAATGGCCGCGCGGCGGGCTGACCGTCGTGCGGTTCCGCAACCAGCATCTGCAATATGCGCTGACATGGTTTGCGATGGCCGCGCTGTTGGCGTTCCTGGCCTGGCGTGTCAGGGGGCGGGGGTGATCGCCACCCCGCCCGTCGCCGAGGATGCCGGCCGCCGCAACCTGTTGCTGCTGGTCCAGCTTCGCTGGCTGGCGGTGGCGGGACAGATGGCGACGATCCTGGCGGTGCAGTTCGGCATGGGGGTCGCGCTGCCCATCCTGCCGATGTTCGCGACGTTGGGGCTGCTGATCGGCCTGAACCTGGTGCAGTTGCTGGCCGAGCGGCGGCGGCCCGTCACCAATGGGCAGTTGCTGGCCGCGCTGTTGATCGACGTCGCCGCGCTGTCGGTGCAACTGTATCTGTCGGGCGGCGCGACCAATCCGTTCGCGGGGCTGTTCCTGTTGCAGGTCGTGCTGGGCGCGGTGCTGCTGCGGCCGCGATCGGGCTGGCTGCTGGTGGCGGTAACGAGCGCCGCCTTTGCCGCGCTGACGGTCGAATATCGCCCGCTCGACCTGTCGCCGCGTTTCGCCAGCGCATTGTCGGCGCCCTATCTGATCGGCAACTGGTTCAATTTCACGCTGGCGGCGGTGCTGATCGTGCTGTTCGTCACGCGCATCACGCGCAACCTGTCGGAGCGTGACGCCCGGCTGGCGGCGATGCGCCAGCACGCGGCGGAGGCGGAGCATATCGTGCGGATGGGCCTGCTCGCCAGCGGGGCCGCGCATGAACTGGGCACGCCGCTCGCCTCCGTCGCGGTGGCGCTGGGTGACTGGGCGCGCGAACCGGCGATCCGCAGCGATCCCGCGCTGGCGGCGGAGGTCGAGGACATGCGGGCCGAGGTGGCGCGGTGCAAGGACATCCTGTCGGGCATCCTGCTGGCGTCGGGCGAAGTGACCGGGCAGGCGCCCGAACGCACCACGCTGCGCCGGTTCCTGACCGACATTATCGCGCGCTGGGACAGCGCCCATCCGGGGCTGGTCAGCGTGGACGACGCGCTTGGCCCCGATTTGGGCATTGTGGCCGACCGCGCGCTGGCACAGGCGCTGAGCAACGTGCTGGACAACGCCGCCGAAGCCGGCGCGCGTCAAATCGAGCTTGAGGCCCGGCGGACGCGCGACACGCTGATCCTGTCGGTTCGCGACGACGGGCGCGGGGTGCCGGCGGCGATCCTGGCGCATCTGGGCAAGCCGTATCAGTCGAGCAAGAACCGGCGCGGAGCGGGGCTGGGACTGTTCCTGACCAGCAATGTGCTGCGTGTGCTGGGTGGCACGCTGGCCGTGTCCAATCGCGACGGTGGCGGAGCCGAAGTGGTTTTGCGCCTGCCGCTGGCCGCGCTCAGTCTGGAGGAAGCGACATGACGGGGCGGCGATTGCTGATCGTCGAGGATGACGCGGTGTTCGCGCGCACGCTGGCGCGGTCGTTCGAGCGGCGCGGCGATGCGGTGCGCGTGCTGTCCGGGCCGGAGGGGCTGGAGGATGCCGCGCGCGAACATGGCGCGACGCACGCAGTGGTCGACCTGCGGCTTGGCGGCGCATCGGGCCTGACCTGCGTCGCCGCGCTGCACGCGCTGGACCCGGCGATCCGTATCGTCGTGCTGACGGGCTTTGCCAGCATCGCGACCGCCGTCGAGGCGATCAAGCTGGGCGCGACCAATTACCTGACCAAGCCCGCCAATACCGACGATATCGAAGCCGCATTCGAACGGGTGGAGGGCGATACAGCCGCCGACATCGCCGCCAGCACGACCTCGCTCCGCACGCTGGAATGGGAGCATATCCATCAGGTGCTGGCAGACACCGGCTTCAACATTTCCGAAGCGGCGCGGCGGCTGGGGATGCACCGCCGGACGCTGGCGAGGAAGCTGGAGAAGCGGCACCTTTAAGTGCGCCGCCTGTGGCCTTACCCCTCCACCATGCTTCGCATGGTCCCCCCCTTTCCGGGGAGGTATTCCGGTCAGCCGATCCGGTGTTCGCCCTTGACCCAGCGGACGGTGCCCGAACTGGCGCGCATCACCACGCTGTCGGTGGTCATGATCTTGCCCTTGCGCTTGACGCCATCGAGCAGCGAGCCGTCGGTCACGCCGGTCGCGGCAAAGATGCAGTCGCCCTTGGCAAGGTCGTCGAGGGTATAGACCTTGTCCAGATCCTCGATCCCCCAGCGATGCGCGCGCGCGCGCTCATCATCGTTGCGGAACAGCAGGCGGCCCTGAAACTGCCCGCCGACGCAGCGCAGCGCAGCACAGGCCAGCACGCCTTCGGGCGCGCCGCCCGACCCAAGATAGATGTCGATGGTGGTGTCGGGATCGCTGGTTGCGATGACGCCCGCCACGTCGCCGTCGCCGATCAGCACCACGCCGCAGCCGATCGCGCGCAGTTCGGCGATCAGCTTTTCATGACGCGGCCGATCGAGCACGCAGGCAATAATCTCGTGCGGCTGCACGCCCTTTGCCGCAGCGATGGCGCGGACATTTTCGGTCGGCGATTTTTGCAGGTCGATGATCCCCGCCGGATAGCCGGGGCCGACCGCGATCTTGTCCATGTAAACATCGGGCGCGTTCAGCAGGCAGCCTTCCTCTGCGATCGCCAGCACCGCCAGCGCGTTGGGACCGGCCTTGGCGGTGATCGTCGTGCCTTCCAGCGGATCGAGCGCGATGTCGATCTTCGGTCCCTTGCCCGGCGCCGACCCGACCTTTTCACCGATGAACAGCATTGGCGCCTCGTCCCGCTCGCCCTCGCCGATGACGACGGTGCCGTCCATGTAAAGCTCGTTCAGCGCAGCGCGCATCGCCTCGACCGCGGCGGCGTCGGCGGCCTTTTCATCGCCGCGACCGACCAGTGTCGATGCCGCGATCGCCGCCGCTTCGGTCACGCGGACCATTTCGAGGACGAGCACGCGGTCGAGGATGTTGCTGGGCGATTGCGTCACGATGCGGTTTCCCTGTTCGGTTACTTGCGCGGGCGATACGCATAGGTATGCAACAGGGCAATGGCAGAAGGGCGCCCCGGCGTGATATTGTCCCGATCCGACGCGGGTCCAGGGACGCGCCGGCACCCCGAACGGGCTTTCGCAACCGTGCCGGGGGTGGCATGGGCAGTGCATGACCGACGTCGCGACCATCGTTCCCGACAGCGAGCACAAGGGGCTGGTCGGCCGCCTGCCGCCCAAATGGCGTGGCTTTGCGCTGCTGGCGCGGTTCGACCGGCCGATCGGCTGGTGGTTGTTGTTCTGGCCTGGTGCCTGGGCGATCGGGCTGGCGGGCGGGGCGATCGCGCGTTGGGACATGCTGGTCTGGTTCCTGATCGGCAGCATCGCGATGCGCGGCGCGGGATGCGTGTTCAACGATATTGTCGACCGCAAGCTGGACGCACAGGTCGAACGCACGCGCAGCCGCCCGCTGCCCAGCGGTGACGTGAGCCTGAAGGCGGCATGGGCATGGCTGGTCACGCTGTCGCTGATCGGGCTGGTGGTGCTGTTGCAGTTGCGGCCGCTGGCGCAACTGATCGCGCTGGCCAGCCTGGCGCTGGTCGCGGCCTATCCCTTCATGAAGCGGATCACCTGGTGGCCGCAGGCGTGGCTGGGCATGGTCTTTTCATGGGCCGCGCCCGTCGCCTGGGCCGAAGTCGCGACGCGGGGCGTGTGGCTGCCGCTGGCATTCCTCTATGCCGGTTCGATCGCATGGGTGGTGGGATACGACACCATCTATGCGCTTCAGGATATCGAGGATGATGCGCTGGTCGGCGTCAAATCCTCCGCCCGCGCGCTTGGGCGGCGGGTGCGGCCCGGCGTCGCCGCTTTCTATGCGGTGGCGCTCTCGTGCTGGGGCGCGGCGCTGTGGCAGGTGTTTGCCGATCCACTCGCCTTGCTGGCGCTGCTGCCCGCCGCCGCGCATCTGGGATGGCAGGTGATGACGCTGGTGCCTGGCGACGGCGCCAACGCGCTGGCGCGGTTCCGGTCGAACCGGACGGCGGGGCTGCTGGTGTTCCTCGCCTGTCTGACGGTGGGGACGGCGGCGTCCTTTTGATGGAGCAGGCCTTTAATGGGGCGGGCCTTTGACGGGGCGGGGCCGGCCCCTTACCTGCATGTGATGCTGAGTGTTTCCCAAGCCGTCGAGATCGCCGCCAACGCTGTCGAGGCCGCGCGCCGCGCCGGGGCAGACGCCGCCGATGCGGGTGTGTCCGCCGACCAGTCGACGGGCATCGGCGTGCGTCTGGGCCAGATCGAGGATATCGACCGGTCGGAGGGCGAAAGCCTGTCACTGCGCGTGTTCGTCGGTCGGCGTATGGCGAGCGTGTCGAGTTCGCGCATGGCCGACACCGACCTGACCCGTCTGGCCGAACGCGTCGTGGCCATGGCCTGCGCCGCGCCCGAGGACCCATGGGCGGGGCTGGCGCCCGACGCGCGGCTGCTGCACGGCAACGCCCCCGACCTCGACCTGCATGACGGCCACGACGTGACGCCCGACCGGTTGCGCGACATGGCGATGGCGATCGAGGATGCGGCACGCGGCGTGGCGGGCGTGACCAACAGCGAGGGGGCGGGCGCCTCCGCGCGCGAAGCGGTGTCGGCGCTGGCGACCAGCCACGGCTTTGCCGCCGGCTATCGCACCACCAATTACAGCGCATCGGCCAGCGTCATCGCCGGCACGGGCGAGCGGATGCAGAATGGCCATGCCGGGCATTCGGCGCGCTATCTCGATCAGCTCGATGCGACGATTGAACTGGGTCGACGCGCGGCGGCTCGAGCGATCGAACGGCTCGATCCGGTGAAGGTGCAAAGTGGGCCGATGCCGATCCTGTTCGACCCGCGCGTCAGCGGCAGCCTGGTCAACCACTTCGCCGCCGCGATCAGCGGACCCGCGGTAGCGCGCGGCACCAGTTTCCTGAAGGACCGTCTGGGCAAACCGGTCTTTGCAGCGGGCGTGTCGGTTCATGATGACCCGCACCGGCCGCGCGGCCTCCGCTCGCGTCCTTTCGATGGCGAAGGATTGCCGATGTCGCCAGCGGCACTGATCGACAATGGCGTGCTCCAGACCTGGCTGCTCGATTCGGCGACCGCGCGGCAACTGGGGCTGGAGCCGACCGGGCATGGCGCGCGCGGCGGTGGGGTTTCGACCAGCAACCTGTATCTGGCCGCCGGCACCATCCCGCCGCAGACGTTGCTGGGGGAGGTCACGCGCGGCCTGTATGTGACCGAACTGATCGGACAGGGCGTGAACGGCGTGACCGGCGATTACAGCCGGGGGGTGGCGGGTTTCCTGATCGAGGATGGCGAATTGACCCGGCCGGTCGCGGGCGTGACGATCGCGGGCAACCTTTCCGACATGTTTGCCGCGTTGACCCCGGCCAGCGACCTGTCGTTCCGCTACGGCATCAATGCACCCACGGTGCGTGTCGATGGCATGACGGTGGCGGGTGACTGACGCGCTGGCGGCGCGCGTCTTCGCGGTCGCCGAAGCGGCGGGCGCGCTGGCCATGGCGCGTTTCCGAACCGATGTGCGCCGCTGGGAAAAATCGCCCGGCCAGTTGGTGTGCGAGGTCGACATCGCCGTCGATCAGATGCTGCGCGAACAATTGTCGGCGCTGTTGCCCGATGCGGGCTGGCTGTCGGAAGAGACGGTGGACGGCGCCGAACGGCTGGCGGGCCGCCGGGTCTGGGTGGTGGACCCCATTGACGGCACGCGCGATTATCTGCGCGGGCGGCCCGGTTGGGCGGTGTCGATCGCGTTGGTCGAGGATGGGCAGCCGGTGATCGGCGTGCTTGCCGCCCCAGCGCGCGGCGAGTGCTGGACGGCGATAGCGGGTGGCGGTGCATGGCGCAATGGCAAGCCTGTGCGCGCTGGTGATCGTAGCGAACTGGCCGGTGCGCGCGTGCCCGCCGATGCGCTGGCGCGTGCCGACCGCGATTTCGTAACCGTCGCCAAACCCAATTCGATCGCGCTTCGCATGGCAATGGTCGCCGCTGGCGAGGCCGACCTGCTCGCCACGCTGCGCTGGGGGCACGAATGGGACATCGCCGCCGCCGTGCTGATCGCGCGGGAAGGCGGGGCGGCGGTCAGCGACGCGCTGGGCCGTCCCTTGTCGTTCAACACGCGGCGGGGGGAGGCGTTCGGCATTCTGGTGACGGCGCCCGGCATCCATGCCGCCGCGGTCGAACGGCTGCGGGAACGCGCACAGGCGGGCCATGCCCGCGCGCGCGATGGTCAGGCCGGTTGAACGAATCGCGGATTGTCGCGGCCGAACCACCACGTTATCGTTCCCGTCATGGCACGAAAAGGATCGACGCGGCTTTACGCCCAGGTCGCCGCCGGCATCGCGGCGCGGATCACTTCGGGGGAATATCCCGTCGGCAGGCGGCTGCCGTCGGAACGGGAGCTGGCGCAGGTGTTCGGCGTCTCGCGTCCCAGCATCCGCGAGGCGATCATCGCGCTGGAAGTCGACGGGTTGGTCGATGTGCGGATGAGTTCGGGTGTGCATGTCATCGCCAGTGAACCGCAGGGCGGCAAGGCGGCGATGACCGGTGTCGGGCCGTTCGAACTGCTGGAAGCACGCCGCGCGATCGAGGCGGAGGCTTGCGCGCTGGCCGCGACGCGCGTGACCGACGACGATCTGGCCGGGCTGCGCGCGCTGCTCGATGAAATGAGCGCCGCCGGGCCGGATTATGTGACGGCGGAGGAAGCCGACCACCGTTTCCACCTGGCGATTGCCGATGCGACGCGGAACAGCGCGATGACGGCGGCGGTCCAGTCGATGTGGGAGGCCAAGGCGCGCTCTCCCCAATATCGGCTGCTGTCGCGCAAGGCGCATGAAGCAGGGGTTTTTCCGCGCATCGACGAACATGCCGCGATCCTCGACGCGCTGACCACCCGCGATCCCAATGCCGCGCGCGAAGCGATGCGGGTCCACCTGACACGCGTGCTCGATTCACTGTTGCAGGCGACCGAGGTCGAGGAAGCCGAACGCTTGCGCGAGCAGGTCGAGGCGCGGCGCCGGATGTTCGCCGCCGCGCGCTGACCCGCGTCGATTGACTTACCAATTCTGCCATGCCAGTTGTCAGGAACGTGCTCTCTCCCGAGCCGCTCCTGCGCCGGTTCGCCTTTGGCGGCCGGCGTTTTTTATGGCCAGAACGCCGTAAATGCGATTGTCAGGCCAGTGGTTCAGCGGACCATGGCGGCGCGCGTGTCGTCAAACGCCTGGTCGATCAGCGTGTGCATGGCGAGACCCGCAGCTTCGATGTCCCCCGCGATGATCGCTTCGCCGACGCGCACATGGTCGGGCAACGGATCGCGCGGCAGTGCGCGCAGGCGCTGCTTATACTGCGTGGTCCAATTGACCGCCGCGCCGATGCCCGCGCTCAGCGCCACCAGGGCGTCATTGCGTGTCGCGCGCAGGATGGCGTCGTGGAAATCGCGATCGGCGGCGCGGCCGGCATCGGTCGCGAGCGTATGGCGGCGCATCGCGGTCAGCGCGTCGCGAAGCAGCTTGATGTCGGTCTTGTCGCGCCGCTCCGCCGCCAGCCGTGCCGCCGCCGGTTCGACGATCGCGCGCAGTTCGAACAAGTCGCGCACGATGCCCAGATCCGGTTCGTTGGCGAAAGCCCAGGCGAGCACTTCGGGATCGAGCAGGTTCCAGCGGCTGCGCGGCAGCACACGGGTGCCCGCTTTCGGACGGCTTTCGACCAGCCCCTTGGCGGTCAACACCTGCACCGCTTCGCGATAGGCGCTGCGCGAGACGTCCAGCGCTTCGGCATTGGCGACTTCGCCCGACAGGCGTTCGCCCGGCGCGATCGAGCCGGACACGATCGCGGTGCCCAGATAATTGGCCACTGCGCCCCGCAATCGACGCCCCGTTCCCCGTGGCTTCCTTATCTGTTCGTCCACGACCATCCGTTCCTTGCGGCCATGCCCGCCCCGAACGGCGCGCGCGATTGGGCCGGACGTTAGACCGCGCCGCGAGCCGGAGCAAATCCCGCGTTGCCAAGCGGCGGCGCGCTGAATAAGTCGGACTAAATTGGCAATGATGGAGAGCCGGATGCGATTGATACAGGTCCGCGACGAAAACGGCGCGCGACGCGTCGTCGCCGCCAGTGACGACGGTGCCGTTTACGTGCGCGGCGTCGACAGCACGCGCGCACTGGCATGGGCCGCGATCGAGAATGGCGTGACGCTGGCCCAAGCGGTCGAGGCCATGGGCGCCGATGGGGACGCCGACCTGACCGGGCTGGCAGCGGGGGGGCGTTTGCTGGCGCCGATCGATCATGAAGATCCCGCGCACCTGATCCTGTCAGGCACGGGCCTGACGCATCTCGGCTCGGCCGAAGGGCGCGACAAGATGCACCGCGCGGCTGCCGATGCGGAAAAGCAGACCGATTCGATGCGAATGTTCCTTGAAGGCGTCGAGGGCGGCAAGCCCGCAGCGGGTCAGGCCGGACAGCAGCCCGAATGGTTCTACAAGGGCGACGGCTCGCAACTGGTGGGTCCGGGCGACGCATTGTCGATGCCCGCCTTTGCCCGCGACGGCGGCGAGGAGCCGGAGTTGGCCGGCATCTATCTGATCGGGCCGGACGGCACGCCGTTCCGCCTTGGCCTGACGCTGGCCAACGAGTTCAGCGACCATGTGACCGAACGCCACAATTACCTGTGGCTGGCGCATTCCAAGCTGCGCCAGGCGGCACTCGGTCCCGAACTGCTGACCGGCACCCCGCCGCAGGACGTGCAGGGCACCAGCCGCATCCGCCGTGACGGCGCTGTGATCTGGGAAAAGCCGTTCCTGTCGGGTGAGGCGAACATGTCGCACTATTTGTCGAACCTTGAGCATCACCACTTCAAATATGCGCTGTTCCGCCGCCCCGGCGACATCCATGTCCACTTTTTCGGCACGGCCACGCTGTCGTTCAGCGACGGGATCGAAACGCGCGAAGGCGATGTGTTCGAGATTCAGGCCGCACCCTTCACCCTGCCGCTGGCCAATCCGCTGGCCCGCGCGGCCGATGCGCCGGTGACGGTGAAGCAGCTGTGAGCACTGCGCCGATCCGCGTTGCGCTGGTCGGACTGGGCAAGATCGCCCGCGACCAGCATATTCCCGCGATGGCCGGCAACGACGCGTTCGAACTGGCCGCGACGGTCAGCCCCAACGCGCCGCCAATCGACGGCGTGCGGCATTTCCGCAGCTTTGACGCGCTGATCGACAGCGATGCAGCGGTCGATGCGGTGGCTTTGTGCACCCCGCCACAGGCCCGCACGCCGCTGGCCTTTCAGGCGATCGAGCGCGGCTTGCACGTCATGCTCGAAAAGCCGCCGGCCGCGACGCTTTCCGAAGTGGAAGCCCTGGTGTCGGCGGCGGGCGACCGGATCAGCCTGTTCGCCACCTGGCATTCGCGATACGCCGCCGGGGTCGCGCGGGCGAAGGCGTGGCTGGCAACCCGCGAAATCCGCTCGGTCGAGATCGTCTGGCGCGAGGATGTGCGCGTCTGGCATCCGGGTCAGGCATGGATCTGGGAACCGGGCGGGCTGGGGGTGTTCGACCCCGGCATCAACGCGCTGTCAATCGCGACCGACATCCTGCCGCGCCCCGTCTATCTGAGGGACGCGGTGCTCGAATTTCCCGCCAATCGCGCCGCGCCCATCGCCGCACGGCTGACGCTGGCCGACACGCGCGGGGCGGCGATCGACATGGACCTCGACTGGCGACAGGAAGGTCCGCAAAGCTGGGATATTCGCGTCGATACCGATGCGGGGCGGCTGCTGCTTGAAAAGGGCGGGGCGGTGCTGAACCTCGACGGCGAAACCCATGTTTCGGGCGATGTCGAATATCCCGGCCTTTATGCCCGCTTTGCCGATCTGATCCGCGCAGGGGCGAGCGATGTCGATCCCGCGCCGTTCCGGCTGGTTGCCGACGCATTCCTGCGCGGGCGACGCAAGACGACCGACCCGTTTGTCGAATGACGAAAAGAGGGGCGGGCGCCACCGGCACCCGCCCCTCTTTTTTTCAGTCCTGAACGACGGCCTTAATGGCTGTCGCGCGGCAGCCCCTTGGTCTGGGCGATGCGCTGATACTTCTCAGCGCCTTCCAGAATTGCGCCGGTCGAAAGCTGACCGACCAGATCGCGCTGGATTTCCTGCCACGGCGTCTGCGATTCGGGATAGCGATAGCCGCCCTCAGCGATCAACGCGCGGCGGCGCTCGGCCAGTTCCGCGTCCGACAACAGGATGTTGGCGGTGAACTTGCGAAGGTCGATGCGAACCCGGTCGCCCGTGCGAAGCAGCGCCAGACCGCCCATCGCCGCGGCTTCCGGGCTGGCATTCAGGATCGACGGGCTGCCGCTGGTGCCCGACTGGCGACCGTCGCCGATGCATGGCAGGCTGTTGACGCCGTCGGCGATCAGATAGGCGGGCGGGCGCATGTTCACGACCTCTGCCGCGCCCGGATAGCCGATCGGCCCGGCGCCGCGCATGATGAGCAGCGTTTCGGGCGTGATGCCCAGCGCCGGATCGTCGATGCCGTGGTGATAATCCTCCGGCCCGTCGAACACGACCACCGGCCCCTCGAACGCATCGGGATCGTCGGGGTTGGACAGGTAACGCTGGCGGAACTCGTCCGAAATGACGCTCAGCTTCATGATGGCGGCGTCGAACAGATTGCCGCTCAGCACCGCAAAGCCCGCCGTTTCACGCAGCGGCTGGTCGATCGGGCGGATCACCCGGTCGTCCTCGATCGTGGCGCCGCGGCAATTATCGCCCATGGACCGCCCGTTGACGGTCATCGCGCCTTCATGGATCAGACCGCGCGACATGAGTTGTGCGACCACCGCCGGCACGCCGCCCGCGCGGTAATAATCCTCGCCCAGATATTCGCCCGCCGGTTGCAGGTTGACCAGCAACGGGATGTCGAGGCCGTGTTCCTGCCAATCCTCGACCGGCAGCGCCACGCCGATGTGGCGCGCGATGGCGTTCAGGTGGATCGGTGCGTTGGTCGAGCCGCCGATCGCCGAATTGACGCGGATGGCGTTGTGGAACGCTTCCCTGGTGAGAATGTCAGAGGGCTTCAGGTCTTCGTGCACCATCTCGACGATGCGCTTGCCGGTGCGCCACGACACTTCCTGACGATCGCGATACGGCGCGGGGATCGCGGCCGAACCGGGCAGCGACATGCCCAGCGCTTCGGTCAGCGAATTCATCGTCGTCGCGGTGCCCATGGTGTTGCAATAGCCGGTCGAGGGGGCCGAGGATGCAACGAGCTTGATGAACTCTTCGTTGTCGATCTCGCCCGCCGCCAGCATCTGGCGCGCCTTCCACACGATGGTGCCCGATCCGGTGCGCTCGCCCTTGTGCCAGCCGTTCAGCATCGGGCCGACCGACAGCGCGATCGCCGGGATGTTGACGGTGGCGGCCGCCATCAGCGCGGCGGGCGTCGTCTTGTCGCACCCGATCGTCAGCACCACGCCATCGAAGGGATAGCCATAGATCGCCTCGACCATGCCCAGATAGGCAAGGTTGCGGTCCAGGCCCGGCGTCGGGCGCTTGCCGGTTTCCTGGATCGGGTGGACCGGAAACTCGATGGCGATGCCGCCCGCCTCACGAATGCCCTCGCGCACGCGCTCCGCCAGCACAAGGTGGTGGCGGTTGCAGGGCGTCAGGTCGCTGCCGGTCTGGGCGATGCCGATGATGGGCTTGCCCGAACGCAGTTCCTCAAGGCTGAGGCCATAGTTCAGATAACGCTCCAGATAGAGCGCCGTCATGTCGACATTCTCGGGATTGTCGAACCAGGCGCGCGAACGCAGCTTGGAAGGGTCGGTTTTGGTCATGTCACTCGCTTCAGCGTGAGGTGGTCAGGCGATAGGTCATCGTGTGGCGATATGGCTTGCCCGGATCGACCCGCGCCGAGACGAAACCCGGCTGGTTGGGCGCATCGGGGAATTTCTGCGGCTCCAGCGCGATGCCGTCGCCCTGGCGATAGGCATGGCCGTTCTTGCCCGTCACCGACCCATCGAGGAAGTTGCCGGTATAGAATTGCACGCCCGGTTCGGTCGTCAGCACGTCGAGCACGCGGCCCGATTTCGGGTCGACCAGCCGAGCGGCCAGTTCGGGGCGGGCGGTCACACCCTTGTCCAGCGCGAAATTATGGTCGTATCCGCGACCCAACAGGATCTGTTCGTTGGTGTTGTCGCGCACGCCCGACGCGATCAGGCGCGGGCTGGTGAAGTCGAACACGCTGTTCGCGACCGCGCGGCGCTCGCCGGTGGGGATCAGCGCGGCGTTGACCGGCGTGAACGCCTTGGCGGGGATTGTCAGCATATGGTCCGACGTGCCCTGCGGCGCGCCTTCACCCGCCAGGTTGAACAGCGCGTGATTGGTCATGTTGACGATGGTCGGCTTGTCGGTCTTCGCCTCATAAGCGATCGTCAGGTTGTTCGCTTCGTCCAGCGAATAGGTGACGGTCACGTCCAGCTTGCCGGGATAGCCCTGATCGCCGTCAGGGCTGGTCAGGCTCAGGACGACGCGCGCGGCCGGGCCGCTGGCGACCGACACGATGCGCCAGTTGCGCTTGTCGAACCCCTGCGTCCCGCCATGCAGCGAATTGCCCTTGTCGTTCTGCGTCAGCTGATACGCTTTGCCGTCCAGCGTGAAGCGCCCGGCATTGATGCGATTGGCGTGGCGCCCGACCGTGACGCCGAAATAGTTCGGTGTCTTTTCATAAGGCTCGAGCGTGTCATGGCCCAATGTCACATCGGCGCGCTGGCCCGCGCGATCGGGTCCGATCAGCGCCTGCAGCGTGGCGCCATAGCTCAGGATCCGCGCCTCGACACCGTTGTCGTTTTGAAGCGTAACCACCTCGACCGCGGTGCCGTCTGCCAGCTTCCCGAACGGACGGCGCTCCGCATCGGCGGCCGCCGCGGGGGTGGCGACGGCGAATGTGAGCGCTACCAGTGCCAATCTCCGGAAAATCATCGACACGTTCCTTCCTCTCCGCTGCCATCGCCGTCCGTTGACGGCCTTTGAGGTGATTATAGTCGGACAATAGTTCGGGCAAGCGGGATTGATGCCGCCATCCTGTCAGGGAGAAACGAAAATGGCGTTGGCACTTGCCCCTCCGACGCCACGCGGCAGCGTCGGCCGTGATGTGCCAGCGCTGACGCTGCTTGCCAGCCTGACCTTTATGTGGGGTTTCATCACGGTTATCAACAACACGCTGCCCCCGCATTGGGTGAGCGGGTTCGCTCTGGCGGCATGAAAAAGGGGGCGATGTGAACCGCCCCCTTTCTTTTTTGACGGGTCAGCCGTTTCAGATGAAGCGGTTGATGAGGTTTTCCAGACGCTCCTGACGGCCGGATTTGTGCTGGGGCTTCAGGTCGCGCTCCACGGCCAGGTCGGCGATGCCGGCGAGGTCGAGGTTCGATAGCTCGCCGCCCAGACCATCGGTCCAGCCCGCGTAACGATCGGCGCGCACGCCGTCGACACGGCCATCCTCGATGATCGCGGCGGCGTTCAGCAGGCCCTTTGCCACGGTGTCGATGCCGCCGATGTGACCATAGAAGAGGTCGACCGCGTCGCTCGACTGGCGACGCACCTTGGCGTCGAAGTTGAAGCCGCCCGTGGTGAAGCCACCCGCGCGGATCACTTCGAGCATGGCGAGCGTCAGTTCCTCGACCGAGTTCGGGAACTGGTCGGTGTCCCAGCCATTCTGGTGGTCGCCGCGATTGGCGTCGATCGACCCGAAGATGCCCAGTGCATTGGCCATCGCCAGCTCATGCTCGAACGTGTGACCCGACAGGGTTGCGTGGTTCGCCTCGATATTCACGGCGACTTCGCCCTCAAGGCCATAGCGCTTGAGGAAGCCGTAAACGGTGGCCGTGTCGAAGTCATACTGGTGCTTGGTCGGCTCGTGCGGCTTCGGCTCGATCAGGATCGTGCCCTTGAAACCGATCTTGTGCTTGTGCTCGACCACCAGGCTAAGGAAGCGGCCGAAATTGTCCATCTCGCGCTTCAGGTCGGTGTTGAGCAGCGTCTCGTAACCCTCGCGACCGCCCCACAGGACATAGTTTTCGCCGCCCAGACGGTGCGTGGCTTCCAGCACGTCGCGGACCTGCATCGCGGCAAAGGCATAGACTTCGGGGTCGGGGCTGGTCGCCGCACCGGCGGCGAAGCGCGGGTGGCTGAACAGATTGGCCGTGCCCCACAGCAGCTTGCGGCCGCTGGATGCCTGAAGCTTTTCCAGATGGTCGACCGCGTCGGCCAGGTAGCGGCGATGCGTGGTCACGTCATGCGCCTCTGCCATCACGTCGACGTCGTGGAAGCAGTAATAAGGGACGTCCATCTTCTGGAAAAAGTCGAACGCCGTCTCGCGCTTCATCGCGGCGGCGGCGCTGTCATTGGCACCGGCGTGCCACGGGCGGTTGAAGGTGCCGCCGCCGAACACGTCGCTGCCCGGCCAGCAGAAGGTGTGCCAGAAACACAGCGCGAAACGGAGGTGATCCTCCATCCGCTTGCCCATGACGATGCGGTCCTTGTCATACCAGCGATAGGCCAGCTCGTTGTCGCTGTCGGGGCCTTCATACTTGATCTGCGGAATGTCTGCGAAAAAGTCGGTAGCCATTAGTTGCTCCTGGGCGTGATGCGGGGATAGGCGTCGCGGAAGCGCGCCAATTTGGGGGCAAGCCGGTCGACCAGCGTGCGGTCGGGGGTAATGCGGTGGCTCTCTGGCAGTGGCTGGCACAGATCGGCTGCGTTGCCGCCATCGACCGCCAACTGGGCAAGCCGCGCGGCGCCCAGCGCCGGGCCGACTTCCCCGCCCTGGCGGTAGACCAGTTCGACGTCGAGTGCGGCGGCCAGTGTCTGGCCCCAGTAGCGCGAGCGCGCGCCGCCGCCGATGACCGACAGTTCGTTCAGGTCGGTGCCCGCCTCGCGCAGCACCTGAACGCCGTCGGCCAGCGCGAACGCCACGCCTTCCAGCACGGCCTGGGCCAGCCGTTCGGGCGTGGTGTCGTGGTCAAGACCAAGGAAGCCGCCGCGAACCTCCGCATCATTGTGCGGGGTGCGCTCCCCCGACAGATAGGGGAGGAAGATTTCCGGGCCACATGCCGCGCCGACGCTTTCGGCGCGGGCGAACAATTCGGCCGCACCGCTGGTGCCGGTCAGCCGCGCGACCCAGTCGATGCACGCCGCCGCCGACAGATGCACCGACATCTGGTGCCACATGCCGGGCAGGCAGTGGCAAAAGGCATGGACGGCCCGCGTCGGATTGGGGCGGAAGTCGCTGGTCGCGACGAAGATGACGCCCGACGTGCCCAGCGACAGCAGCGCGTCGCCGTCGCGCACCACGCCGACGCCGGCCGCACCCGCGGCATTGTCGCCGCCGCCGCCAGCGACGGGCACTTCGTCCATGCCCCATGCCTGCGCCACATCGGCGCGCAGCATTCCCGCGATTTCGGTCCCCTCGACCAGTCGCGGCATATGGTCACGCGACAGGCCGGTGGCGGCCAGCACCTTGTCGCTCCAGTCGCGCGCGGCGACGTCGAGCCACAGCGTGCCGGCCGAATCGGACATGTCCGACGCCTTTTCGCCGGTCATGCGAAGCCGCACCTGATCCTTGGGCAGCAGGACGGTGCGGATCGCCGCGAAAGTTTCGGGTTCGTGTTTCGCCACCCACATCAGCTTGGGCGCGGTGAAGCCGGGCATGGCAAGATTGCCGGTCACGGCGTGCAGGTCGGGGACCTTTGCCTCAAGCTCACCGCATTCGGCATGGCTGCGGCCGTCATTCCACAAAATGGCGGGTCGCAGCGGCCGGTCGTCGGCGCCGAGCAGCGTCGCGCCGTGCATCTGCCCGGCAAGGCCGATGCCGCGCACCGCCCGGCGGACCGCCGGGTCGATTGCACGGACCGCCGACTGCGTGGCTTCCCACCACGCGTCGGGATGCTGTTCGGACCAGAGCGGCTGGGGGCGCTGAACGGTCAGCGCCGCCACCCCTTGGGCCACCACGCCGCCGCGCTCATCCAGCGCGACGGCCTTTACACCGGATGTGCCGATGTCGATGCCAAGAAACATACCCGCTTACTTCTGATACGGGTCGATCGTCTTGATCGTCCCGTCCGGGTTGTAGGTAAGTTCGGTCATCTTGACGTTCCGCAGGCGGGTTTGACCCGAAAGCTGGACGTCGTGATAGAAGAGGTACGTCTTGCCCTTCCAGTCAACGATCGAATGGTGGGTCGTCCAGCCATTCACCGGCTCAAGAATGCGGCCGCGATAGGTGAAGGGACCATAAGGCGACGTGCCCGTCGCATAGACCAGGTAATGCGAGTCGCCGGTCGAATAGCTGAGATAATAGGTGTCGCCGCGCTTGTGCATCCATGCCGCTTCAAAGAAGCGGCGATCGGTGTCGCCCGCCAAGATCGGCTTGCCCGATTCGTCCAGGATCTGGATGTCGCGCGGCTTCTCGGCGAACTCCATCATGTCGCCCGACATCTTGGCGATTTTGGGCGCCAGCGCCGGTTCGTTCGGCTTGCCCATGTCGGTCTTGGAACCGTTGGGATCATAGGTGCCGGTGGTGTTGCGCTGAAGCTGACCGCCCCAGATGCCGCCGAAGAGCATGTAATGCTCAGCCCCATCGGCGAAGACCGCCGGGTCGATCGAGAAGCTGCCCTTGATCGGCTCCGGTGCGGCCTTGAACGGGCCGATCGGCGATTCGGAAGTCGCCACGCCGATGCGGAACGCGCCTTCGCGGTCCTTGGCGGGGAAATAGAGGTAATAGGTGCCGTTCTTGAACGCCGCATCGGGCGCCCACATCTGCTTTTCGGCCCAGGGCACATCGTCCACATCCAGCGCGACGGGGTGAACGGTGGTCTTGCCGCCGGGTTCGTCCATGCTGAGAATGCGATAGTCGCGCATTTCAAAGTGGCCGCCCAGATCATCCTCGACCGCGTCGCCGTCAATGTCGTGGCTGCCATAGACATACAGCTTGCCGTCGCCCCACACATGCGCCGACGGGTCGGCAGTGTAGATTTCGGTGACGAGCGGTTGCGACAGATAGCGGCGGCCATTGGGGCCGACGGCATCGGCGCTGGCATTGGCCATCATGTCGTTGGCACCGGCGGCATTGTCGGCGGCATCGGGCGTGCCACCAGAGCAGGCGGCCAGCGCCAGCGCCAGCGCCAGCGCGCTCGCAGCGATCAGGTTACGGTGGGGACGGTTCGCGTTCATATGGTTCCTCTCCTGTCGCGATACAGACCGGGTGACGCCCGGATACCGCTAACATCAGTCAAAGGCCAGCCGGGATAATCGTCGGCCTGTCTCTTATTCGGCCGCCGCGTCGGCAGGGGCGGGGGCGGTGACGCCCGCTTCGGTATGCGGCACTTTTTTCAGCGTGCCGTCGGGATTGTAGCGCAGATATTCCGCCGTCACCGTGCGCCGCCCGATCGACCCGTTCAGGTCGCCGATCGCCAGCGTGGCATTATGCATGAAGATATACCAGTTGCCCTTGAACGCAGCGATACCGGGGTGAATGGTGAAGCTGTATTTACCCGAATCGGCCAGTTCGCCGCGATAGGTCCACGGCCCGTTCAGCGACTTGGCGGTCGAGTATGAAATACGCTCGTCCCGGTGCGTCTTGCGATCGAGCGAGGCGTAGGTAAGGTAATACAGGTCGCCGCGCTTGTGCAGCCAGGGGCCTTCCTCGAAATGCGGGGGCGTGATTTCGGTGATCTCGCCGTCGATCTCGATCATGTTGGGCTTGAGCCTGGCGATATAGGCCTGCCGGTTGCCCCAAGCGATCCACGTCGTGCCGTCATCGTCGGTGAAGACGGTCGGGTCGATGTCTTCCCAGCTATGCGTGCCTTTCGGCGTCATCTCGTTGGTGATGAGGGCCGAGCCTTTGGCGTCCACGAACGGGCCGGTGGGCGTGTCGGATACGGCAACCGCGATCGCCTTGCCCGGATGCGTGTCGTCATGTTCGACCGCTGCATAGAACCAGAATTTGCCGTTCTTCTCGATCGTCTGGGCGGCCCAGGCGTCCTTTTTGGCCCATTTGAAGTCCTTGACGTTCATGATCGGCGCATGTTCGGTCCAGTTCTTCATGTCCTTGGTGGAATAGACCAGCCATTCCTGCATGTTGAACATCTCGTCACGCTGCGCGACATCGTGGCCGGTGTAGAGATACAGCGTGTCGCCAACGACCAGCGGCGCGGGGTCGGCCGTGAACTTGTCGCGGAACAGCGGGTTGGAACCCGGCGTGGTGCCGTATTTGTCCTGTGCAGCAACGGGGACGGCCACGCTGGCCAGCGTGGCAACGGCAAGAACAGTGCGGATAGACATTCTCTCTCCCTTTTGGCTGGGTCAATTGGCCGGCGGCGGTGCCGTCACGCCGGCTTCGGTCTGGCTGACGGGACGCATGGTGCCGTCGGGGTTGTATTGCAGATGCTCGACCGTGACGGCGCGGCGGCCGATCGCGCCCTTCTGATCGCCGATCGACAGCAGCGCGTTGTGCAGGAACAGATACCAGTCGCCCTTGAACTCGGCGATGCCCGGATGGATCGTGAAGCTGTTCCTGCCCGATCCCGTCAACACGCCGCGCGGCGTCCATGGCCCTTCGATCGACGGCGCGGTGGCGTATGAGATCCGCTCGTTCTTGTGCGTTTTCCGGTCGAGCGAGGCATAGGTCAGGTAATACAGGTCCCCGCGCTTGTGCAGCCACGGCGCTTCTTCGAAATGCGGGGGCGTGATGTCGCGGATCGGCCCGTCCAGCTCGATCATGTTGGGTTTCAGTGGCGCCAGGTAGCAATTGCCATTGCCCCAGGCGAGCCAGGGGGTGCCGTCATCATCGATGAAGATCGTCGGGTCGATGTCGCTCCACGGATGATTGCTGGGCAACGTCATCTCGTCGGTAATCAGCGCCGATCCGCGTGCGTCGACGAACGGGCCGGTCGGGCTGTCCGATACCGCGACGCCGATCGCATTGCCCTTGTGCGTGTCGTCGTGCCGGACGGTGGCGTAGAGATAGAATTTGCCGTCGCGTTCGATCACCTGCGATGCCCAGGCATCCTTGATCGCCCATTTGAAATCGGTGGGCTTCATGATCGGGCCATGGTCGGTCCAGTGGCGCATGTCTTTGGTGGAATAGACCAGCCATTCGCGCATCGTGAACATCTCTTTGCCGCGCGCCTCGTCGTGCCCGACATAGAGATACAGCGTGTCGCCGACGACCAGCGGTGCGGGGTCGGCGGTGAACCGTTCGCGGAACAACGGGTTCGACCCCGGCGCGGTGCCGGGCTTGTCCTGTGCCACGACCGGCGCGCCCAGCGCAGCGAGCGCTGCCACCGCCAGAATCGATCGCAGCCCCATTTTCCTCTCCCAATTTATCGCTAACAGTTTAGTCGGACAAAAAACGCGGTCAATCGGCAGGAGAGGATATGATCGAAAAAGCACGCACGATGCTGTTGGGCACGGCAATGGCCCTCAGCCTGGCGACGGGCGCGGCGGCGCAGTCGGATCGGCTGGCCCCGACGGGGCGGTGGAGCGCCAACCAGGCGGGACAGGCCCCGGTGCCGCCGATGGGCTGGAACAGCTGGAACGCCTTTTACAGCGATATCGACGAGGAAAAGCTGATGGCCTCGGCACGGGTCATTCGCGACAGCGGACTGGCGGCGGCGGGCTATCGCTATATCAACATCGATGATGGCTGGTGGCTGAAACGGCGCCAGAGCGACAAGCGGATGGTCATCCGCACCGACAATTTCCCATCCGCCGACATCGGCAAGGGCGACACCACCAGCTTCAAGCCGCTGACCGACCGGCTGCACGCCATGGGGTTCAAGGCCGGAATCTATTCGGACATCGGCCGCAACAGCTGCGTCCAGATCTATACGCCGCAATTCCCGAACCAGCCCGAAGGCACCGTCGCGGAGCGCGAGGTCGGGCTATACGGCAACACCGACCGCGACATCGCGCTGTATTTCGCCGAATGGGGTTTTGATTACATCAAAGTCGATGGATGTGGCGTGCGCGGGCTGGGTGCGGAGGCCGATGCCGTTCGCAACGGCACCTATCGCCGGTTCGATCCGCTGATCGACATGAACGCCATCGGCCGCACCGACATTCCCGTCGTCAAGGGGCTGTTCCAGGACGTCGCCGACGCGCTGAAGCGGCATAATCCCGATGGCCAGTATCTGTTCTCCATCTGCCTGTGGGGATCGTCGGACGTTCGCAGCTGGGCCAAGGATGTCGGCAACACGTCGCGCACCAGCGACGACATCACGTCGGACTGGTCGCGGATGCTGACCAATTTCGACACGACGCTGACGCGCGCGCTCTATGCCCATCCGGGGTCGTGGAACGATCCCGACATGCTGTTCATCGGCCAGGGCGATTTCGATGCGAATCACATGACCGAGGCGCGCTCGCACTTCGCCTTGTGGGCGATCACCAACGCGCCGCTGCTGATCGGATATGACCTTCGCAAGGCGACGCCGGCGCAACTGGCGCTGTTCGGCAACAAGGCGCTGATCGCACTGAACCAGGACCCGGCGGGGCATCAGGCGGTGCCCGCCTATCTGTCCGACGACGTGCAGATCCTGGTCAAGACGCTGGCCAATGGTGACAAGGCGGTGGCGGTGTTCAATCGTGGCCTGACCCCGATGAAAGCGGTGCTGACGGCCCAGCACCTGAAGATGCGTGACGACCAGCCGGTGTCGCTGACCGACCTGTGGGAAGGCAAAAGCAGCAGTTTCACCAAGGAAACCGAATTGCAGGTTGCCCCTCACCAGACGCTGGTGTTCACCGCACGCGGCGCGCGGGCGCTGGCCGATGGCATGTATGTGTCCGAACTGCCCGGACAGGTGAATCCGGCGGCGGACGGCATCGTCGCGCCCAAGGGCGATCCGACGATCAATCATTCGATCATTCCCTGGATGAGCACACGCGGAGCGGGGGAGCATCCGCAATATGCCGGTTGGGGCGGCGCGCAGGCGGACCGGTCGCCGTTCATGACGCCGCTGCGTGTCGCGGGGCAACGGATCGATACGGGTCTGGGCGTGCTCGCCAACTCACGGCTCGAGGTTCGCAACGACGGCGCGACGCGCTTTGCCGCGACGGTCGGCGTCGATGACGGGGCGACCCAGCGCGACCGTCCGGTGGTGTTCGAGGTTTATGCCGACGGACGCCTCGTCACGCGGTCGGCGGCAGTGCATGCCGGGCAGGCGGCGGTGCCGGTCGAGGCCGATGTGGGCGGCGCCAGGATCGTCGAGCTGGTCGCGCGCGCGCAGGGCGACGGACCGGCGGGCGATGCGCTGCCCGTCGTGTGGGGCGAAGCGCGGCTGCTGCGATAAGGGG
>NZ_DATJLI010000064.1:0-1520 GCF_035490575.1 Sphingomonas sp. | reverse complement strand
AGAATCGCGGGTTCCTTCTGCGCGAGGCCCGCTTTCATCGGAAAGTCGGTCTTGGGCAGGAAGACGGTGTCGCGCCAGTCGCGTGCGGGTTCGGGTGTGTCAGTCATGGGTGCGCGCGGCCTTACGGCGTTCGCCCCCCCTTCGGCAAGCTAGGTGCTTGTCAGGATTGTCCGTGCGGTGTCGCAATCGCGGGCCATCTGGTGCTTGAGCGCGTCGAGGCTGTCGAACTTTGCCTCTGGCCGGATGAAGTCGATGAGGGCGACCTCGATCGTCTGGCCATAGAGATCGCCGTCGAAATCGAAGAAATAGGGTTCGAGCAGCTCGGTCGGCGCGCCCTCGATCGTGGGGCGGATGCCGAGATTGGCGGCGCCGTCCAGCACGCGCCCGTCGGGCAGGCGGCCGCGTACCGCATAGATGCCGTAGCGCGGGCGCAGATAGGTGCCCATCGACAGGTTGGCCGTCGGATAGCCGAGCTGACGACCGAGCTTTGCGCCATGTTCGACGGCCCCGCGAATCGCGAAGGGGCGGGTCAGAAAAGCGGCGGCCTCGCGCGGTTCGCCCGCGATCAGGTGCTGGCGAATGCGGCTGGAGGAGACGGGCGCGCCGCCCGCCAGCACCGGCGCGACGGTATCGACCGAGAAGCCGCGCGCATCGCCCAGCGTCGTCAGGCTGGCGACATTGCCCGTGCGCCCCTTGCCAAAGGTGAAGTCGGCACCGGTCACCACCCCGCCCGCACCGACCGGCCCGGCGAGGCGATCGGCGAATTGTTCGGCGCTGAGGCTGGCGAGCGCGGCGTCGAAACCGAACACCAGCATCGCATCGGCCCCGGCGGCGGCGAACAATTCCTGCCGCTGGTCGAGCGTGGTCAGGCGGAAGGCGGCGCTGTCGGGGCGGAAGAAGCGCATCGGGTGCGGATCGAAGGTGGCGACGATTGCCGCCCGCCCTTCGGCACGGGCACGCGCCACCGCCCGGCCGATCACCGCCTGGTGGCCGAGGTGGAATCCATCGAAATTGCCGAGCGCGACGATCCCGCCGCGCACGCCCGCCGGGACCGGCGAGCCGCCGTCCAGCCGCTCCATGGCCCGCGCCTATACGGACGGTAAATGCGCTTGCCTATCCCGGCCTTTCTGACCGGGGGTCAGCGGGTGAGTGTGACGAAGCTGTAGGCGGGGCGGTCGCCGTCGGCGGCGTGGTCGGCGCGGGCGACTTCGCGCCAGCCGGTGAAGGCGGGGACGGTGGCGTCGCCGTCGGGGCTGGCGTGGATTTCGGTCAGCTCGATGCGGGTGGCGCGGGGCAGGTAGAGCGCGAAGATTTCCGCCCCGCCGATCACCGCGACCTCCGCCACGTCGCCCGCCAGCCTCAGTGCGGCGTCGGGATCGTGCGCGACCTCCGCCCCCGGTGCCTGCCACGCGCGGTCGCGGGTCAGGACGATGTGGCGGCGGCCGGGCAGGGGGCTGGGGAAGCCGTCGAACGTCTTGCGGCCCATCACCATCGGCTTGCCCATCGTCATCGCCTTGAAC